>CAJBYM010000001.1 GCA_903959815.1 Candidatus Omnitrophota bacterium
TGACCTCGTCCTTACCAAGGACGTGCTCTACCAACTGAGCTACAAGGGCGGACAAAATGAAGAAGCAAAAGTATATACAACACCTTTACTATTGTCAAGCAAATAAAGGCGTTTATTTCCAGACAGGCGAGTTTAACGGAAGGCCCCGACGCGAGGCTTATCCCGCATCCACAAAGGGGCGGGACTACGCTCCACTTTCTTAATAAAAATCAAGAGGTCGTGGAGCTTGATTGAAGTTTCAGGAAACGGCGCTTGCCCACCTTGAGCACACCCGCCAGAGCTGACCAATTCTCATCAGCCACCGGCTGGCCCTCGAACGTAACCGCACCCTGCTTGATCAACCGGCGCGCTTCGTTCTTGGATGGGGCGACCCCTGCTTTGACCAGGATGTCTGCCAGCGATTCTTTTCCCTGCGTGAGCATATATTCTTGAATATCATCCGGGACCTGTTTCTGAGAAAATACATTCTCAAAATGCTCACGGCTATCCCGGGCTGCGTCGGCTCCGTGAAACTGCCGGACGATCTCGCCCGCCAACTTCATCTTCGCCTCCTTCGGATGCATCTGACGGACCACCGCAAGGTCCTCGTCCGTCAAAAGTTCGAAGTACTTGATCATCAACTCATCGCTGACCGACATCACCTTGCCGAAGATCTCACGCGGCGGCTCATTGATGCCGATATAATTGCCCAGCGACTTGGACATTTTTTGAACACCATCAAGCCCCTCAAGAAGCGGCGTCATAATGACCACCTGGGGCTCCTGATGGAACGCTTCCTGGATCTGACGGCCCATCAGAAGATTGAACTTCTGATCTGATCCACCCAATTCAACGTCAGCCTTAAGTTGAACCGAGTCATAGCCTTGCAACAGTGGATAAATGAATTCCAGAAGACTGATCTCCCGGCCTTCATCAAAGCGTTTCTTGAAATCCGCCCGCGCGAGCGTCTGGGCAACGGTCGCATGCGCCGTAAGCTCCATCAGCTCTTGGGCTGTGAATTTCCCGAACCAGTGGCTGTTAAAAACCACCTGGGTCTTCTTGGGATCAAGCACCTTGAAGACCTGGTCCTGATATGTCACGGCGTTCTTTTCAATGTCCTCACGCGTCATCTTCTTGCGCAGTTCATTGCGGCCTGTAGGATCCCCCACCTGGGCCGTAAAATCGCCGATCAAAAACACCACTTGATGCCCCAATTCCTGGAACTGGCGCATTTTTCTTAAAAGAACAACATGCCCTATATGGATATCCGGAGCGGTCGGATCAAAACCTGCCTTGATGACCAAAGGCTTGCCATCCTTCTCGCTCTTCGCGAGTTTTTTCTCCAACTGCGCGACATTGATGATCTCTGTCGTGCCGCGGGAAATGATCTGAAGAGTTCTGGCCATATCCATCAACTGTCTATCCACGTCCTAAAGAACACTGGGATCCTTCGCCCCAAAGGGGCTCAGGATGACATCACACCCGGGCGCTGACACCGATCTTCATTTGCTCAACATCAACCTTGATGACCTTCACACGGATCTTGTCATTGGCTTTGAGCTTGGCCGCTTCTTCTTTTTCGATCTCGGAAGAATAGATAAGCGCTTCAATATCATCCTCAAGCTTCACGAAAACGCCGAAGTTTGAATTCATGATCACCGTCGCATCAACGACCGTGTCGATCGGGAACTTCTGGGCGATATCAGCCCACGGATTAACCTGCAACTGTTTCAAACCCAAGGTGATCTTGCGGTTCTTGCCATCCACGGCCAGAACAACAACCTCGACCTGCTGCGCCTTCTGCAGGATCTCCTGAGGATGATTGACCTTCTTGGTCCAGGACATGTCAGAAACATGGATCATGCCTTCGAGGCCATGCTCAAGCTCGACGAACGCCCCGTAATCCGCAAACCCGCGGATCGTGCCCTTGACATGCGTGCCCACCGGGAACTTCTCCTCGGCCTTAAGCCACGGATTATCCTCCAGCTGCTTCATGGACAGCGATATGCGCTTGGAATCCTTGTCCACATTGATGATCTGCACTTCGACCTGCTGGCCGACGCTGAACATTTCCTGCGGATTGACCATCTTCTTCTGCCAGGTGATCTCGGAGGCGTGAAGAAGGCCCTCAATGCCCTTATCGATCTCGACGAAAACACCGTACGGCATGATGTTGACCACCTTGCCCTTGACCACAGTGCCCGTCGGATACTTGTCATAAACACCTTCCCAGGGATTAGCCGTGATCTGCTTTAAACCCAGAGAAACTTTGGAATTTTCCTTGTCAAAATCAAGGATGATAACCTCCAGCCGGTCGCCCAAACGGACGATCTCGGACGGATGGCTGATACGCGACCAGCTCATATCCGTAATATGGAGAAGACCGTCAACGCCGCCCAGGTCAATGAAGGCACCGAAATCCGTGATGCCCTTGACCACGCCTGTACGACGCTGGCCCTTTTCAAGCTTCGCCCAGAGGACCTCACGGTTCTCTTCGCGCTCTTTCTGCACCACTTCACGGCGGGACAGGATCAGATTGCGGCGCTGCTTGTTCATCTTGGCAACCATGAACTTATAATTACGCGCCATGATATCATCGCTATGGAATCCCTTGAATGCGGACAACGACATGGGCAGGAACGCTTCCACGCCCTGGACATCCGCAATATAACCACCCTTGACCACACGGATAACGCGGCCGTCGACAACATCGCCTTCATTGATGACGTCAGCAATCTTCTGCCAGCCCTTCATCTTTTCAGCCTTGCCGTGCGAGAGGATCAGCTTGCCGTCTTCGTCTTCAATGTTCTCAATGAGCACGTCGATCTTTTGCCCGACATCGACCGCGGCCGGATTCCGGAACTCGACCAAAGGAACGAAACCCTCGGACTTAAACCCGATATCAACGATCGCCTCGGTGTTGTTCTTGGCAACGATGGTGCCCTGAACGATCTGCCCTTCGGCAAAGGTCTTGAGCGTGCTGTTGTACAATTCTTCCATGATGGATTTTGTGGATTCACTCATGATGTGCACTTCTTTCGATGCAGTAACTGCAATTGTTACGGATCTTCCCGTCAGGAAAAACCCTTGTGTTGAACCTTCCCGCCCGGTTGACAGCCTCTCTGCCATGGGCAAGGTCATCGATTATCTTGAAATTACCTTTTTTTGTCAATAACTATTTAATATAGGAGAGTACGAATTAGATCGTGGCTTCTGTAGGTGCCGCATCCGCCACTTGGGAAAGGCCCAGGAAACGAGGCAGGTCATTCACAGGCTGGATATTGATGATCACGGGGATAAGTCCGGGCGCGGCCTGGAATTGGGCAAACAGCGCAGGGTCGATCGCTCTAATAGCTGCACTGCCATCACCTTTGATCTCAAGATCAAGCTTGTCCGTATTAAGGTCGATACCACCCTTATCCACTTGATAAGCCTGATACGCTTGCTCGGGCTGACCCATGTCCTCGGCATAATTCGTATTGCCACCTTGATTAAGTAATCCAATAACGCCTTTAGATTGATTATTAACAAGATCTAAAAGGAAATTTTTAAACCCATCATCCGTTACTGTACGGTTGGCATCATTAATATACGCCTGAGCTAATTGAAAGTTCTCCGAACTCAAAAATATCTCCCTGCCGCCATTATCACGACTAATGTTATTAAAAGCCTCGAATTTTGTTTTAATATAACTCTTTATAAACTGTGCACGCTGCTGACCATCTATTCCATTTAAAGTCGCCAAACTAACCCCGGCTGTCGGCGCAACATCATCCTTGATCAAATCAGCCACCACAACATCGCCGTTAACAGGCAATGCATCCACAATCTCATAAGGAGAAACACGGGTCTGTTCCTGACCATTCGCATACGTTGTTATTTGGATCAAACCACCCTGAGCATTCCTCTGCTCTTCAGCCGAAGGGGTCGCCAGATCACTCGCACTGTTTAATTGCTGATACTGCGCAATTGCGTCAGCTAAGTTCTCCCCCCAATAAATTTTCCCTCCCGTTGCTTCAGCAATCGCGATCAACCTCACTTCAATAGGAATACTAGCACTGTTTATATCCAGCCAGGAACTCGCATTAAATTCAAGATCATTGCGCGCCATACGTGCACGAACATTCGATTTAAGCGTCAAGTATTTGGAATAATTCGCATTATAGGAAGCCTTCGTCGTCGCTATATTAATAATGATACCTGCCTTGACCATATCCTCAACCGACATATCCAACTGCGTGTCCCCTGTGTTAGCTTTTAAATCTGAAACCAGCAACTTTTCTTTTTGTTTCAAATTCTTCAATGCTTCATTGAGACCATTCAAAAGGTTCGTGTTTGAAGGCGCGTTGTTCGCCAGAATTTCTGCCAAAGAATCTGTTGGCGTTGTATTAAAAACCGATGGTCCTACCGATCCAGACCTTACACGACCAAAAACGCTACCGACCTCGAACAACGAACTCGCCTTATTCGAAAGATTCGTTTCTTGCACCTTATTCATACTACCACTTCCATCCAACACCACATGCACATCCTTAAAGTTAGAATTGACCGATACAGGAGCAACTACCTTGCCTGGAAGAACCTTTATACTTCAAAAGCGGTATTACCTTATTTAATAAAACAACAAGGGCATATCATAAATATTGGAAGTACAGCGGGTAAGGAAGTGTACAA
>CAJBYM010000002.1 GCA_903959815.1 Candidatus Omnitrophota bacterium
GTCTTTACAGTCATTAATAATAGCACGATCCGCTATGGCCTTTTGAGTGTCAAGAATATCGGGGCCGGCGCGATCGCATCTATTGTTGAAGAACGCTCTAAGGGTGGCCGTTTCACATCGATCTTTGATTTCTGCCGTCGTGTGGATCTGCATGCCTGTAATCGCAAGGCCATGGAATCTTTGATCCGCTGCGGGGCTTTTGACAGTTTTGGTGTGAAGCGTTCTCAGCTGGCCGCGGTGCTTGAGCCGGCGTTAAACGGGGGGACAAGCCGTCAAAAAGATGCAGAGGCCGGACAATTGTCTTTTTTTGCCATGGGAGAGACTTCGGGGGGGTTTTCCGCACAGTCGGAGGCCATGCCTGATATGAAAGAATGGCCGCAGCAACAGCTTTTAGCTTTTGAAAAAGAACTTTTAGGATTTTATCTTAGTGGCCATCCGCTTGATCGTTATATTGTGGAGATCCAGACATTTACCAATGCTACGACATCCAAGATCTCAGGTATGCTGGAGAATCAGGGGTTGGCGATGATCGCCATGATCACAGGAGTGAAATATACGGTTACCAAAAGCCGGGGTGAACGTATGGCCATTCTTACGCTTGAAGATCTTGAGGGCACAACAGAAGCTGTCATGTTCCCTGAAGTGTTCAAGCTGATGGGTTCTCATATCCGTGAAGGCGCTGTGGTGGTTGTTAAGGGTAAGATCCTTTCCCGTAAGGGGAAAGATGGCAAGCCGACCGGGCCGCGCAATATTGTGGTTGATGAGCTGCGCGATATCAATGAGATCTATCAATTGGTTAAACTGATCAGGATCGATATGACCAAGGTTGGTCCCGACAAGTTGACGGTCATTAAAAAGAAACTGGAACATTTCCCCGGTGATACGCCCGTTCATCTTCAGATCGATACCCGTAATCATAAAAGTGTTGAGATCAAGGTCGGACGGGAGCTTTATGTAACACCCAGCGAGGTCTTGATGGATGAGATCAAGTTTGTTGTCGGTGAAAATGGGTTCAGGGTTGTTTTGTAGGGTGTATAACGGAAGATTTCAAAAATAGGGGGCTGCTTGATCTGGGAAGTTCTTTCTTTATTCTTCATGAATTTATGTGCCGGACTTGTTTTTATTAATGAGGGGCTGTTTCACTGTGACAGCGTTGCTCTGGCGCGTGCCGTTGAAGTGACATATCAGACCGGTCAGCTGCAGCCTGCGGTGGCGGGCCGGTATGGCGCTGTTATTATCAATTCCATTTTGTATTTTCCTTTCTTTTTGTTGGGAGACAATGCGGATTTTCTTACCCGATTCTCCAGTATCTTGTTTCATTCTCTATCTATCGTTGCCCTTTATTTGTTCATTGTTGAGTTCTTAGGTGACCGTGTCGTGGCTCTTTTTGGCGCCCTATTATTTTCTGCGACCCCGCTTTATTTTATGCCCAACACCTATGGGAAAGAACATGGGATGGCCATGTTCTTCTTTTTATTTTCTTTTTATTCTTTATTACGCGGATGCAGAAAAAATTCCTTGTTTTGGGTCAGTCTTGCGAGCGTTTTTATGGGGATTTCTATTAGTGTGAGAGAATCTATTCTTGTGATGGTTCCCATGTTTGTGTTGCTTGCTTTTAGTCCGGCTATCACGACGCGTCCTTTTGCGATAACCATTCCCAAAGAAAAACGTGAATTGAAATGGTTGAGTGCTTTATTTTTGCCATTGTGTTGTGTTTTGGGAACCCTGTTTTTTACATACTTAGGTGATTTGTGTCATAGGACGCTGTTTGTTAGGGATGTCTCAGTGGCGTTTTATTGGGGATTGTTATCACCTGCTCTTTATCATGCGATGTACGATCTGGAAAATACGCTTGGCGTGTTCGGGGTTGGTTGCTTTGTGATGGGGATGACGGTACTGTTTTCTAAAGAAAATTTGTTCAAGGTGTTGTTTCTATTTATCTGGTGCATGTTCATTTTGTTTTATGGCAACAACAGATGTTACACTCCCCGGTATTTGGATATGATCATGGTTCCTCTGTGGATAGCCGTGGCTTATGGTATTGTTTGGGTCTACCGGCTTAGAAGTGCTGTGGGAATCTTTCTACTTAGTTTGTTTTTGACAGGCATGATCCTTTTTATGTATCCCATGCTTGTTTTTAGGCATCATTACAATGGAGAAAAGCGTTTTGCTGCGTATGTTCAAGGTGTTACCGAAAGTAATGCGATTATTTTAGGTGCGGATGATAACTCTTTTATTGAATATTATGCCAAAAGAAAAACTTTAGGGATCCCTGTGAATGACTTTAATTCAATGGACGCTTTTTTGGATGAGGTTAGTGTGTATGTGAGACAAGGGGTTCCTGTTTATTTGATGGGATCGTTACGTATGTACGATGAACAGGGTATTTTTTGGAAAAAAATCGCAGAAAGATTAAATTTGTTCCAAGTTGGGAAATTCCTTGCAGAAGATTTTCATAGACCTGAGAGGAAGCTTCAGACGTATTATGAAGGATTGTATCGGGTTTTTATTAAATGATATTAAATCTTTAGTTTAAAGGTGTGGGTTTAAAGTGGTTTTTTAGGGGTTTTTTATAACTTGACATCATAAAGCCCTGTTGATACTATGTTTACAAAAATTAGCTCGTATTTTTCCACAGAGGGAGGCTTCAGATTATGACCAAGAAAGACATTGTTCTTAAGATCACCGATATGACCGGCATTAAGCAAGTCGATGTGAAGAAGATCGTTCAGAAAACATTCGATGTTATTGTCGAGAGTCTTAACCGCAACGAGAAGGTTGAGTTGCGTAATTTTGGCGTTTTCAAAATCAAAGAGCGCCGCGCCCGTTTTGGACGTAATCCGCGGACCGGAGAGAGCGTTCCCGTTCCACCGCGTCGCGTTGTTGTATTTAAACCCGGCCTTGAGATGAAACAGAAGATCAAATAACGTGAAAATATCCTCTCCCCGCGGCACAAGCGATATCTTACCCGACCAGATCGCCGCATGGCAGGCCCTCGAGCAGACAGCCCGAACGCTTTTCAAGACATACGGTTACAGCGAGATCCGTACACCTGTGTTCGAAGACACGGGGCTTTTTAAACGTTCCTTGGGAGAGACCACGGAAGTTGTTAACAAACAGCTCCTTGAGGTCAAAAGTCAGCGTGAAGGGGCAGCGGATGATGCTGCGTTCGCACTTCGCCCTGAAGGGACTGCTTCGGTCGTGCGTGCCTACAATCAATATGATCTTGGCCGCGAAGAATTCTTATCCAAACTTTTTTATATTGCGCCGATGTTTCGCGGTGAGCGTCCTCAAAAAGGAAGGCTTCGTCAGTTCCATCAGATCGGGGCTGAGGCTATCGGCCGTGGGGCTGATCATCCTTTACTGGATGCCGAGATCATTGCGCTCAGCGTCGAACTTCTTAAGTCTTTTGGCTTAAGTGACTTTAAGCTCAAGATCAACAGCCTTGGCAGTGCACAAGATAAACAGAAATTTGCGGACTGGCTGCGTGCCGAGCTTAAGGACAAGATCTCTCATTTGAGCGATACGTGTAAGGACCAGTATGAGCGCAATGTGTTCCGTTTGCTAGATTCCAAGGATGAGGATTGTAAGAAAGTTGTTCAGGGCTTAAATATTGGTACGCGTCATTTGTCTGATAGCGGGCTAAAATATTTTGAAGAGGTTAAAAAGGGCCTGGATCAATTAGGCGTTGCTTATGAGGTGTCGTCTCAGCTTGTGCGTGGTCTGGATTATTATACGCATACGGTCTTTGAGATCTCTTATGCCGGCTTGGGGGCCCAGGATGCCTTGGGAGCGGGTGGCCGGTATAACGGGCTCATTGAACAGCTCGGCGGCGGTGATAGGCGTTTTCCGGAACCTGTCGGAGCGATCGGTTTTGCTTTGGGTATGGAACGGATCCTTTTGGCGCTTGAAGCGCAGGGCAAGACAGTGGTATCAAAGCCTTCGATCGATGTTTTTGCTGTGGCGGGAAAGCTTGAATTTGAGAAAGATGTCTTTGCTTTGGTGAATCTTTTGCGTGAGAATGGCATATCCGCAGACATGGATTTCGGCTGTGGCCGTGCCGTGAAGAAGCAGTTTGACCAGGCCAATAAGCTTGGCGCAAGGTTCGTACTCGTCTTGGGTGAAGAAGAGATGCGGCATGGCACCGTGGGTTTTAAGAACATGTTCACCGGGGATCAGACGGATGTTCCCCGGAATGAAATTATTTTAAAAATAAAATCGATGTTGTAGGGGCGGGTCTATGACCCGCCCGTATGACGTATCAGAAAGGTAATATCATGTTGCGTACGCACACATGTGGTGAGCTTCGTCCAGCGCATAAAGATCAGGAGGTTGTCCTCACGGGATGGGTTCATCGTCGCCGTGATCATGGCAAACTCATTTTCATTGATATCCGTGACCGTTATGGTATCACGCAGGTTGTTTTTGTTCCGTCCGTCGCTAAAATGGCGCATGACAATGCTCAAAAGCTTGGTCCGGAGTTTGTGGTCCGTATTAAAGGGTCGGTGAGCGTTCGCCCGGATAAGAATGTTAATCCGGATATGCTGACCGGAGGGGTTGAGTTGTTGGCCAAAGAGCTTGAGATCCTTAACGAGAGCAAGGTTCCTGTTTTTGAGATCGACGGTGATACTGAGGTTACGGAAGAGCTCCGATTGACATATCGCTATCTCGATCTTCGCCGTGATAAGATGCGTGAAACGCTTGTGATGCGCGCCAAACTTGCGGCGGCGGTCAGAACGTTCCTGAATAGTGAAAATTTCCTTGAGGTTGAAACACCTGTTCTGACCAAATCAACACCTGAAGGCGCACGTGATTTTCTCGTTCCTTCAAGGCTCAATCTGGGACAGTTTTATGCTTTACCGCAGTCGCCTCAGCTTTTCAAACAGCTTTTGATGGTTTCCGGCATGGACCGTTATTATCAGATTGTCAAATGTTTCCGGGATGAGGATCTGCGTGCGGACCGTCAACCTGAGTTTACTCAGATCGATATGGAAATGTCCTTTGTCGACGAGGAAGATGTTTACGCTGTGACTGAGCGCATGTACCAGAAGATCTTTAAGGATGTGAAGGGCATTGATTTGCCTATTCCGTTCCCGCGCATGACGCATGCCGAGGCTATGGCGAAATATGGTTGTGATAAGCCGGATATCCGTAAAGATAAAACGGATAAAAATGAATTTGCATTCTTATGGGTGACAGAATTTCCGCTTTTTAAATGGAACGCTGAAGAGAAGCGTTGGAATAGCGAGCATCATCCGTTCACGTCTGTTCATCCGGATGATGTGGCCATGATGGACTCTCAGGATCTGTCCAAGATCCGTTCGCGCGCGTATGACCTGGTCTTGAACGGTAATGAGATTGGTTCAGGATCGATCCGTATCCATCGCCGTGAGATCCAGAAAAGGATCTTTGATATCATTGGTCTTAGCCAGGAAGATATTGAGGGGCGTTTTGGATTCTTGCTGAGGGCCTTTGAGTATGGTGCGCCGCCGCACGCGGGCGTTGCTTATGGCCTTGACCGTTTGGTTGCGATCCTCACCGGCCTTGATTCGATCAGGGATACGATCGCGTTCCCCAAGACCCAGCGCGGGGCGTGCCCTTTGTCTGATGCTCCGTCAGTCGTAGAAGCTAAGTCTTTGCAGGATCTTGGGTTGATAACGCTTAAGAAAAAGTCATAGGAGGCAGTTATGATGAAGAAAACACTTCCCTTTGTTTTAAGTTGTGCGGCTGTTATGCTTTTGTCCGGTTGTTATACGGCAAGGACCTATGTGGTTAATAAAGAACGCGTGGATCAAGACATTCCTGGACAAACCAACAATGCCCCGGCGAAGACCCGGAAGGTTGTTGTGCTTGAGGTGATCGAGAAAGATAAGGCGCATCCTGCTTTGGCTGGCGATAAAGTTGGCACGGCATCTGCGTCCGCATCGGCATCGACGTCTCAAGAGGGCAGTTTTACCTTGCCGCAAAGCAGTCCGGCGGTTGAAAAAGCAAGCGTGGTTGTCCCTGAACCACAGAATTATGTGGTTGAGAAAGATGACACCTTGCAGAAGATCTCGAAGAAAGTTTATGGTTCTTACAGCAAATGGACCAAGATCTATGATGCCAATCGTGATGTCATCAAGGATCCTAATTTCTTGAAGTTTGGTGTTACGCTCAAGATCCCTGCGTTGGAAACACAGACGACAACAGAGAATAAATAACGGAGACAATCCCTCATGATCATGAACCTTAAGTTTGACGACAATCGTGATATCCAGCAGCTTTTTGGCAAGTATGACGAGAATCTGAAGACCATTGAAAAAGAATTTGGTGTCCGTATTTACCGCACGCACGAAGGGCTTCGCGTTGATGGTGTGGATGACAAGGTCAGTCAGGTCGGTGAACTTTTTAATTATCTTTTGGGGATCGTTAAAAGCGGGCGTGCGGTCAAGAAACGTGATATTCAGTATGCCAATCGGGTCGCGGAACAGGAAAAGGAAGACGGCCTTAAACGTTTGTCCAAAGAAAAGATCGAGCTTCCGATCAAGGGCGGTCTTATTACGCCCAAGACCAAAGGGCAAATCGAATATGTCGAAGCTATTAAGAAATACGATATTGTTTTTGGGATCGGTCCGGCGGGTACAGGAAAGACATACCTGGCCATGGCGATGGCCGTTAATGCGCTCAAGAAAGGGCTGGTGCGTCGTATCATTTTGACGCGACCGGCTGTTGAGGCAGGCGAAAATCTGGGTTTCTTGCCCGGCGAGCTTGAGCAGAAGGTCATGCCGTATTTGCGGCCTCTTTATGATGCGCTTTATGAAATGTTGGAGCCGGATAAAGTTGAACAATATTCCGAGCAGGGGATCATTGAAGTGGCGCCGTTGGCCTATATGCGCGGCCGCACGTTCAACGAGGCGTTCGTTATTCTTGATGAGGCGCAAAATTCGACGCCGGAGCAGATGAAAATGTTCTTAACGCGTCTTGGATTTGACTCGAAGACGATCATTACGGGTGATGTGACCCAGAGCGACCTTCCGGAAGGCCAGCTCATTGGTCTTATTGAGGCGGAGAAAGTGCTGAGGAATGTGGATGAGATCAAGTTTGTGCATTTGACGGGAGAAGATACTGTCCGTCATGAGCTCGTTCAGAAGATCATTGAGGCGTATGATAAATATCATAAATAAGAAAAAAGACAGCATCATCAAGGCGGCTGTGATCTTCACGATCCTTTTGGGCTATTGTGTGGTAGCCGGATTTTCTTTGATCATTCCGCTCTTGTTGGTATTTTATGGATGTCATCTCGCGCTCTTTAAGAAGATCGATGCCCGTCGTTTTCTTCATCTTGGATTTCTTCTGGTTCTGATCGTGGCGCTGGGTCATGCCATGACAGAATATTGGAAGTTCTCACCGTATGTCGTGCCTGTCGCGAGTGTGGCGATGCTGGCTATGCTGCTTTTCAATGATTTTCAGTTGGCTTTTTCCATGTCGTTCATGTCTTCGGCGATCTTGAGTTTGGCCGTTGGGATGCCGCTGGATTATTGCATCATCGTGTTTATCGGCGGGCTAACCGGTGCTTACATCATCCGTGATGCGCGTACGCGAGGCAAGGTGCTTTTCGCAGGGTTGTTGGCGGGTATGGTGCAGGCATTCGGATATTTTTTGGTCCATCCCGTATTCTCAAAAGAGCTTTTCTTGGATGGGCTGGAACCTTTCTTTGCCAATGGACTTCTTTCGGCTGCCATTGTATTGGCGACGCTCAAGATCTTTGAGAGTTTGTTCGGAGAGTTGACCAATTTTAGTCTTTTGGAACTTTCAGATTCGCTGACCCAGCCGCTTTTGAAACGACTCGCGTTTGAAGCGCCAGGAACTTATCATCATAGCCTGGTTTTGAGCAATCTTGCCGGAGCGGCAGCGGATGCGATCGATGCCAATACACTTTTGGTGCGTGTCGGATCTTATTATCATGACATCGGGAAATTGGTGAAGCCTGAATATTTTACCGAGAATCAGATGATGGCGGATAATAAGCATGATGAGCTTGAGCCCTCGATGAGTCGTCTGGTCATCCTCAATCACATTAAAGAGGGCGTTGAAATCGCCCGTAAGCATAAACTGAGCCCCAAGCTGATCGATTTTATCCAGCAACATCATGGCACGAGCCTGATCTATTATTTTTATCAGAAAGCCCTGACGGGCGATGATGCTGAATCTGTGAGTGAAGAGAATTACCGTTATCCAGGCCCCAAGCCGCAGACCAAGGAGACGGCGATCGTTATGTTGGCGGATTCTGTTGAAGGTGCGACGCGTGCCCTGGATGAGCATACGCCTACCAGGATCAGTGATATGGTCCGCAAGGTCATCAATAATAAGTTCATTGATGGACAGTTGGATGAATGTACGCTGACGCTGCGCGAGATTGAAACGATCTCCGGTGTGTTTTCGCGTGAACTTTCCGCCATGTATCATGTGCGTGTGAAATATCCCAATGCCAAAAAGTCAAACGGACATAACGGCGAAGAAGAGCGGTCTTAAGATCACGGTCTTTTTCAGCTCTGGCTTACGCAAGGATCTGGCCGGGGGTTTGTCTGCGGCCACGATCGAACGGGTGGCTTTGCTTTTTCTTTTGCATCATGGGATCAAATCTGCAACATTGTCCCTTGTTTTTGTTACGGGACCTGCAATTCGAAAGATCAATAAAACACATCTTGGTCATGATCATGTGACAGATATCATCACATTTGATTTTGGTGACGATAAGGCTCATTGTATAGATGGGGAGCTTGTGATCTGTTTAACCGAGGCTGTTCGTAATGCCCGGATTTTTGGTGAGCCTGTTGAACGTGAGATCTTGCGTTATGTGGCGCATGGCATTCTTCATTTATTGGGGCAGGATGATGCTACGGACAAGCAGCGTGCCGCGATGCGCGTGAAGGAAGATCAATTATTGGAGTTGATCTCATGAAGTGCTCATATTGGATCACGGGACGTGCCGTGATCGTACTTTTTGTGTTGGCTGCGGCGACGTTCATAGCCTTCTGGCCGTCTTTGTTTAACGGATTTTCGAATTGGGATGACGGGCTTCTCGTTGTCAGCAATCCTTTTGTGACCGGGTTAACCCTGCAAAATTTCCCGGATCTATTGACCAGCATGATCGGCAAGACGTACGTTCCACTCACGGTCTTGTCATTTTCCATCGAGCATTTCTTTTTCAAGCTCTCGCCCTTGTTTTATCACCTTGATAATCTGATCCTGCATTTTGGGGTTGTGGTTTTGGTCTGGGCACTGGCTCTGCGTTTTCATTTTTCGGCGGGGGCTGCTTTCTTGGCAGCTTTGATCTTTGCTATTCATCCGATGCGTGTGGAGTCCGTGGCATGGATCTCCGAGAGGAAAGATCTTCTTTACGCTTTTTTTTATATGGCTGCAGTTCATCAGTATCTGTCTTACATACGCTCCGGGAAATTCCTGCCTTACATGGGGAGCCTTTTCTTTGCCCTTTTGAGTATTCTGTCCAAAGCCATGGCGGTTAGTCTGCCACTTATCTTTTTGCTCGTGGATTGGTATGAGAAAAGACCGTTAAGTCGTCGCAGTTTAGTTGATAAGGCACCGTTCTTTATGATCCTTCTGGGTATTGCTGCGGTGACGTATGTTTTTAATGAGCGTATTTTTGCTTCGAACGTTGATCAGGCCATTCTAGTTTGGATCTGGACGTTTGTTTTTTATCTAAAGACATTTTTGTGGCCGCTCAATCTGTCTCCGTTATATCAGGCGCCCATTCCGGTTAGCCTCTGGAATGTGGAGTATTTCTCAGCGATTGTGGTGTTTGTTCTTTTTCTATCAAGTCTTGTCCTGTTCCGCAGGAATCGTCTTTGGCTGCTGGCGTGCGGGTATTACTTTCTTTCGATCTTTTTTCTTTTACGTTTTAATAAAGATGTTTTGGTGAGTTTTGTAGCTGATCGGTTCATGTATTTGCCGGCTTTGGGATTTTGTTTATGGATAGGATATGAGACGGATCGTTGGCTTAATGGCTTGAAACAGAAAGCGTTCAAGATCAGGATCGCGGCATGGTCCCTTGTCACAGGGGTGTTCTTGGCAGGAGGTTCGCTCACGTTCGTTCAATGCCGGATATGGGGTGATGACTTGAAATTCTGGTTGCGGGCTGTTCATCGGGCGCCGGGGTATGTCAGCTATATCAACCTTGCTCATTATTACCGGGGACGTGGTATGCATCAAGCAGCTATCGGGATCTACGAGAAAATGCTTGGCCAGGGTGATGCACGCGAGTATTGGGTTTTGAATGATATCGGCATGGAGTATGTTTCACTCAAGGATCCTGTGCGGGCGATAGAATATTATAATCGTTCTTTGGCCTTGAATCCTTTGTGTGCCGACACGTATCTCTTGAGAGCTTTTTTACATCAGAATGCGAAAAGGTATGACCAGGCTGTTGAGGACTACACACGGGCTGTTGAGCTTGAACCGCGCTTTGCGCTGGCGTATCATAATCGAGCGATCCTTTATTTTGTCCGGCAAGATCTTCAGGCGGCTATTAAGGATTTCAGTCATGCGGTGGAGATCATCCCGGACTTTGTGACGGCCTATTACTTCAGGGCACAGCTTTACGGTATTGCAGGAGAATATGAAAAGGCTTTGGCTGATCTGGATAAGGCCCTTCGCATAGAGCCGGGATATCAGAGTGCGATCGATTTGCGCACCAAGATGCTTGGCCATCCTTATGAGCGTTTGCCTGGAGTGCTGGATGTCCCATCGGACACATTTAAGAGATCTCAATGGGATCCTTTCGCGTATAAAAATTATATGTCGGATCGGGAGCGAATTTATAATTTAACGGGTCGCTGACCTGTGGAGTGAATAAAATGGCTATTATATCGACGGAAGCGATTGTTCTTCGGTCTATTGATCATCGGGAGACAAGTAAACTGGCATTCTTTTTTACGCGTTCTCATGGCAGGGTTATTGGGGTTCTTAAAGGTATTCGTAAGGATTCGCGTAAATTTCACACCAGCCTTGATAAACTTACCGTTAACGATATTGTTTTTTATCAGTATCGTAATAGCGATATTCACCTGGTGAGCCATTGTGATATGAAAGAATACTTTCCGGGTGTGCGTCAGGATATGAAGCGTATTACGGCTGGGGAATACGCCTGTGAGCTTGTGAACAAGATCATGCCGCTCGAGGAAAAGAACGAGAAAGTCTATGAGCTTCTTTTGAATTATTGCCATGCTTTGGGGAGGGTGCGCGATATCGGGCGCCTGGTGCACATGTTCCAGATCAAGGTGCTTTCGCTTTCAGGTTTTCAACCACACATTGATTCGTGTGTGCAGTGTGGAGGTGATGTTCGTGCCCGTGCAAAGTTTAGTACATTTAAAGGCGGTTTGGTTTGTCCGCGATGTCAGCGTCAGGGTATGGCGCTGATGGCGGTATCACCAGGAGCAGTTGCCTCTGTGTTGTATGTGGGCCAACATTCCTGGGACCAGTGCCTGAAGCTGGTCCTTACGCCTGGCGTTAAGCGCGAACTTAAACAGATACTTAATAATTTTTTGATTTATCATTTAGAGAAGAATATTAAATCAGGCAAATATCTCGATTAGTATTAATAACTTAGGGCATGATCATCTTTTCTTAAGAAAACGTTTTCCGCAGCGATCGCCCATCTATTGTTTTAGCCTATTTGAATCATCTATATTTGTAATGGTGGTTTTCTCACAAGGATCCTTGGGAAAAAACTCCTGAGGCTGTGATGGCGCCCAACAGGCTCCCTAGCCGAGTGGGGTTTAAGAAAAAGGGTTAATAGATGTTCAAAAGGTTTATATCCTCAATTCTCTGTGTGACATTCCTCGCGACGGGAATCGTTCCTTCTGCCATGGCCCAGGAACTCTTTTTGCCGCCGGCCGGCAGTCCTGTTTCTTTAAGCGCACCCGTTATGCCTTTGCTTTTACGGGGGATGAAGGTGGATGCACGGGATCCTTTGCATATGAATTTTCTCGTCGATCAGGGGCATGGGGCCGTTTCTGATGATGTGTTTAAGGATGAATCCCTGCGCTTGATCAAATATTTTCTTGCAGCGCTGACCATTCCTGAGAAAGACCTGTGGGTTAACCTTTCTCCGTATGAGAGTGATCGCATTATCCAGGATGATTTCGGGCGTACGGGTATGGGGCGTGATCTTTTGGCGCAGGATTATATTTTAAAGCAATTGACGGCAGGGTTGTTGCATCCTGACGGGACGACAGGCAAAGTGTTCTGGGCTGAGGTTTACAAGCGCGCCTATGACCAGTACGGCACGACGGCTATCCCGGTTGATACGTTCAACAAGGTATGGATCCTGCCGGCTAAGTCCGTGGTTTATGAATCGCGCAGTCCGGATGGGGAAAATATCTCTGCCTTCGTGCAGGAGATGAATTTGAAGGTGATGCTGGAAACTGATTATTTGGCGCAAGCGTTGCCAACTGGGGGACATGTTCCGCAGAGCGTGTCCTCCATCCCTTTGGCAAGCGACTCCGAATTAGCCAAAGACATCCTCCGCCAGATCGTGATCCCTGTCCTTGAAAAGGAAGTCAATGAAGGAGCTAACTTTGCTTTGCTCCGTCAGGTCTGTTATTCGCTCATTTTGTCCGTATGGTTGAAGAAGAAACTTATGGCGAGCGTTGCAGGTGTTCAAGAGTCGCCTCAACATGATCCTCGGACAACCAGTATTTTGGCGCAGATCTTTGTTGATCGTCATAAAACACAGGGTGTTGAGATCACGGATGCGCAGGCGCAGACTAAACTCATTTATGACAGGTATGTCGAAGCATTCAAGCGAGGGGCTTACGATCTGATCAAGGAAGAGGTGGATACGTATTCGCAGGAGCTTATTCCGCGCAAGTATTTCTCAGGGGGGTTTGATCCTTCCGAGGTGGGAAGAGATATGGAATTAAGATCGAGTGAAGATTTCTCTGAGAAGATGGGGACGGGGAATTATCGTCGTGTGGACATTGGTCTTAAGCCGGCATCAGTCGAGAAGATGACCGTTGAGGGCAATACGGTTGTTTGGGAGAATCTTTCTCCGAAGCGCCCCAGGTCTTTCTGGAAGAAGAAAATGACTTTGGTGATGGCGGGGGTTCTTTTGGGCATGGCCGTATTAAGATCAGATTCGACCTTTATTTCTGAACCTGTTGTTTCCCCAGAGCAAACGATATCTTTGAGCACGGAGGATGTGAAGAAATACATTGTGGATGTGACGGATAATAAACAGGCGTTTGAAACGGGGCTTATTGCTGAAGAGGCCGCGGGCATTGAGCTCAAGGCTTTTCTGGGGGGTATGCTTCGAGAGAGGATGGATAAGGGGTTTACTCTCGAAGAGCAGGACAGCGTGGTGAATGGTTGGGGAGGAGAACTCGCCACGATCTTTAACAATAATTTTGATAGATTCGGTAAAGATCTTAAGGATGCAGGGTTGAGTGTTGTTGATGTTTTTCGTTTGTTAATGGCTATGGCGGGCAAAGAGAGTGGCGGGGATATGCTGGCGGTGCAAATGATCGACGGCAAGATCCAGGCGCGTGCCGCTTTGCAGATCGAGTATGCGACATGGTGGCATCAGCTCCATATTACGCAAAGTGAATTAAAGAACATGCCGCTGGAATTTCAGAAGTTTTATACCGAGACGGAAGATTTTTATCAAAGGGTGACTAATGAAATAAAAAAACCGAAGGGCAGTGCCAGCAAGAATGAGTGGAATTCGAACGGCACTGATGATCTTGTGGCATTAACCGAAACGCATATAAGAATGGCCATCATTCGCCTGAATTACATGCTCAAGGCGCGTCCATTGCCGTTAACAGCTATTTTAAGTGATGAAGACAGAAAATTTACGGAGAAGGTTGGCATTGATCTTCCGTCTGAAATTAGAGCTCAATTGCCTGACAGTGTTCCTTTTCTTAAGGATGTGGTCAACGATATTCTTAAAGTTCATGCTTATGAGAAAGCCGGGATTTATATGGGGCTTATTCCCATGGGATGGAATGGAGGGATCAATCAGATTGATACGGTGCTTAAGAAGAATCTTGAAGTGATGCAGCAGCCTTATGAAAAGATCGCGGATTATTTGAAAGGAACTAATTTAGCGGAGGCGGAAGCAGAAAAGACAAGAGTTGAAGCGGAAGCGCGTGTCAAAGCATCCGTTCCTGTAAAAGTCAGGGGTTTGGTGAATTCCCTTTTTAAATCCAATAATCGTAGTGAAACCCTGGTCCGTATTTATAAACAGTTAAAAACAAAGGAACTGAAGAAAGCTTTTGTCGATAGTTGGTTTGCTTACAGAGAGGTGGAGCGAAACAAGATTTTGGCTGATGGGTTTAATAATCCAAAACCCATGGCGTATGCTTTGGTTATCAAATCATTTTTGAATGATGATAAAGGAGCTGCGAAAAAGCTGGGCAATAATTATCGGTGGATCTTGCGCAATAAGCCGGATACTTTTCAGAATGATCGCAAGGTGTTAGGGCCTGAGAAGAAGGTGTCGCCTCAGTCACAGCATAAGAAGGTTAGTCCTGCCATTATTCAGAAGAATGTCAATAAGGCTCAGGAATTAAAACGTAAGGTAACGAATGCAAAAGCGAAAAAGAAAACCCGGGATCGTAGTGAGATAAACGGCGGTATCGATTTAACGGGGCAGAGTAATGCCGTTGAGGTATGGGGTCAGTCCGGTGCATTTGGGCTTAACCTTGCACCAGAGCAGATCAAAGCGTTGGATCAGGATCTTCGGGGATTCTTGCCGCTGATCATCAATATTCAACCTGTAAAAGATGTTAAAATGTTTCTGGGGTTCCAGAATGCAAGCGGTGACTTGGCCGGGTCATGAGGTTTGTTTGAGAATATCTTTGGCCAGCGCGAGTCCGATTCCGCGGATCTTGCCCAGCTCATCTTCAGACGCTTTATTCAGGTCTGCAAGTTTCTCGTAGCCATGACGGAAGAGGATCCTGGCACGGATGCGGCCGATACCTTTGAGGGTGGCCAGTTCGAGCAGTTCTTCTTTGATGCCATAACGTACACGGATCTTGAGACTTTCCAGGAAGTGCGATAATTTCTTGAATTGATAAACTTCCGCAATGGATTGAGCGGCATAGAGCAACCACTGGGCGGATTCTGTGAGACGGAAAATATCTCCCGGGCCGATGTCAAAACGCTCACAGACGTCTTCTTCTTTTTCTTCATCCATCCATCTTAACAGCATCCAGACGGTTTTAAGCACGGCCATGGATGTGTAATAATCCTGCATGGACTGGATATCATCGCGCGTGAGTATCAGTTCATCCGCGACCTTATTGCCAAAGTCTTCAAGATCTTCCTGGTTCTTTTTGCCCGCAGAAAGCATTTCGCTGTCTGGGCATGAACAGATCAGATGCAAAATCCCGATGCCGGAGAAGTTTGACCCTGAGGCGATGCGTGCCAGGCCTTTCTTGATGATGATTGCGGACATAGGATCGATGTAAAGGCGGCTGACGCGTGTGCCGAAAGGTGTCGGGAAGAAACGAAATCCGCTTTTCTCTATAAATTGTTCTTTATGCAGAAAATCAAAGATGCTGCCCACAAGTTCGACGAGATTTGCGCCTTTGTGTTGATGGGCCAGGAATGTGTGGCTGAGGAATTCGAACATGCTGTTGACATCATTCACATAGCCGCCCGCAATGGAAGAAAGGACATGGATCCTCAGTTTGGCTTCATCGGACAGTTTGGAAATGATGGGTTCGGGCGGGGCTAGCACGAAGCGTTCAAAGAGCGCATCCTGATCGGCGAGCGATTTGGCGATGAGGACGGCTTCACCGTATTCGTCGTACTGGGGCCGTCCCGCACGTCCGGCACATTGCTTGTATTCCGAGGCGGGGATGAACACAGAGCCCACTCCCGAAGCATAGCGTTTGGCATCACGGATGATGGCGCGTCTTGCCGGTAGGTTGACGCCCGCCGCGAGCGTGGGTGTACAGCAAATGACCTTGATGATGTTTTTCTTAAAGTTTTCTTCAATGGCTTCGCGCTGGCTCGGTTTTAGTCCCGCGTGGTGGAAAGCGACACCATGGATCACAACTTCGGCGAGCTTTTTGCAGACTTTTGTAGAATCCAGGGATGGGGCGAGATCATCCGCGATGCTTTTTAAGATGGTTTGTTCTTCAACAGTTAGAAGCTTTCCGACATAGCGGCATAGTTCCCGAGCGACGGCTTGGGTGGAGCGCCGTGAATTGACAAATACCAAAGCCTGTCCTTTGCCGCGCAGTGTATCCATTACAAGCTGCTGCACTTTTTCAGGTGCATCTTCATGAATGACGCGGACATTTCCGTTCTCATATGTGAGCCGTCCGTTGTAATAAACGCCTTCATGCAAGGGTATGGGACGCCAGCTGCTGATGACGGCTGTGGCATTCAGCCAATCGGCCATGTCTTTGGCGTTGGAAACAGTGGCCGACAGGGCCAAAAGTTGCATATCAGGATTGAGAAGCCGGATGCGGGTCGTCAGGATCTCAAGGGTTGGACCACGGGAGGGATCATTGATGACATGGATCTCATCGAGGACCACCACCGCGATATTGTTGACCAGCCAATCCACGCGTGAGCGTAAGAGAGAATCAACTTTCTCGGCTGTGGCGATGACGATCTGGTAGTTTTTCAGATGGCTTGAGGGGGAATCCAGATCGCCGATGGCGATCCCGACCTTGATCCCGAGCTTCGCGTATTTCTTTTGAAACTCACGGTATTTTTCACTGGCCAAGGCTTTAAGCGGTGCGATATAAAGGCAACGCCCGCCTTTTTCAAAGATGGCTTTGAGCATGGCCAGTTCGGCCATGAGGGTCTTGCCGGATGCTGTGGGGACAGCAAGGACAACATTCTTTCCGTCCAGTATGCCGGCGTCGATCGCATCGGCCTGCGGCGGATGGAGCGTGGTAATGCCTGATGCCAGAAGAGCATCTTTGTATTCAGGAGGAAAATTATATTGTGTCAGCAGTTTCTCGAAGTTCATAGGCGGACAACATTCTAGTCTGGGGGTGGGCGGGCGTCAAATGATATGAAACATTTACGCCGTTGACAAACTTCGAAAAGCGGCGAAAATGAATGCGAGTCATTTTTATTAATCCAACGGAGGCACTATGCAACTTCCTTTAGAACTTATTATGAAGAATGTTGAGAACAAGGCTGAGATCGAGGCGGTCGTCGCAGAAAAGGTGGCCAAGCTTGAGATGTCGTGCGATCATATTACCAGCTGCCGTGTTTTCATTGAGCAGAATCCTACGCACCAGCATGCGAAGCATACGTATCATATTCGGATCGATGTGCGCATGCCCCCGCATCACGAGATCGTGGTCAGGCGTGATTCCGGCCGTAAATCCCATGATAATTTGTCGACTGTTGTGCGGGATGCGTTCATGGCGACCCGTCGGCAGGTTGAGGTGATCGTTGACCGTCAGAAGAAGAAGGTCAAATCACATACGTTGGCGCGGATGATGCCGGCCAAATTGCGTGAATTTTTGAAAATGGGGGAATAGTTCTTTTAACGTTGGAATGGCATGCAGGGGCGGTTCATGAACCGCCCCTACTGTTTTATGAATTTAATCCTTCTTTTTCCTTCAGACTTTATAGCGAACACATCTCGCGTCCTGTTGACTGGACGCCGGCAGGCACATGTCCTTGAGGTTCATCGGGCGGCAGTGGAGGACGTGCTTATTGTGGGTATGGAGAATGGTCAGATAGGGCAAGGGCGGGTTACGCGTCTTACAGCAAAAGAGCTGGAGATGGAGGTGGCATTCTTCTCAGATCCCGTGCCCAAGATTCCTGTGATCTTGTGTGTGGCTCTGATGCGGCCGCTTGTTCTTAAGCGTGTTTTGCAAACAGCAACGACAATGGGGGTTGAAGCGATCCATCTGTTTCATTCCCGCCGGGTTGAAAAAAGTTTCTGGCAAAGCACAGCACTTCAGCCAGTCGAAATCCGTGAACAACTGGTGTTAGGGCTTGAACAGGCACGTGATACGGTTCTGCCATCGGTGATGTTCCACAAAAGGTTTAAACCTTTTGTGGAAGATGTTCTCCCTTTGCTTCTTAAGAAGCGGCAGGGTTTGGTCGCTGATCCTTCAGGAGGTTTTTCTGTTGTGCCGGCAGCTGTGCCTAAAGTTCTGATCATTGGTCCTGAGGGAGGGTTTATCCCGTATGAACTTGATCGTTTTTCTCATGCCGGTTGCACGTTGGTCGGTCTTGGCCCCCGGATCTTGCGGGTTGAGACCGCTGTCACGTCTTTTCTGGCCCGTTTGGTCTAAAAATCCTCCATTAAAATATTTTAGAATCTAATTTATTCATTATTTCTATTTGTTATGATGAATTTGGTAAAACTATTCATCAAACGTTAAATAGAAATATTTATTATAAATGCCGACGGGTAAGGCCTTCCATAAAGTCCTCGAGAGCGTTAAAACAGTCCTTTTTGCTATGGGCGCGGTTTTTCTTACGTGTTTTGTGGCCTGGGCTAGCGGCATCACCGTCCCTGAAAATTCCCGCCTGAATATTGATTCCGGAGAGTTGCACGTTGAAACAGATAATGCGCCAGGTTCGGTCACTAACCGCGGCATCATCAGGACCACCACAGGGAAGATCCGTTTAAACGGTAATTGGACCACCGTGGGTGTCGGGTCTTATCAGCCGGGCACAGGTGCAGTTATTTTTTCTGCGACAACGGGGACAACACAGACTATAACCGCAGGACCTTTAGGTCCGGGCGGTATCGTTGTTGATTCTTTTTATGATCTGACCCATGAATCGACATCGGTGCTTGAAATCCAGTCAGCTACAAATCCGTTGAATATCACAGGGACCTTCAGGAATCTGGATGGTAAATTCAAGGCCAATGGCATGACCATGAATGTGACGAGGAATTGGATCAATACAGCGCCTTCTGCTGTAGGAAATCTTTCTTTTGAGCATGGTAATAATGCTGTGAACTTGATCGGTGGCGATCAGGAGATCCAGGGAGAAACGACATTTTATGATCTTGATAAACATTTGACATCAGTGCAGCAACAACAGCTTGTCTTTCCGTCTGGAAAAAGGCAGACGATCCAGCATAAGTTGACATTGCTTGGTTATGATACGACGCATTTCTTGGCTTTACATAAGAGCGCCGGGATTGATGCGGCTCAATTGAGATTGGAGCTTACAGGCACTAGTCAGAACATCCGTTTTGTTGATGTGTGGGACAATGATGCTTCCGGAGGGCGTATGTTGGTGGCCCGAGAATCGCCGGATCATTCGGATTACGCGACGTATCATACGACCAACTGGGCATTCGGTGGTGTGACCATCAAGTGGGACGGGGCTCAGGATGATCATTGGGATAATCCGTACAATTGGAATATTGGTCTTGTTCCTGAACCCGGCGATATTGTTATCATCCCGTATGATGATGAGGCCCCAACTCCGACGCCATTGCCATTTCAGCCTGTGTTGAATGGCAATATTATTATCGGATCCCTTGAGATCAAGCCTAATGCGACCGTGACCCTGGATCATTATAATGTCACAGTGCAGAGTGTTTTGACCAATTCCGGCATGATCGTTCTTAACGGCAATGAATCGGTTGTGGCAACGACGATGAATGATACGGGTGTGGTCAAATATGTAGGGCTTGTAGGCGGGACTTTGAGTGATGTGAATATCCCGGGGAGTTTTATCATCGGTGGGGCTCCGCGTAATAGTTATAACGCTCTTATTGTTGATGAGACAGATCCTGCAACGCCGGATACGTTTAAGATATCGTCTGATGTGATGGTTGCTACGACAGCAACTTTTACGGCAGGGACGGTTTCGATCATGTCTGGAAAGCTTTTTAAGGCGGATGGTTTGACCACGGTCAATGGCGGCACATTGAATGCGCAAAACGGTCATTTGGCGTTGAATAGTTTTACCATTTCTACCGGTTCTTTATCAGCGCCAGCGGCTGCCTATAGTTTTACGCTTTCGGGTAATTTTACACGCAGCGGGGGGACGTTCACACCCAATGATGGTAAAGTCAGTTTTGTATATGACAGCTTCAATCCCAATACGCTGTTGAATCAAACGATCCTTGGCAATGTGGGTTTCTTTGGTTTGGATAAGACCATGGTGCTGGGGGATCCTGTACCCCAGACACTCACATTTGGTGCCGGGGATTTGGTGATCGTTCAGCATGATCTGACATTAAAAGGATTGGATAATCCTGATTATTTGAATATTGCCAGCACAGATCCCGGTGTTACGCCGGGAAGAATACGGCTTTCGATCGGCGCCTTGCAGGATATTCAGAAAGTTTCTGTTTGGGACAATGATGCTTCTGGCGGGTCTTTGCCCTGGGGTGTGGCGCTGGTGGCGCGTTTATCACCGGATCATTCTAATCCTTCTTATAAAACTACCAACTGGGTGTACGGGGCAACAACTTATCGTTGGGACGGAACGCCCCTGGCTTCGGCCACACTTCCTGCGACAGAGTGGAATGAGCCTTCAAATTGGGACCTCGGCCTTGTGCCGGGTATCGATGATACGGTCATCATCCGTTCTGAGGATGAGACCAATGGCAATGCGCCGATCGTTAACCAGCCTATTTTATCGACGAACGTGAGCATTGCTGATCTTACCATTCGTGAAACGAATGCCACATTGACCTTGAATGGCAACAATTTACAAGTGCAACCCGGCGTGTTCAGTCATAACGGGATCCTTTATCTTAAGGGCAATGAGATATTGGGGCTTGTGCAGGATATTGATTCCGGTACATTTGTTTATCAGGGTGACGCGGCTCCCACGCAGTATAATTTGACCACACCTAACACATTTTTTAATTTAGAGATCCAGGGGGCGCCTTCGGGGCCTCCTTCCGGGACTCTATTTGCGTTTACAGACAATGTGGATATGACGATCTATGGCAGTTTGACCATGTCCGGGTCTTCCTTGGATGCGAGCGCCCACTCTTTGGATGTGCGTAAGAATTTCGTTATGACCGCAGGGGCTTTTAAGGCTCCGGGGATCACAAAAGATTTTAAACTGACAGGAAATTTTACACAAACAACGGCCACCGGATTTGATGCCAATGGCGGAACTCTGACGTTGAATGCGACTTCTGAGACAGATGATACGCAGCAGATCATTGAGGGTACAACCACATTTTCTGGTCTTAGCAAAACGACACCCTCTGCGACCAAGGTGCATCGGATTATCTTTGATAGCTTAGGCCAACAGACGATCACACGAAGCCTTGAGCTGACGGGTTTTTCACAGCTGCATCCTTTGGAATTGAAGGCTACCGTGACAAATTCTCCTGCGAAAATATCGTTACAACTGGGGGGCTTGCAAACCATTCAATTTGTAGATGTGCGTGATTCTGATGCTTCGTATGCCAGCGGCATATGGCTGGTGGCGCGCGACTCCGATGATCATTCAGATTTTACGACGTACAAGAATACGCATTGGTTGTTCGATATTCCGACGGTGCGATGGACAGGAACTCTTTCAACGGATTGGAATGATCCCCACAACTGGGATCTTGGTTTTGTTCCGGTTAATAGCTATATGATCGGTGCGCTCACGATTCCGGGCGATGATGTTCAGATACCCAACGTGCCCAATCAGCCGCATTTAACAACGCCGCCCGGTGCTGTGAATTTGCGTAACATGACGATTGAAGTGGATGGGAATATTTATCTTGATGGTTTCGGCATGACAGTGACCGGAGCACTATCTAACCAGGGTACTGTGATCTTGCAAGGCACAGAACCTGTGACGATCCAGACACCGGACATAGACTCCGGAACGTTTAAGTATATGGGGCTCGATTCCGTTTCTCCCAGTACGATCCAGATCCTTGACATGACGGGTACGCCCTATGCACCGCTCACATTCTTCAATCTTGTGATCGCGGACACGGGATCTGTTCTTAATACGTTTCAGCCGAATGCGAATTTGAACGTCAATGGTTCATTGACGATTAACAACGGGATCCTGGATACATCTACGTCGTCTTTGGCGTTGACGGTGGCGGGTAATATGAGGGTGTCAGGGGGCGAGCTGGATGCGGCGCATGGATCAATCGCGCTTACGGGTTCAATGCTTCTTGATGGAGGTGCTGTCTCCGCACCTGATACTGGCACGGATGCCGCGAGAACATTTACAGTGCAAGGGAATTGGACCAATACTTCCGGGATGTTCTCGCCTAATACCGGACGTGTTACATTTAACGGATCTAATAATATCACGTTCAGTGGCAATACGCCCTTTTGGGATCTTACGGTGATTGGTCCGCCGGCAGGCAGAACGGTATTTTTCCAGCAGGGGTCTAATCAAACGGTTGCAAACACGCTCAATATGTACGGTGATAATACGCATAAGCTTGTTTTGCGTTCCACCGTAGATAGTACGCCTGGAGGAAGCTCTACTGATTGGATGTTGACGATATTATCCGGAACACCGCTGGTCAATAATCTTGATGTTCGGGATGCCAATGCTATTTTTCCTGTTTCCAATACAACGCTTAAAAAATATATCTTGGCCTTTAATTCCATTGATCAGAAAAATGCGGCTATTTCTACCAACACGAACTGGCTTTTCGTCATGCTTGATATTGTTGCTCCTTTGAGTGATCGAACGGTCGATTCTGTGCCGACGATCATTGGGCATGGTATTCCAGGCGAGCCGCTTACGCTGCTGGATATAACCGGTAGTGTTGTCGCAACGACGATCGTGGATGCCAATGGGAATTTCCGTGTTGTGGTTGGGCAAGATGATGCCAATCTTGGTATTCCCATTAAGCCGGCGTTGGACATTAGTGCTGGAACCAATGACAATCAGATCGTGCCGGTCTATAACGGATATGCGGGGAATCCCTCGACGATCACCGTGGTGGCAACCACGACATCTAGTCAGGTCCCTGTGATCACGTGGCCTGCTAATATGGAACGTGTGGGTTCGCAAAATCCGACTATTACAGGTGAAGGTAAGCCTGGCGCTCATATCGTGATCGTTTCTTATAATCCTTCCGGTTCTATGGCGTTAACACTGCCTCCCGATGCTTATGCGGGAGAAGGAACGGTGGGCCTGGATGGTAAGTTCGCCATTACTATGACGCGGCCGCTGATGCCCGGGCATAATTTTGTGTCGGTCATTGTTGATGGTGTTTCAAGCAAGATCATGGAATATCTCATCAATGACGTAAAGGGAACGGTTTTTGATCCGATCACCAACCAGCCTATTAAAGATGCCAGGGTTTCGC
Source organism: Candidatus Omnitrophota bacterium (assembly GCA_903959815.1). Taxonomy (GTDB): domain Bacteria; phylum Omnitrophota; class Gorgyraeia; order Zapsychrales; family Fredricksoniimonadaceae; genus Fredricksoniimonas. Next base: position 23,252 of record CAJBYM010000002.1, read on the forward strand.
TTTATAACGCGAACGGGACTTTGGCTGTGCCAGGGGTGGATATCAGCAATCTGGATATTAATCCGTTCATTACAGGCTCCGACGGAAAGTTCTTCTTTCTGACATCGGCGGGGCCTTTTAAGTTTGGGATTGATGCCGTGGGTTATGATTATCCGACCAGGCTTTCGGATGCCGAGATGCCCGCAGGACGTAGCGTGACGGTAGGTTCACGCGGGGAGTTGTTTACTCCTGGACTCGCTGTGGTGATGGATCAGCCTGTTGATCCGAATACGTTCACCTTCAGGGTTGAAAAGAAGGCGAATAAGGCTGAAGCACGCATTGGTGAGGTTGTGACATATACGGTAACGATGGAAAGCCTTCTGCAATCAAATGTGGTTTATTTAACGAAAATGGCAGACGTTATTCCTCCGGGTTTTAAATATATGAGCGGGCGTGCCCAGTTTGATGGTGCGCCTGTTGAGCCGGAAGGTAATCGTCCGCTGCTGTTTGATACAGGGACGTTTACGGCGGGCCAGAAGAAAACCATCCGGTATCAGCTTGTTGTTGGCTCCGGCGTGGCGCCCGGGAATTATGAAAACGTGGCCACTATGAGATATACCAACAATTCGATCTTGTCGAATCGTGCAACGGCAACGGTTAAGATCATCCTGGATCCGCTCTTTGATGCCGGCACGATCTTTGGTAAGGTTTTCTATGACTGGAATGAGAATGGCCGGCAGGATGATCCAGAGTATGTGGCCGAAGATCGCGAGGAGATCATTGAAGGGCCGGTGCCGAATGTTCGGCTTGTGATGGAAGATGGAACGGTTGTGACAGCGGATGTTAACGGGCAGTTCCACATTCCTGCCCTGTTACCGGGCCGTCATTTGCTCAGGCTGGATGAACGTTCTTTGCCGCCGGGTGCTTATTTAACGGGCGATAAAGTACAGGTCATTGACGTGACGCCGGGGAGTATTTTCAAGATTAACTTTGGCGTGAATATGGATAATACGCAGATCGTCGGTAAAGATGCTGAGTTCTTCCAGAGATCGTTCTCGATTGATCAGGCTACGGTTCAGCCCAAGCCGCGCTTGAATCTTAATGTCTTTAATGACAACATCCTTTTGCATAATCAAACGGTCATCGAACAGATCGAGTTCAGGATCTTCACGAACTACGCACCCTTCTTGATGTCATGGCAGTTAGATGTCCTTGACGCCGACACGAAGAAGATCGTGCGTTCGTTCACAGGAACACGCCGTAATATTTATGATCCGATCTATTGGGATGGCCGTGATGCCCTGGGTCAATATGTGCGTCCGGATTTTCATTATGCTTATGTCTTGAAGGTTAAGGATGAAAATGACAAGTGGGATGAAACGACGGAACAGGCCTTGTCTTTGAAAGTGATGACTGACGAGGAAATGACCGAACGTCAGCGTCAACGTTCTGATAAAGAGAAGATCGATGAAGCTAATGCGCGTTCCAAGAAATACCGTACGTTTCTCTTAGCGCTGGCCCAGGGGAACGCACTTAAGGCGCAGAACATTTGGGTCAAGGGCGATACGGTGGTTCTCAAGTCAACAGCTGCGGATGTGCGGCAGGTCCGGGTGCTTAAGAATGGCGAATTGTTCATGGAGATGCCGGTCCTGGAGCGCGCAGGTTTAACGGCACGCGAACTTCTGGATGGGGGTTCACAGCAGCAATCGACCCCGATGGAAGTCATTTTGCCTGACGGTGACTATGAACTTGATGTGGTTAGCGCCGACAGCTCTGCTGAAGGCGAGGGAAGGCCCGTCCTTTTGGCTCAAAAAGCTTCAGGCGAGGCTCTGGGGACAGGTGTGGTTCCTGCGGATGGGCTTAGTATGATTGAGCCTGTTACGGTGCAGACCGCGCATTACAAGAGGGCTTTGAAGGTTGGTCAGGATTATCTGATGTTCGTCGCGATGGGAGATGGTAAAGCCGGATATAACATGAATCGCGGTAACATTGAGCCTGTTCAGAGCAATGAGACATACAAGCGTGGTTTTTATAGTGAAGGTAAGCTGGCTTATTATTTAAAGGGTAAGATCAAAGGCAAATATCTTGTGACATCGAGTTTTGATACAGAGCGTCAGCGCAAAGAAGTATTGCGCACCTTCAGGAATGAGGAATATTATCCGGTCTACGGGGATTCTTCAAGTGTTAACTATGATGCAACCAATACCGAAGGGCCTCTTTACCTTGCCGTTGATTGGGATAAATCTCAAGCTATTTGGGGCAATTACGCGGTGGCATTCAATAATGTTGAATTCGCCAATTATACCCGGTCACTTTATGGCGGAAAGCTTGATTACAAGACGGTGGCGAGCACGGATTATGGTGAGCCAAAGACAAATGTCGTGGTCTTTCATGCCGAAGTCCGTCAGCGCAGTGCGCACAATGAATTCTTAGGAACTGGCGGTTCTTTATATTATTTCAAACACCAGGATATTGTTCAAGGGACCGACAGCATTAAGCTTGAAGTGCGTGATAGTGTGACGGGACTTGTGAAGTCGACAGCGGAGATGAAGGAAGGCGTGGATTACAACATGGACTATGCGAATGGCCGCATTCTTTTCTGGCGGCCGGTGTCGATGTCGGTGGACAGTGACCGCTTGATCTCCAATTCTTTGTTAGGAGGGGATCCTGTTTATGTGGTGGCAAATTATGAATACTTTGTCCATGACAAGATCGCTGAAGGGACCCAGGGTGTGCGTGTGGCCCAGGCTGTGGGGAAGAATCTTCTGGTGGGGGGGACCTATGTTTCTGAAACGCAGGCGAATCGCAATTATCAGTTGAAGGGTCAGGATGTGACGGTCCATCTTGGTAAGAATGCAACGGTGCAAGCCGAGTATGCCGAGACCTCTTCAGACGCGCAGAATAATTATATTTCAACCGATGGCGGGATCACGTTCAGTCAGTTGGCATCTGCGGATAATGCTACGGGCAGGGCTTATGGCATCAAACAGGATGCGCGGCTTTTTGACCGTATCGGTCTTAAGAGTTATTACAAGTGGATCGATGATGGGTTCTCGACAAGTGGCACCACATCCCAGCAGGGCAAGGAGTTGAAGGGGCTTGCGATGACGTTTGATCTGACGCCTGTCACGCGTCTGACCGCCAGCCGTGATGTCCAGCGGCTCATTGATCGCGGGAATCTTCAGACAGCCATGCAGGTCGGTGCCAAGGAGACAACAACGACTCTTGTTCAGGTGGTGCATGATGCGCGTCGTTTAAGACTTAAGGAAGAATTTCAGAGTGTAGAAGTTAAAGGAGCTGACGGGGTGACGACCCGTAATACGAACACGCTGAGTGCAGCCGCGCAGGCTGAGTATGCACTCAATGAAAAGACGGATCTCTTGTTGCGTCATGAAGCGAGCCTCTCTGGTGCCGCAACGCAGGCTACGACGGTGGGCATCAAACGCCAGATCACGGATAAGTTGAGTGCCAACCTTGAGGAAACATTCAGCACGGATGGCACGGCCACGAAGGTTGGGGCTACGGCCAACGTGACGCCTAAACTTGCGGTTAATACCGACTTCACATTGGCTCAAACCCGTGCGGGGCAGACCGCCCAGACCGTGGCGTTGGGGGGTAAAGGGCAGATCAACAATAATACGTCACTCGAAGCCACGACCAGTGTCACGCAGACAAGTGCCGGTGTAGATGAAAAGACCCTTGCTTTGGGGGCTACAAGCAAGGTTGATGATAATACCAATGTTAAACTCGGTGTTGAATCGACGGCAACAGCAGATGCTACTAAATCACGACAGGCGCTTGTTCTTGCGGGGACGAAGACAGGGAAAGAAGGGCGTGAAACAACAACGGGTGTGAAGCTTGAGGATCGTCCGGTTGAGGGTCAGACCACGGTCATTACGGCGGGCGAGAAAGGTCAGATCAATTCAATGATGCAGATGGCGAGTGAACGTTCATTCGCATTCGGAGCCAATGGCCAGGAACAGGCTGATACTTATAAGATCGCCAGGACTAAAGACGGGAGGAGCGTGGAAACGTCATATGCCCGTAAGTTTGCGGATACGCAGAGTGAACATTCCGACTCGAATATCTTTGCGTTGAGCGGGGATGTGAACGACCGTGTGGCGTTACAGGCAAGCCTTGAAAAAGGCCAGGCTTTGAATCTTGATGGTTCGATCTACAATCGCATTGCGTTGTCGACGGGGTTGGGGTATGTCGAAAAAGATCTTGAGACGTCCAAGGTCATTTTCCAAAGTTCGACGAAGGCAGAGGTTCGTCTTGACCAGGGTGTGACCGATAAGCAGCAGTATGTGATTTATCAATCAGCAGAAGGCAAGATCAATGAGCAAACAACAGTTCGCGGCAAGTTCAGTTACTCTACAACGAAGAATATGAGCACCAAGAAAGCTGAGGCCGGATATAAGGAGATCATGTTGGGGGCGGCGTATCGTCCTATTGCGATGGACCGGGTTAATCTTTTTGGAGAGTACACGTATAAAGAGAATAAAGGGCCGGTTGGTCAGGTTCTTGCCAGTGATGTTGAACAGACCAAAATGCATGTCTTGAGCGTGGGTGGTGCATATGAGTTAAGTGAAAAGTGGGAGTTGATCGAAAAATTAGCTATGCGCATCATGGAAGAAAAAGTGACAGGTTTTCAATTTGCTAAAACACATACGTGGCTTTTGATCAATCGAGCGAATTATGTTCTTAACCAGGATTGGAAGATCGGCGCTGAGTACAGGATCCTTACGGTTAAGGAAGCTAGAGATCAGAAAAGAGGGTTGTTAGTTGAGGCGGTGCGTAGTGTTAACGATAATGTTGAGTTGGGTATCGGGTATAATTTCACGAACTTTGTAGATGATCTGACTAATCTCAGTTATACGGTGCAGGGGCCGTTCATTCGCATGACCGGCAAGCTTTATGATCAAAGTCCTGAAGAGCGTGCACGGGCCAGGGGTAAATGGCTCGAACATCGTGTTGAGATCTATGCCAAGAGAATGCTTAAGAAGGAGATCGAGGATCCTAATAGCAGGGTGATGGTTGAGTTTAATCGCATGTATCAGATGGCCAAGGCTGCGCAACAGCATGGTAAATATGAAGAATCGCGCGAGATTTACAAGAATATCATTACGGCCACGCAGATGATGTATGAAGAAGCGGCCCAGTTCGTCCGTCATCATATCGCCTATGAAGAGAAGATCTACAATGCGTATCAGCGTGCGCAGGAATATTATGCCAAAGGTGAGTTTTGGCAAGCTAGAAAATTGTGGGAAAAAATTGTGGAAGAAGCTTCCAAGGCTGTGCTAGAATAACGGCGTTTATTTAATAATGTCATTGATTTCAATCGGTTCTGTCATTTCTCCGTCGGAGGGGCTTTAAAAAGACCTTATGAAGCAAAACCGTCTGGCAATTCTTGTTATATCTGCGTTGGCCTTCCTGGTTTGTGCTGAGGTTCAAGCGCAATCCACAGTGGACGGACAGCCTTCGGTCCTTAAAGAGGACAAAGGGCAGTCGAATTATGTCTACGATCTAAAGCTCCTCATTAAAAAATCTAAAGATAATATTAAAGATGTTAATGAAAAGATCAAAGAACAGGCTGTTATCAAGCGCAATCAGCAGCGCGAGGATAAAGCCAGGGAATATTATGAACAGGCTTTGAAACTGCAGGAAGAAGGCCGCCTTGAAGAGGCCCGGCAAATTTTTGATAAAGCGATCCGCATCACCGAACATCCTGAAATGAAATATTATATTAAGGAAAGCGAACGGCGTTCCAAATTGCAGCAGGTGGCGTTGCAGCGTGAAGAGACCGATCAGGAGCGTCGGGCACAAGAGGATCAAAAGCTTGTGATGGAACGCGCGGAGAATTCTTACCAGACAGCCGTCAATCTCTATAAACAACAGAAATTTCGTGAAGCCAAAGATGAGTTCATCTTAGTGGAAGAGCTTTATCCTGATTATAAAGCGGTCCGTAGTTATCTGCAGATCATAGAACAGGACATCGTTCAATCCGAACATTTGGACATGAAAGAGCAAAAGAGCGAGATCGAACGTCAGCAGAAAGAAGAAGAGATCGCGCGTTTGCGTGAAAAAGAGTTGTGGCGTAAAGAGGTTGATAAGAAGGAACAAGAGCGTCAGCAGCAATTGCGCAAGCAGGCTCAGGGTGTTTATGAGGAAGCGCTGAAGCTTTTTGATGAACGTAAATATATGGCCGCCCGTGACAAGTTTCAGGAAGTGGAGTGGGTGGTGCCGGATTATAAAGCAACACGTACGTATTTAAACCGCATTGAGGGTGGGATCGACGATCAGAAAAAGGAGATCACCCAGGAGCGTCAGCGAGAATTGGAGAAACAACGTTGGCAAGAGGCGTTGAGCGATAAGAAATCGACGGAAGAACGCCGTAAAGCCATAGAGCAGCGAGAACAAGAGCACCTGATGCAGGTTAAGGATCAAGCGGAATTCGTTTATGTCGCGGCGGTGGCTTTGTTTGAGAAAGACCTCCTGGAACAATCAAAAGAAAAGTTTAATGAAGTAGAAGGCATTTATCCGAATTATAAGTCTAGCCGTGATTATCTGAAACGCATTGATCAGGTTGGCCGTGAAAAGATCGAGCGTGAAGCGTTGAAAAAGAAGACTGAGGATGAGCGTCGTATTTGGGAAGAAGAAATGGATCGCCGCAAGGAAGATAAGCAGAAGTTCAAGCTCCTGGCGAGTGAAGCGGATATTTTTTATAAAGATGCGATGGCCCTCTATCAAACAGGCCGTTTGATCGAAGCCAAAGAAAAATTCCTTGAGGTTGATCAACGCGTTCCTGATTATAAGTCGACCCGGAGTTACCTCAAGCGGATTGACGATGACATTGAGCTTTTAGTTAAGACCCAGCGGGTTCAGGATTCTTTGGTAAGTCAGCGTGAAGAAATTGAGAAGATGCGTATGATGCGCGATAAGGCTGAAGAGGTTTATCGCCAGGCCGTTGAGGCCTACGAGGTCAGGAATTTTGATGTGGCAGCGGACAAGTTCCGTGAGACAGAGGGAATATATCCTGATTATAAGAAAACAAAGTTGTATCTTGGTCAAATTGAAGACAATATTCGTTCGCAACAGGAAATGGCGGCGCGTGCTGAGCGTGAAAAAGAGGCAGCCGTTCTTTATGGTGAAGCTGTTGCTTTTTATCAAGCCAGGCAGTTTGAGGATGCAAAAAAGAAATTCTTGGCGGTCCAGGATGTGCTTACGGGTTATAAAGAGACTTCAGATTTTCTTGGCCGGATCGATGATGATATTTTAAAGAAAAAAGAAAATGATCTTTTACAAATAAAAGAAGAGCGCGTTAAGGGGTTGTACGCCCAGGCGCTGGCGTTTTACAAGAATGGCGATCTATCTGAGGCCAAACAGAGATTCCTAGAGGTTGAGGTCATTTATCCTGGATATAAGGACGCACTGCGTCTTTTGGAAACGATCGATGCTGAGATCCAAAAGAAACAAAAAGAGGTTATGGGCCGTCAAGGGGCCGATGCCGCTGAAAAATTTTATAATGAAGCGTTGGGGCTTTATCAGTCAGGTGATTATGCGGGCGCGAAAGCCAAATTCATTAAAGCAGAGGTTGCTCAGCCTGACTACAAGGATTCTTTAAAATATCTGGCTCGTATTGATGTGGATATTGATCGCAAGAGCAAAGAAGAGGATTTTAAGCGCAGATCGCAGGAGGCCGAGCCGATCTATCTTCAGGCTGTGGCTCTTTATAAAGATGGAGATTTTATTGAAGCCAAGCGAAAGTTCATTGCCCTGCAATCTGTTTTCTTAGGGTATAAAGATGCGACAGTTTATTTGGCGCGTCTTGATAAAGACATCCGTGATCAGGAGGAGCGTTTGATCAGGGAGGAGAACAAGGGCCGGGCAGAAGTGCTTTATAGTGATGCGCTTAAACTTTATGCCGATCGTCAATTTGTGGATGCCAAAGCGAGATTTGTAGAACTCGTTGGTTTGGATCCTGCTAATAAGAATGCGCTTATGTATTTGGCGCGTATTGATGAAGATATCCGTAAAGAATCCGCCAGGATCAAGCGTGAATCTTTAGAAGGGCGCGTGGCTGAGCCGTACGCTCAGGCTGTTACGTTTTATCATGATGGGGATTTTGAATTGGCAAAAACAAAGTTCCTGGAAGTTTCCCGATTGATATCAGATTATAAGAAGACCAGGTTTTATCTTTCCCGTGTGGATGAAGATATTCGTACCAAGAAGATCGTGGAAGATAAAGAGCGGATGCTCAAGGCTGAAGGTTTATATAAACAAGCCATGGACCTGATGGCCAAAGAAAAGATGGTAGAATCGTTTGTAAAGCTTGCCGAGGTCGAAAACATTTATCCCGATTATAAAGCCGTTCGTTCGCATATGGAGAAATTGCGTAAGTTGGAAGTTAAGAATGGATTTAATCTTCCGGAACCACCCATATCAGTTCCTGTTATTTCAACAGATCAAGAACAGGTGGCGGCCCTTTATAAAGAAGCCGTGGAACTGTATAAGAATAAGAAATATGATGAGGCGCGTCTTAAGTTTGAAGCTGTTGCGGCGATCAGGCCCGGGTATCGTTCAACTCAAAAATACTTCGATAGTCTGCATGAGTTTAGGGATATCGCTGCTAAGAAGGCGGCGGCTGAAGACAAGAGTGCTAAAGTTAAAGCTGCGGCTCAACTTGAAGCCTTGGTCAAAGCTGAAGCCAGAGAGGGGCTTCAATCCGAGCTTTTAGCGCCTGCTAAAACGGCGGATAAGGCTGTTGTTTCCCCTGAAGATGCCCAGGCTATTGCTAAATTATCAGAGCGCTCCAGCGCGATCTATCAACAGATCAGGTCTTTATCTGAAGAGAAGGAACTCTCGGATACATCCCGTACATTCGCGAAGGTGGATCGTCTGATCGAAAATCTTGATGTAGAGCGTCGGCGTATCGCGGATCAGCTTGCGCGAGAAGCAAAAGCCAAAGAAGCAGAATCCGCGCGCATTAAACGTGTTGAAAAAGAAAAGATAGTCGCGCAGCAAGTTGAAGCTTTGCGTCAAAAGACTCAAGAAGGAGTTCAAGACGATCAAGCAAAGTTAGCCAAAGAGCATGAAGATCTGCGCAAGAAAGAGCGTGATGAGCTTGATCGTTTGAAGGATCAGGCGCGTGAAGCTCAGTTTAAGGCAGAGGCTGTTTATCAACAGGCTGTCATTTTCTATCGCCAGAAGAATTACCTCGCCGCGCAGGCGCGTTTGCTAGAGGTAGGGAAGATCGTTCCGGATTATAAGGATGTTGCAAAACTTCTGATGCGTGTTGAACGCGCTCAGGATGAAGTGAAGATCATGGCTGAAGAGCGACAGGACCGGGATGTGATCAAGGGTCTTGCTGAGAAATCTGCTGCGCTTAATGTTGAGATCCTGCAGCTTTCTCAAAATAAGGATTATCCGTCTATTGAACAGCGCTTCAATGATCTAGAGGCTATTCTTAAAGATATTCAAACGGTGAAAGGCCGTATTGCTGATCGTCGCAGTGAATTTGAATTGCGTTGGGAAAAACGAACATTCGCACAGAGGGCGGATGTGAAGCCTCCTGTTCTTTTTGAAGAAAAGGCAGCTCCCAGACTTGACAAGAAGATTGAAGCGGTTGTTTCACCTGAGGAAGCTCAGGCGATCGCCAAGCTCTCTTCCCGTTCGAGTACGATCTATCAGCAGATCAAATCTTTGTCTGAAGACAAACAATTGTCTGATGCTTCCCGTACATTTGCTAAGGTTGATCGTTTGATGGGCAATCTTGAAGCAGAGCATCGTCGTATTGCCGAACAGATCGCGCGCGAGAAGAAGCTTGGAGAAGCGGAAGCTTTGCGTATTAAACGCGTCGAGAAACAACAGGTCGCGGCGCAGCAGATCGAGACTGTTCGTCAAAAAGCTGAAAATAAGGCTGAAGAAGACATTCAAGCTCATCAGGCGCAGTTGGTCAAGGAGCGTGAAGAACTTCGAAAGAAAGAGCGCCGTGATCTTGAACAATTGAAAGATCAGGCACGCGAAAGCCAGCTTAAGGCTGAGGTTCTTTATCAGCAGGCCTTAGGGCTTTATCGTCAGAAAGATTATGATGCTGCGCAGGCGCGTTTGCTCGAAGCACAGAAGATAGTGCCGGACTACAAGGATACGGGAAGACTTCTTGTTCGTGTTGAACGAGGCCAGGATGAAGTTAAAATTATGGCAGCGGAGCAACAGGATCGGGATACCATTAAAGGTCTTGCCGAGAAAGCAGCTTCTCTTAATATTGAGATTTTGGCGCTTTCGCAGAAAAAAGATTATGTCCTTGTTGAACAACGTTTTAATGACCTGGAGTCGATCCTTAAGGAGATCCAGACCGTTAAGGGGGCTATGGTCGACCGTCGCAGCCAGTTTGAGACACGCTGGGAAGCTAGGGCATCAGAGCGCAAGGAAGATGTGAAGAAGCGGACTCCTCCCAAAGCTGTTAAAGAGGGTGAGGATTTTATTTCGCCGCGTCAGAAGGCCCGGATGCTCTTTAAAGAAGGTGAGCAATTTTATGCGGCAGAGAATTTTGCAGAAGCACGCGTGAAGTTTATGGAAGCGGTCCGGCAGGATGCTTCTTTTAAAGCGCCGATGAGTTATGTAACGCGCATTGATCGCATTTTGTCACAAAGGGATTTTGAAGTTCATCAGCAACAGGAGAAGGCCAAAGTCCGTCAATTGGAAGAGGCAGATCAGGCCGCGGAAGGCGCGTCTGGAGCTGTTGTAAAACCGGCTGAGACCATCATTGATCCTGAGCGTGCGGCACAGGTTCTTGCAGAGGGCGTTCGTCTTTATGAAGCAGGACGTTATCGCGAGGCACGGATCAAGTTTGAAGAACTGCTTCATGTTGGTACTTCTGTTGACCAACAGAGAGCATCTCGTTATTTGACGCTCATTGAACAAGCTTTGGAAAAAGAAAAGAAAGTCACGCAAGCTGAACAGCGTGCGCAGGAAGATCGCTATCTTGAAGAGCGCCGTGCTCAGGTGAGATTGGCCTGGGAACGTGACAAGAAGCAGCAAGAGCGTGAACGGCGCAAGACACGCGAACTTGTAGCTGTTCAGCGTGAGCTGGATATCCGTCGGCAGCAGGAACTAAGGGCGATCGAAGAGCAGAATTTAAGACAGCGCCGTGAAATGTTAGAAAGAAAGAGCGTAGAGTTGGCCAAGGCTTTGCATGATGATGAACAAGAGCGCACAAAGTTTTCTGTTGAGGCGATTGAGGAAAGATCACCTTTGGATGTTAAAAGGGCAGAGGTGCAGGCTAGGACAGAGGTAACGGAATCGATACGGACGGAAGTTCAAGGCACTGCGGTTGCGGTTGATGCCCTTGAACAGGCTTCTCAAGAAAAAGTTGAGACAGACGCCAAGATGCAGAAGCAACGTCGTAGATTGGAACAATTGGAGTCTAAAGAAGAACGGGATCGTCGTCTTGTCCAGGAAAAAGAACGTCGTAAGATCGATCAATCTGAACTTGGAAATCGCGATGCTTCACAGAAGCGCCTGAAGGATAAACAAAATGTGCAAAAAGCTGCCGTGTTGTCGCAGCAACAGGAAGAGGATCTCAAGAAAAGCACTGTCGAGCGTCAGCAGCAAGAGCTTATCCGTCGCAATCAACAGGAAGTTCAAGCTATTTTAAAAGAAACTCCTGTTGCTCCGGCCGTTTCTGTACCGGCGGCGTCATCTGCTGTTGTTATTCCTTCGACGCCGAAGGGTGTGGCTGATGAGGACCCCGCTGCTCTTCTTCTTAAGCAGGCGGCGGAGCAGGAGAAGCAATATTTGCAAGAACAGCGTGCGTTGATACGTAAGGATTTTGAAGATGGCGTCGAGCGTCTTTATAATGAAGCGATAGGGCTTTTTAAGAAGAAGATGTATGTTCAAGCCCGTCAGGATTTTGAGCAGGTTGATAAACTTATTAAGGGTTATAAAAAGACGGCACAGTATTTGAAAGATACAGAACGTTATTCATTACGTTCTGGACGTTAGAAAACCTCCGCGTTGACCTGCCTAAAAGAATTCAGAAAAACTAACAGGGAGTTGAAGATGAAGGTTCTCAAGATTGTTCTTATTGTGGCGGCCGTCTTAGTTGTTCTCGTTATGGCGGGGCTGTTCGTTTTTCTTAAGACATTTGATGCGAATAAATTCTTGCCGCAGATCACTCAGCAGGCGACACAGGCCCTTGGCCGGGATGTTCGTGTCGGCCGGGCAGAGCTGGGATTTTCTTGGGTTAACGGCATTGGTCTTCAGGTCAAGGATATTGTGATTGCGGATGACCCTAAGTTCGCGGACAACCCTTTCTTGACCGTGGAAAGGGTTGAAATCGGTGTGAATGTAGGGGCATTGATCTTCGAGCATAAGATCCAGCTTGTTCAGGTTGTCGTTGTTTCTCCTCATGTGGTCATTATCCGTTCAAAAGAAGGCCTTGTGAATGCAGCAACTTTGGGTGTCAGGCCCGTTGTGTCTGCGACGGATCCTGCTACTCAAACACCAGGAGGTTCTGCCGGAAGTCTTCCGGCATTTCTTGTTAATGATATTAAGATCACCTCTGCCCGTGTGACGTATGTGGATGAGATGTTCACGCCACGTTTGGCGCTTGAATTGGCGCATATGGATATTAATGTTCGGGATCTTACGTTGACGGGTCCATTTGGAGTTACGATCAAAGCAGCGTTGTTTTCAGATGAGCAGAATGTGCGCGTGGATGCGAAAATGGCTGTGGATATTCTTAAACAGTCGCTTTTGATCCAGGGAATGAACATTGAAGCGGATCTTATCAAATTTAATCTTTCGCGTTTGGAGAGCGAGCTTTCTATGCTGAAACCGCTGTCCCTTAAGAAACTGGGAGGAGTGTTAAAAGTATCTGTTTCTGATGCTCAGATCAGCGCACAAGGATTGTTGCGTTTGAAGGGACAGTCTGTTCTTGAAAAAGGGTTTGTTTTGTCCGCGCTTTTACCCGTGCCTTTTGAAAGCATTCAAATGCAGGCGGATCTTGATGAGAAAAAGATCAATGTCAAAAGTTTTTCGTTGGTGGTGGCCGGAGGAGCTGTGAATGGAGGGGTGCTTTTGACGGATTATCTCTCTGATTTGAAAGCGAGTGCGACATTCGATGCGCAAAGGATCAATGCGCAGAAGCTTGTAGAAGGGTATAAAGCGCCTGTTAACATGAGCGGTCTTATTTCTGCGGCAGGAGAGCTTAATTTTTCGGGCAAGTCTCCGGAAGACGTCTTGTCTTCCTTGAGTGGACAGGTCAAGGGGGAACTCAAAGACGGAGTCCTTGAAAGCATGAATCTTCTTGCTTTTGGATTAGAGAATATTCCCATGTTGCCCGGACTTTTGGATAGCGTGATGGCAGATTTCTCTTCGGAAACACAAGATGAGATCAAGAAGGGTATAACGCGTTTTGAAATGTGCAAGGCCGATGCGCACATCACCCGTGGTTTGATGCAATTGGATGCGGCCGATATTATGACCCGTGATTTTAGTGTTCATGCGACAGGTACCGTTAGGCTTATCGAAGATCTTTCGATCAAAGCTGAGATCCGTATGGAAAAAGAGCTTTCTCGACGTTTAAATGAGAGGGTCAAAGAGCTTTCCTATCTTCAAGATGATCAAGGTAAGATCTATTTACCTATGAAATTAACAGGGCGTGTGGTGAAGCCGGTTTTAATGCCGGACATTGAATATTTGACCAAAAAACTGGTCATAGCGGCTGGCGGAGATCAGTTGCAAAAAGCATTGGGGGGAAGCCCTGCTGCCGCAGAAGCTGTGAGTGCAATCTTTGATCTTTTTAAGAAAAAATAGCTTCCAGGCTTTAGGGATGAATTTTCCTTGTCTTTTACCGTCGTAATGGGTATAATTGCGAAATTAACAATATTTTTATAGCGACTTTAAATGCAGAAGGAACGAGAGGATTGTATGTTAGATCAGAAGAAAAGTAATAAAATCCGCATGATTGTTGCGATCGCGCTGGGAATACTCACTCTTTATACGTTAGTCATTTGGTATTTTAATTATCGCACATTGCAAGAGGTCGTGACAGCGGCTGAAAGTGCGGCTCAAGAGCAGGCCAAGAATTTTCGTCATTATGTCCAGGAATATCGGATCACGAAAATCGCCTTGGATGAGGCTAATCAAAAGGTCATGGAGCTGACACTGGAGCTTCAATCTGCCAATGCTGAACTTTCTACGACGCGTGGAGAGCTTTCTTCTGTCCAGGGCCTTAATGATCAGCTTAAAGAGAACATCAGGGTTTTGGAAACATATAAAACCAAGGCTTTGGCCAAGGGTGAGGCGCTTGAGACGATGATCAATGCGTTTAAGAAAAAGAATAAACAGCTGGATGCAGATCTTCAGATGGTGCGTAAAGAGCTATCTTCATTCCAACCGGAAATTTCAGATACTAAACAAGGCAAAGAGAAGATCCGTCGTTTTAAGAATCAGATGGTTCTTGTTAAAAGGAATATGGTTATTCTTAAAGAACAGGCTCAGATCATGAAGATCGCCGCGCAGCAGCAGCGTGATCGTCTCGAGATGCTTTACGGGAATAATGGTTATATGATGAAGGATGGCAGGAACCAGTCTTTGAAGCGCCAGACTGCTCAAGTTGATATTAAGGTTGAATTTAAATGATATTAACCGCTTCAAGCGGACTAACCGAAGCTGGTGAGAACCGGCTTCGGTTTTTTATTTGGCCAGGATCCTGGCCAAATAACCTCCGAGGCCCCCTGGGCCCAGGGCATGGGCCCGGGGCCGAGCGGGGTGATGAGGCCGTCCGGGGGCAAAGGAGTGTGAAGCTCGGGGCCGAAGGGTACACCATCATTCGTTCATCTAGGCGTCGCACGATGCAATTGAGGGTTGGTGTGCGCGGAGTTGAGGTTCACGCACCTTCATGGGTTGCAGAGAGTGAGATCGGGGAATTCGTTCTTCAGAAGAAAGACTGGATCGAACGTGCGATCAAAGAGGCGGGGCATGATCTGACCCATGGCCGGCAGGTGTTTTCTACGGGAGGTACACTGTATGTTTTGGGAGCTCCTTATCAATTAGAAATTGTTCCTGGGGATAAAGGTCAGCCATGGCTTGAAGAAATGGTTAAAGGTTGGCGGATTAAGGGAGATGCGGCAGAAGTTCGCCGTTTGCTTGTTAAATGGTATCAGCTGAGTGCACGCGGGACTTTAAGCGCCATGGTCAGGGACTGGGCCGGGCGGATGTCGATGTCTGTTCCCAGGGTCATGGTCAAGGATCAGCAACGGTTGTGGGGTAGTTACAGCGCACGTACTCAGACGGTGAATCTCAACTGGCGGATGATGGCATTTCCGCCGGAGGTCATCGATTATATTGTGGTTCATGAACTTTGCCATGCCAGGCATTTGAATCATGCCAGGGCGTTCTGGAATGAAGTGGAGCAATATTGTTCTGCCTGGCGCATGCACCGGCTATGGCTTCGTGCCAGCGCACGAAAATATTTATTTTAAGGCAAGGTCCATGTGATCATAGAGATCAAGGTTATTCCAGGTGCGAAGAAGAACTTATTTAAGGCACAAGAAGGTGGCGTTAAGGTGTATTTGACGGCGCCTCCTGTAGATGGAAAGGCTAATGAGGCTCTGGTTGAGTTTTTGGCGCAACATTACGGGATCCGGTCATCCCGGATAGAGATAATAAAGGGATTGAAATCACGAAATAAAGTGATTAATATAAGAGATTAAAATTAATAAGGAGTCGTGTATGTCACTTGAGGAAAAGATCAATAAAGATTATATTCAGGCCATGAAGGATAGAGCCGCAGAAAAGTCAGGGGCTCTCAGTTATCTACGCGCCATGATCAAGCAGGTCAAGGTTGACAAGCGTTTGGAACAGGTCGCGGATGATGAAGTCATCGCGGTGATCAAGAAACAGATCAAACAACGTCAGGATTCCATTGAGCAGTTTGAAAAAGGAGGCC
The DNA here is from genome assembly GCA_903959815.1 of Candidatus Omnitrophota bacterium. Lineage (GTDB taxonomy): Bacteria > Omnitrophota > Gorgyraeia > Zapsychrales > Fredricksoniimonadaceae > Fredricksoniimonas. Next base: position 39,186 of record CAJBYM010000002.1, read on the forward strand.
GACCTGAGCTTGCAGCTAAGGAAAAGAGTGAGATCGAGATCATGAAGGTCTATTTGCCTGCGGAAATGTCTGCGGATGAGATCAAGGTTTTGATCGAAGCGGTTGTTCAAGAAATGGGCGTTGTGTCCATGAAAGATATGGGCACTGTCATGAAGTCTGTCCGTGAAAAGACAGGCGGTCGTGCGGATGGGAAGCTTGTCAGTGAACTCGTTAAAGAGAAGTTGGCATCCCTGTAACCCATGAAAAAACGCTTGTGGTTTATTTCGATCTTGTGTTCGTTTCTTTTTGTGATTGTTATTTCGTTGGCGTTGTGGCTGCCGACGAAGTATCAGGTCCCGATCTTGATGTACCATTCGATCGCAACGGCGTGGCATGAGCCCCTTAATAATGTTAACCTAGAACATTTTAACCGGCAAATGGCGTATTTGAAACAAAAGGGCTATAAAGTTATATCATTAGTTCAGCTCGTTGATGAGATCAAGTCTGGGCGTGGGCATGATCGTAAGAGCGTGGTTATCACATTTGATGATGGGTATGAAAATAATTATACAGCGGCTTATCCGGTTTTAAAGAAGCATGGATTTCCCGCAACGATCTTTGTTGAAGTGGCACATCTGGATCATCCGGGGCGTTTGACATGGGTTCAGGCAAAAGAGATGGATGCGGACGGTATCAGCATAGAAAGTCATGTGATGACAGGTGCGTATCTGCCGGGTTTGTCGCATGAACAGGCTTGGGGCGAGATCACGCAGAGTAAGAAGAATTTACAGATGCGCCTGGGACATCCGGTGCGCTTTTTAGCGTATCCTACGGGTGGTTTTAGTGAGGATATAAAAAAGATCGTAGCGCAAGCAGGTTATGATGCTGCTTTTGCTACGAATCGCGGGTATGACAGGGATGTCAGGGATCTTTATGAGATCAAGCGCATTCGTATGAAGAATTCAGATGATGATCCGCAGATGTGGCTCAAAGTTTCGGGTTATTATAATCTTATTAGAAAATCTAAAAATCCTTTCTAAAGGAGCAGCATGAAGACCAGATCTGATTATTATTTGCGCCCTGATGGCACATTTGTCATCGAAGATTATAATCGCAAGACCCCGTTCTCGAATTTTTTCCCGGGGATCGCGGGCGAGTGGGGTATTCCGATGTGGGTGTTTTATAGTAATCGCGGCCAGGGGATTTCTTCTTTCGGGATTGAGTCCAAGGATAAGGCCATTATGGAATTTCAGCCGGCCAATAAGTCCTACCGTTTGATCTCGACGCATGGTTTTCGTACATTCCTTAAAGTGAAGAAAGGCTCTGTTGAAAAGTTTTATGAGCCATTTGCTAGTCCTGTCGGATCATCATTTAAAGTCCGCCAGACGATGATGGTCACGTCCCATGATCTGACGATCGAAGAAGTTAATGTTTCGTTAGGTCTGATGGTTACGGTTAATTATTTCACGGTTCCTGATGAACCATTTGCCGGTTTTGTGCGTCGTGTCTCAGTAAAGAATATGTCGAAAGGTGCCGTTTCTTTTGAGATGATCGATGGTTTGCCGTTGATCATACCTTATGGGCAGAATGACTGGATGATGAAAAACATGTGCCGCACCATTGAAGCGTGGTATAAGGTGCGCAATCTGGATAAAAAGGCGCCCTATTTTCAACTGGATACGGAGGCAGCTGATGTGCCGCAGGTCAAGCACATCAAGGAAGGTCATTTCTATTTTGCGTTTGACCCGAAGGCCAAGCCTGGATCGTTGCTGGATGCTGTGGTTGAAGCCAAGGCTATTTTTGGTTCGTCGACTGATTTCTTGAATCCTGAACGCTTTATGACGGGGAAGAATTTTACTCTTGCGAAAGATCAGCAGACAGACAATCGTACGCCGAGCGCCATGAGTTTGTTGAAGTTTACACTTAAGGCAGGGGGTGTTAAGGACCTTGTGAGTGTGACAGGATTTTCCCGCAGTGTTCAGGAGCTTAACCGGAATGTTAAGAAGATCACGTCCAAAGGATTTATTGTCGGGAAACATGCCCGTAATCGCGCGATCATCGAAGGCGTGAAATCTTTAGCCTTTACGCATGGGGCATGTCCGCAATTCAATGCTTATGCGGGACAGACATTTCTGGACAATGTTTTGCGCGGAGGGCTTCCGATCAGTTTAAAGACCCATGAAGGTCCTGCGGTCTTTAATGTTTACAGCCGTAAGCATGGGGATCCAGAGCGTGATTATAACTTCTTTAAACTTTCGCCAACGTTCCTTTCACAGGGCAATGGTAATTACCGTGATGTGAATCAGAACCGGCGCAATGATGTCTGGTTTAATCTTGACCTCAAAGAAGGTGCGGTGCTCAATTTCTTTTCGTTGACGCAGGCTGATGGGTACAACCCTCTGATCGTGTGTGGCATGGCATTTACAGCTGAAGATGGCGCAAAACTTGACGGCATCTTAAAAACGTGTGTGCGGTCAGGAGATACGTCAGAGCTGAAAGCTTTTCTTAAAAAAGGATTCATGCCCGGAGATCTTTTTAATTTTATTGCGGACCATGCGATTGAACTTAAGGTCAAGCCGCGCGAATTCCTGGCCCATATTTTGGCTGTTTGCCAGAAATTCGAGACGGCGCAGCACGGAGAAGGTTTTTGGATCGATCATTGGGCTTATAATCTTGATCTTCTGGAAAGTTATCTTGCCCTTTATCCGGAAAATTTACGCTTGATCTTTCGGGATAATAAAAATTTTACGTTTTATCATAATTCAGTTTATGTGCAGCCACGCGACAAGAGGTATGTTCTTACGTCACGCGGTGTGCGTCAATACCATTCGCTGCATGAAGGTCAGGAAGATAAGGGAAAAGGGCATAAGCTGCGCGTGCGTCATGGTCAGGGTGAGGTTTACCGGACCAGCCTTCTGGTGAAGATGTTGTGTCTGATCGCTAACAAGGCGGCGACACTTGATCCTGATGGTATTGGCATTGATATGGAGGCCAATAAACCCAGCTGGTATGATTCCCTTAATGGCTTGCCAGGACTTTTGGGTTCTTCCATTTGCGAAACATTGGAGCTTAAGCGTTTTGCGTTGTTCACATTGAATGCTTTGGATAAGATCGGTTTGGATGGCAGTGAGAGCGTCGCGGTCTTTGATGAGCTGGCGCTGTTCATCCATGAGCTCATTGATATTTTTCAGAACGGAAGTTCAGATCTGGATCGTTGGAAGAGATCCAACACCGTTAAAGAGGATTATCGTGAGAAAGTGCGTGAAGGGATCAGTGGTGTTGAAAAAGAAATCAACTTTTCTGATATTCGCCGGTTCCTTGAGTCTGTGGTGAATAAAGTGGATAAGGCTGTTGAGAAAGCCCGGCGTAGTGATGGTCTTTTTCCGACGTATTATTATTATAAAGTCACAAAATATGAGGCAGTGGAGGGGGTTCATCCGGCCAAGGAAGGGCCTTTTGTCCAACCTCTTGAATTTGAACGTCATGATATGCCGCTGTTCCTTGAAGGCATTGTTCATGCTTTGCGATGTGAACAGGATCCTTTACGTATCCTTGCCCTGCATCAGAAGGTCAAGAAGAGCCCGTTATTTGATAAGGCCCTTAACATGTATAAGGTCAATGTGGATATATCGACGGAGACCGAAGAGGTTGGCCGCACGCGCGTGTTTCCGCGCGGATGGCTTGAAAATGAATCGATATGGCTTCACATGGAATATAAATATCTTCTGGAGTTGCTGCGTCACGGATTACATGCGGAGTTCTACGAGGAGCTTGAAGCGTGCTGCGTTGCGTTCATGGAGCCTGAGCGTTACGGACGCAGCATCCTTGAGAATTCGTCCTTTATTGTTTCAAGCGCCCATCGGGATAAAGAATTGCATGGTCAGGGTTTTGTGGCAAGGTTGTCCGGCAGTACGGCGGAGTTTGTTCATATCTGGATGTTCATGAATGCTGGGGTTGATCCGTTCATTGTTAATCTTAAAGGTGAATTGGAGCTGACATTTCGCCCTGTGCTTAAAAAGGAATGTTTCACATCGGAAAGAAAGACCGCGGAATTCTTTACGCTTGAAGGTAGGCCTGTGCGCGTTGATCTTCCTGCACATACGTATGCTTTTAATTTTATGGGACGTACGCTTGTGGTTTATCATAATGCGCAGGGCAAGGATACTTTTGGTATGGGGAAAGCTGAGGCTAGACGGATCGTGTTGCAGTATCCGGGCAAGAAGACAAAAGAGATCGTGGGCAGTGTCATACCGTCCCCGATGGCGCAGGATGTCCGAGAGGGCAAGGTTGTGCGCATAGATGTGGTGATGGCCTAAATGTCGACTGGATCGTTACATCGAACCTCTCTTTATGATGCGCATGTTGCTTTGGGCGCAAAAATGGTGCCTTTTGCCGGATGGGACATGGCCTTGCAGTATCCTGCGGGGATTCTTAAAGAACATGAGGCCAATCGCAAGGGGTGTTCGATCTTTGATTGTTCGCACATGGGCGAGTTCTTGATTGAAGGAGACGCGGTTGCGTCGGGTCTCGATCGTATTGTGACGCAGAGCATTGTCGACCAACCCGTTGGAACATGCCGTTATGGCATGGCGTTGAACGATGCCGGCGGCACGATCGATGATCTGATCGTTTACCGTCTTTCGTCTGAAAAGTGGATGGTGGTCGTTAATGCTTCGAATATCGATAAAGATGCCGCACATTTTCGTCGATCTTTGGCTTCCGGTGTAATGTTTAAGGATGTTTCTTTTCAGACGGCCAAGCTGGATGTGCAGGGTCCGTTATCACGTGATGTGCTCAAAGCTCTTGTTCCTGGGATCGAAAAATTGGATCATTACACCTTCGGTATATTTTGTGTTTTAGGTGAAGATGTCATTGTTAGTCGGACCGGTTATACGGGGGAGCTGGGTTATGAGATCTATTATCCTTGGGATAAGGCGGAAAAGCTTTGGAATGTTGTGATGGATGATAAGCGTGTTTATCCGACGGGCCTCGGCGTGCGTGATGTGCTGCGCATCGAAGTGTGCTATCCTCTTTATGGTCATGAGCTTTCTGAAGCCATTACACCTGTTGAAGCGGGTTTGAAGCGCTTTGTGGACATGAACAAAATATTTATCGGTAAGGAGGCGCTTGTTGTGCGCCAACAGGTGCCGTCACGTCGGATCATTCATTTCATTTCTGATAGTCGTCGTGCGCCGCGCCAGGGGCATCAGATCTCGCTTAACGATGGTACTGTTGTGGGCGAGGTCGTTAGCGGGACGTTTTCACCGGCTCTTGGTTTGGGTGTGGGTATAGGATTTATTAAAAAAGAGTTTACGGGCACGGTCAAAGATATTATATTTGGGGAAGAAAAATTAAGACTGGGTGCGCAGACGGCAGCACGTCCGTTCTACAAAACCGGTTCTCTTAAGAACTAGACCGAAGGACGGAGAGATGTATGGAGATCGTTGAGCATTACCTTTATACCAAAGAGCATGAGTGGATCAACATGGAAGACGGAACGGGAACCGTCGGTATTACGGAGTATGCGCAGAGCACACTGGGCGATATTACTTTTGTCGAGCTTCCGAATGTTGATGCTGAAGTCGAGCAGTTTGAGCCTTTGACGTCGATCGAGTCGGTCAAATCCGCGAGTGACATTTTTTCTCCGATGTCGGGGCGTGTTGTTGAGATCAATGATGAGCTTTCTGAGGATCCTGGCCTGATCAACCGTTCCTGTTACGACAAGGGATGGATCGCGAAGGTCGAGATCTCGGATATGGATGAATCTTCCAACCTGATGACCGCCGCAGAATATGGCAGTTATCTCGAGAGCCTTGAGCGTGAAGGTGAGGCTGAGGGCGACGAATAGTCGGTTGCCGTCAGGCTTTTCAAGAGTCAGGATCTTCCTTTGAATCCCTATATTGCTAATACACAGACAGATGTGCGTGCCATGCTTGATGCCATTGGCGTTAAGAGCGTGGATGCGCTTTTTGTTGATATCAAACCCGAGCATGCGCCCAAATCGTTTGATTTGCCGCAAGGGCTTTCCGAATTCGAGGTCATGGAGCGGCTGCGTCTTCTGGCTGCTAAGAATACAGGTGCTCTTGTTCCTTTTATCGGCGGGGGTTATTACGACCATTATGTCCCTGCCGCATGTTCGGCGATCATTTCTCGCGGCGAATTCTACACTGCTTATACGCCTTATCAGCCGGAATGTGCCCAGGGTACGCTCCAGGCACTCTTTGAATATCAGAGCAGTATCTGTGCCTTGACGGGAATGGATGTGTCGAATGCTTCGCTTTACGACGGGGGGACTGCGCTGTATGAAGCCATGATGATGGCTATCCGTATCACGGGTCGCAAGAAGGTGATCATGGATGGCGGTGTGAGTCCGATCTACCGCAAGCTCATTAAGTCGTATACGCACAACTTGCATTTCGAATTCATTGAAACGCCCGTTGTCCACGGTCAGTCGGATCGTGTGGCTATGGCGAAGCTGATCGATAAAGATACGGCTGCGGTCATTGTGCAGAATCCGAATTTCTTTGGCACGATCGATGATCATTCCGATATTGTTGAGAAAGCGCATGCGGCGGGTGTGATCGTTGTCTCGAGCGTGTATCCCGTATCTTTGGGCCTTCTGAAGACTCCGGCGGAAATGGGCGTTGATATTGTGACCGGTGAAGGTCAGTCTTTGGGTTTGCCACTTAATTTTGGCGGGCCGTATTTGGGGTTCATGGCCACACGCAAAAAGTTCATTCGTCAGATGCCGGGGCGTATCGTCGGTGAGACGGTTGATGCAGACGGCCGCAGATGTTTTGTCAATACGCTGCAGGCGCGCGAACAACATATTCGCCGTGAAAAAGCGACGTCTAATATTTGTACGAATGTGGCGCTCTGTGCTGTTCAGGCATCTGTATTTATGTCTCTTTTGGGTCGCCAGGGTTTTCGTCAGCTCGCCCAGTTGAATCTCGATAAGGCCGAGTTCGCCCGTGAGGTGCTGGGCAAGGTCCCTGGTGTTGAAGTGAAGCGTTCATCGCCCACGTTCAATGAATTCACCGTCCGCTTGCCGAAAGACGCCTCCGATGTCGTTGAGGCTATGATCCCGCGTGGTTTTGCGGCAGGATTTCCTTTGGGCCGTTATTATCCGGGCATGGAAAATTATCTTTTGGTTGCTGTTACGGAAAAGCGGACTCGCGCGGAGATCCTCTCCTTTGCGAAGGTTCTGGCGGAGGTTTTACGATGAAGCTTATTTTTGAAAAAAGCGTATCAGGCCGTCAGGGTTTCAAACTTCCTGTTTCCGATGTTCCTGTTCAAGCGAAGATCGCGGATAGATTCCTGCGCAAGGCCGAAGCTGTGCTTCCGGAAGTTTCCGAGCTCGATGTGGTGCGTCATTTTACGCAATTGTCCCAGCTTAATTTTTCTGTGGATGCGAATTTCTATCCTCTCGGTTCTTGCACCATGAAATACAATCCGAAATTTACGGAAAAAGCAGCCGGGATGCCGGGTTTTGCTGAGCTGCATCCTCTTTTGCCGCAGCTTAAGGGCGGAGACCGTTATGTGCAGGGCGCGCTTGAAGTGCTTTATGACACGGAAAAGTGGTTGTGTGAAATCACAGGCATGAAGGCTATGACCATGCAGCCTTTGGCCGGGGCTCACGGAGAATTGACCGGGATCATGTTGCTGGCAGCTTATCATCAAGCCAAAGGGAACAAGAAGAAATATATCATCATCCCTGATTCCGCGCATGGTACTAATCCTGCGAGTGCTGCTGTTGCGGGCTATGAGATCATTTCCGTTCCGTCGGATAAGAACGGTGGTATGGATATTGATAAATTGAAGGCTGTTCTGACGGACGAGGTTGCGGGACTTATGATGACATGTCCGGATACGCATGGCGTGTTCAACTCACAGGTCAGTGAGATTGCGCGCCTCATCCATTCGGTCGATGGCATTATGTATTATGATGGTGCGAATTTGAATGCCACGATGGGGCGCTGTCGTCCCGGTGATGTGGGGTTTGATGTTGTGCACCTGAATCTTCATAAAACTTTTGGAACGCCGCATGGGGGCGGGGGTCCGGGGTCGGGTCCTGTCGGCGTAGGAGAGAAGCTTGAGAAATTCCTGCCGATCTCTCGTGTGCTCAAACGCGCTGATAATACATTTGTTCTGGATTACAATTATCCTGACTCCATAGGTTACATCGCTTCTTTTTACGGTAACTTCGCGATCATTTTGCGTGCCTACGCGTATATGCTCCTTTTGGGCGGCGATGGGCTTAAAGCGACCAGTGATCATGCGGTTTTGAATGCCAATTATATTTTAACGAGACTTAAGAAATACTATCAAGTAGCGTTCGACCGTATTTGTATGCATGATTGCCTGTTCTCGGCGTCCAAGCAGACAGAACGTGGGGTCCATGCCATTGATATTGCCAAGTTCCTCATTGATCAGCGCATTCATCCGCCGACCGTTTATTTTCCGCTGACCGTTAAGGAGGCGATCATGATCGAGCCCACAGAGACTGAAAGTAAAGAGACAATGGATGTTTTTATTGAGGCCATGATCAAAGCAGATGAACTTTCCAAATCCGACCCGCATGTGTTTCATGCGATGCCCGTCACTATGCCTATTTCCCGTCCTGATGAAACCAAGGCTGCGCGTGAAATGAATGTTAATTTCTTTGCACCCAGGGCATGAAGGTCCTGGATCTTTCTTTCCCAGATCCTCAACAAAATCTAAGTTATGACGATGAACTTCTTCTTAAGGCGGATAAGGCCGGGGGAGGGGAAGTGTTGCGTTTCTGGGAATCGCCCAAGGTCTTTGTGGTTTTGGGTCGAACCTGTGATGAATCGGGGGAGGTTTATGGAGAGGTGTGCTCTAGAGAGGGTGTTTCTGTTTTGAGGCGTTCCTCTGGAGGAGGTACGGTGGTGCAGGGTCCCGGATGTCTGAACGTTTCGTTAGTGCTTTCTAAGGCACGGCATTCTGATTTTGCAGTTATCACGCGTTCGTATGAGCACATTCTTAAGAGCGTGATAACCGTGCTGGGATCCTGCGGCATTAAAGCGGAATTCCGGCCGGTCTGTGATCTTGTCACCGCTTCGGGTGAAAAGAAGTTCTCCGGTAACGCTCAACGCCGGGGCCGAAGCCATATTCTTCATCATGGGACCATCCTTTATCATTTCGATCTTTCTTTGATCCCGCGTTATTTAAAAATGCCGCCTAAAATGCCGGATTACCGTCGTTTTCGTTCGCATGGGGATTTTATTACGAATGTAAATCTTGATGTTCCAAGGTTTAAAAAGGCCTTGGCTTTTGCCTGGGATGCTGTTTGATTTTCCATTTCTTTTTATATTATTAATGATAGAATAACTTCCTATTAATGGAGGTTATGTGAATTCAGCTCGTTTCTTGACAGCCACGATTGTTCTGATGGCTATGATTGTTTTTGTTCCTCTTGCTGATGCGGCTAAATCTCTGCAGGGCGCACCACTCCCATCTGCGCACGAAAAGTATCTTGCTTATTTTGAAGAAGTTTATAAGGTGATGCAGGATAATTATTTCTTTGATGTTCGGCGCTCTGATTTTGAGCGTTTTCTTCAGGTTTTTGATGAAAAGATCTATCCTGCCATTCTTCTTGAAAAGAAAAGCAATGATTATGTCCGATGGCGCAGTGCGGCTTATCTCGTTGAGATGTTAAAACAGCCGGATGATCTTTTTTCGCGTTACTGGCCGCCTAAGCCTGCTGAGAAATTCGTGAAAGAGGTTTATGGCAAGAAGGTTGATCTGGGCATTGTGGGGCATCTGATCGACAAAGGTTATGTGGTTGATTTCATTGAGCCCCGGTCTGATGCGCATGAGAAAGGTTTGAGGGATAATGATCTGGTTGTTCGTATTGATGGAGCGGATGTACTGGGGATGGGAGAAGGTAAGATCCAGGATAAGCTTAATCCTTTAGAAGGCACAAAAGTTTTGATCGATTATTTTTCAGGAACAACGCGCACACCGGGTGTCGTTGAAGCCGTTAGCCGTGAATATTTCAAGCAGGGCGTTTTCATTAAATCGACGGGCATTCCGGATATTTATTGTTTGGACCTGCAGAAATTCAATCAGGGAACGCCTGAAGATTTCGCGCGTCTTTTAGGTGTTCTTCAGTCTCAGAATCCCAAGGGGCTTATCATTGATCTGCGTGGGAATCCTGGTGGGCCGCCTTTGGCCGCACGCGCGATCTCCGCGTTCTTTTTACCCAATGGGGAGCAGCTTGTTTATTTTGAAGGGCGTAAACGGCCTAAAGCTGAGCTTGATATCCCCGTTCTTCCGTCGCACTATCACATTGATTGGCCGATCGCTGTTCTTGTAGATAAAGGTACGGGTAGCGCGGCTGAACTTTTTTCTGGAGTTCTTCAGGACAGGAAGCGTGCGATTGTTTTTGGTGAAGATACAGCCGGGCAGGTTCTTTTAAAGAGCATGTATGACCTGTCCGACGGATCTACGCTGGCCCTGGTTAATGCCCGCGGGCATTTTCCAGACGGAAGGCCTTTTCCTTTTGACGGTGTTCATCCGAATGAATATTTTCCGCAGGACCAGAAAGAGAATATGGTGGGTTTGGCTGCAAAATATCTTTATTTGAAAGGACAGGGCAAGATCTGAGTTATGGATGGACTCACGCGCGTGTTCACAGATGGAAATGTTCTCATGAAGATCGTGTTCTTGCAGGTCGCTGTGGCGGTCTTTATTATTTTCGTTCTGAAAAAACTTTTGGAGCGTGAGCTTTTTATGTCCATGCTGGAGAAGGTGGCGCATCTTCCGACGCTTCAGGGTGAATGTGTTGATGATATTGTGGTGGTGGCTGGAGGGAAACTTACGGGAGATGAAGAGTTCCGTTTAAGGATGACGATGAAGGAAAAATTCCCACAGGCCGACGTCACTGTTGGCGAAGATCGCTCGTTGTGGGGTGGTGTTGTGCTGCGTGCGGGTGATCATGTCTTTGATTTTAGTTTGCGTACGAAAATCGGCCAACTGCTTAAATTTTCCAACACATGACCCTTAAGACCCTTGTTATTATTCCTGCATTCAATGAATCTGCTGCGATCGAAGAGACTGTGCGTGAAGTCCGTGGTGTGTGCGTGCACGGCTTTGCCATTGATGTTCTCGTTGTTGATGATGGTTCTGGGGATGATACAGCACGACGGGCTCAAGCGCTTGGTGTTCGGGTGGTGCGCTTGCCTTTTAATGTGGGCATCGGCGCTGCGGTACAAACAGGCTATCGTTACGCGGTTGCTCATGGTTATGATATTGCTGTTCAAGTTGATGGTGATGGACAACACGATGCATTGTATTTGAAAGATGTGATCATGCCGGTTGCTGATGGCCGCGTTGATATGTGCATTGGCAGTAGATTCTTAACGGAAACAGAAGGATTTCGTTCTTCCGCGCTACGACGTTTCGGGATCCGCTTTTTTTCTTTTCTTATTCGTCTTTTGACCGGCTTGACCATTAAAGATACAACATCAGGATTTCGTGCTTGTGGACGGCGGCTTATGAGAGTGTTCGCTTTCTATTATCCGCATGATTATCCCGAGCCTGAGGCGATTGTTGTGGCCCGTCGCCTGGGTTGTTCTGTTGTTGAAGTGCCTGTTGTCATGCGCTCGCGAGCAACAGGGGCTAGTTCCATTGCGTTCTTGAAGCCTCTTTATTATATGCTGAAAGTTTCGGGGGCCATTCTTCTTCATACCCTTAAACACAGAAAGGTCTATGAGTCATGACGATCCAATGGCTTGCGATCATCCTTTCCATCATTGTTTTTGTTTTTGTCATTGAACTTGTGCGTCGTGAACGATTAACGTTCAAGTATGCTTTTGCCTGGCTTTTCTTTGCTGGTTTGGGTGTTCTCGCGTCTGTCTTTAAAGAACAGCTATTTACCTTGTCACGCTGGTTCGGTTTTGAGCTGCCGAGCAACTTTATATTTTTTGGACTTCTGTGTGCCTTTGTGTTCTTAAGTCTTCTGTTGACAGTATTTTTGTGCCAGCAAAATAAGCGTAATGATCGTATGGCGCAGACATTAGGGCTATTGGAATTGGAGCTTACAAAGCTGAAGGAGAAGGTTGATGGCCGTTGATCGGGGCGTGAGCGTTGTCATTCCAGCGTATAACGCCGAAGATACCATCGCAGCTGCGATCGAGTCGGTGTTGGCGCAAGATTATGCACACCCTGTTGAACTTGTGGTGGTGGATGATGGATCGACGGACGCAACAGCAGATATTGTGCGACGCTATCCAGCTGTTGTGTATATCCACCAGGAGAATGCAGGGCCGGCGAGTGCCCGTAATCATGGGGCGCGGGTTTCTAAAGGATCGACCTTGTTTTTTACAGATTCGGATTGTTGTCCGGAGCGTTCCTGGATTTCTAAAATGATGCAAGGGTTTGCCCAAGAAGGTGTTATGGTTGTTGCGGGAAGTTATGGCATTGCGAATGTGGCATCGCGTTTGGCGCGTGTTATTCATGAGGAGATCATTTTTCGTCATCGGGTCCTTATGCCTGAATTTCCCAAGGCTTTTGGCAGTTATAACGTTGCGATTCGTCGTGAAGTTTTTGAGGCTGTTGGAGGATTTAATGCACAGTATCGCAGGGCCAGTGGTGAGGATAATGATCTTAGCTATAAGATCATTGCCCGTGGAGAAAGGATCTTTTTTCAAAGAGATGCGTGTGTTGATCATTACCATCAAGAATCGTTGCCACGTTATCTCAAAGAGCAGTTCCGTCATGGGGTTTGGCGTCTAAGGATATATGTTGATCATCCCGGGATGATGGCTGGTGATGGGTATACGTTCTGGAAAGACATGATAGAGATCCCCGTTGTTGCGGCGCATCTTTTAATATTCTTTTGGCCGATCCCCGCTTTGATGCTGTTGTTGCTTTTTTTGCTTTTTGAAATAGTATTTTGCGGCATCATGATGGGTGCGCGCAGGGATATCTTCTTTGCGGGCTATGTTTTATGGCTACGATCATTCATGCGAACGGCTGGTTTTTTTAGTGGTTTTTTTATTCTTTTAAAAGATAGATTATCTGGTGTTAAAAAAATCTAAAAAAAACTTGCGAGCCACTTCTCCTATGTTAATATGAAACTGTCTCAAAAGATAAAAGTCTACTTCTGACAACAATTTAAAATTAAAATACCGACGATGGTAAAAAAAGAAACCGCTGAAGAAAAGTTACTTAAGATCATTGAGGCCACGAAAAAGGCCAAGGGTCTTTCTTCGGCAGCCGTTGCGGCGCCCGCAGCTGCAAAAATTTCTCAGCCGCGCATTTCCATTTCACTTCAACAGCTCAACATTGTTCTTATAGCTGCTCTTATCGCGGGTTTTTTATTTCTGGTCAATGAGATTCGTAGCGGAAATGTGCTACTCAGTGAAGATGTCAGCATTGCGATTGATGTGGCAGCACCCAAGAATGCCGAGAGCGTCGCAGTACCGCAGATGAAGAATATATCGTATTACCTCGACAAGATCACGTTGCGCAATATCTTTCAGCCGTATGATAAGAAAGCGGCAGAACAGAGCGGCGCGTCGGGTGCGGCGAGTTTGCAGGCTAAGATGTCGAAATACAAGCTGGTTGGTGTGGCATGGCTTGATGTGCCTGAATCAGCGACAGTGATGATTGAAGATGTCGCCAAGCGCGAGACCCGTTTCTTGAGAGAGGGAGATAAAATTGAAGATGTGAAAGTGAAGACGATCTATACGGATAGAGTGGTCTTCAGTTACGCAAACGAGGAGATAACAATCAAGCTATGATAAACCACACACTTTCCCCCCGGAAGATTGCTGTGACGTTGTTTGCTGGACTGCTCGCGACAGTTGCTTTTGTCGGTTTGCGGTCTGCGGTTGCGCAAGAGGCAGAAACCCCTAAGCCTCTTATTATTTCGCAGCCTAAAGAAACGTTAGATGAGCGTTTGAACCGCAAGATCGCCTTGGATGTCCGCGATATGAACATCGTGGATGTTCTTAAGTTTCTGGCGATGAAGGGTGAGTTCAATGTGGTCATCAGTCCTTCTGTCGACGGAAGAACAACGGTGTTGCTGGATAATGTGGCGATCAAGGATGCGATGGATATCGTCGTTATCTCAAGCCGTTTGGCCTACAGCATTCAAAACAATATCATCCAGGTTATGACGGCAGCTGAGTATGAGGCTATGTTCGGAAAACAATTTAGTGATAAGACGGTTGTGGCGACACTGCGTTTGCAGTATGCCAAACCCAGCTATGTTTTGGCGGCACTCGATAACGTTAAAAGCAATGTGGGCAAAATAATCATAGATGAAGATACGGGTGCGGTTGTTTTGATCGATACGCCTCAATCTATAGAGAAGATGAAGAAGATCATTGCTGAGATTGAACAACCTTTGGAAACGGTTGTTTATAATCTTCAGTATGCTCGTGCGGATGTTGTCGCGGACAAGTTGCGTTCTAAGATCGATGCAAAGTCCGTGGGGTCGATCACGGCTGATGAGCGCTCCAATCAACTCATGGTGCGTGTGTTCCCTGGTCGAAAAGATGAAGTAGAAAAGATCATCCGTCACTTGGATGAGCCGACTAAAGAAGTTCTTATTGAAGCGCGCATTCTCCAGGTTATCTTCAAACCCAGCTATGATGCAGGGATTGATTGGGCTATCGCCAGTAGTGATAAGACCAATCCAAATGTGCAATTTAAGAATTTGTACATGGACACTGCCAACATGAACACATCTGATAATTTGAGTGCTACATTTGGGCAAATTGCAGTTGGCAACATTGATTTTGATAAATTCGCAGTTAACATTCGTGCCAA
>CAJBYM010000003.1 GCA_903959815.1 Candidatus Omnitrophota bacterium
GCCTGAATATATTGTTGATCGCAAAGGCTTTGAGGTGCGCTTTGATGAGAAGAAAGGGCAGCCATTCCTTTTTAAAGAGGATGACTTTTTGCCTAATGAAAAGCGCAAGATCTCTATCGGGATCCAGGATGTCTGGTATGTTCCGGAGAATGAGCTGCAGTACATGCGCAGCCATTCAAAATATGTCATGGATAATCTTCAGCGCTCAAAATATGTTGAGACCGCTAAGACGTTGTACAATGATGTGATCAATAATTTAGATTTGATCGAAGCATTGCAGGCGGCCGAGCAACCGGATATTCAGCAGCATATCGGAGCGTACCGGATCAATCAGGGTCGCTTTGAGCAGGTCAAAAAAGATCTTGATGCCTTAGAAAAGCTTTTGGCAAGGTTCCGTTCAGATCTTGAAAAGAGCAAGATCAAGAATGTGATGCAAAAGCTTCAGCAGCTGAAGTCGCTTTCCAAGGTTTCCGAAGCGATATTTGACAAAAAGCCGACGATCAACGCCGCCTGGAAATTAATTGGCGGGGTCATGCTGTTCCTGGCTCTTTTTACAATCATTCATTTTGTAACATGGTTCTTGCGTTCTTCCAAAGAGAAGAAGCAGGAAGAGGTTAAATATAGTCAGAAGAAAGACGAGTCTCAGGCGTAAGCGGGAGAATTATGAGCATTCGATTGCAATATACAGAAGTTGGCGTTGTGAAGGCGATCCGGGGCTGCATTGTTCTTGTATCGGGGTTTCGCAATTGTATTAATGGCCAGCTCATTCGTTTTGGCTATGGCACCCTTGGCATGGTCCTTGGTTTTACGGAAGATGAGGCCCAGGTTCTTATCTTAAAAGAGTCGGAAAAGATCCGTACAGGTTCTGAGGCTGTTGCGTCGATCGAGCCGTTGGTTACTCCTGTCGGGAAAAACTTTATTGGTCGTATTGTTAATCCCTTATGCGAGCCTTTGGATGGGTTAGATCCTATTCAAGCAGATGCCATGTTCCCGATCTTTCCTGAATCTCCGCCCATTTTGGATCGTCAGCCTTTGAATAAGACGTTGGAGACAGGTGTTAAGGTTCTTGATGCGATGATCCCTATCGGCCGCGGTCAACGTGAGTTGATCCTCGGTGATAAAATGACCGGGAAGACGACCTTTGTAACAGATACGATCGTCAATCAAAAAGGGTCAGGTGTTATTTGCATCTATTGCTCGATTGGTAAATCGCGCGCATCTATGGCTAAAGTTGTTCAGCTTTTTAAGGATCGCGGGTGTTTTGATTACAGCATTATTGTCTCTGCGGCCGCTTCAGCACCTCCGGGGCAGCAATACCTTTCTCCGTATGTGGCGTGTTCTTTAGGTGAGTTTTTCATGAAGCAAGGGATGGATGTGTTCATTGGTTTTGATGATTTCACCAAGCACGCGTGGTGTTACCGCGAGATTTCTCTTCTGTTGGGTCGACCGCCGGGTAGAGACTCTTACCCGGGCGACATCTTTTATTTGCATTCAAAAATGATTGAACGTTCCTGTTTTCTTAGCAAAGAAAAGGGCGGCGGGACCATGACGTTCTTCCCGGTCGTTGAGATTCTTGAGGGTGACTTGACGGCATTTGTTCCTTCGAATCTTGTCTCTATGACCGACGGGCAGATCTATTTGAGTTCGCAGCTTTTTGGTGAAGGCCAAAAACCCGCGCTTGACCTGGGGCTGTCTGTTTCGCGCGTCGGATCGAAGGTCCAGTGGCCAGCCATCAAGTCTCTTTCAGGTCCCCTTCGTCTGGAGTATCTCCAATACCGCGAGCTCTTAAGACTTTCTAAACTAAAAACATCCGGTCAGTCTGAAGAGATGAAACAGAAGCTGAAGCGTGGAGCGGTCTTAACAGCGTTGCTTCGACAGGATAAAGATTCTCCGGTGTGCCAGGAGATGCAGGTCCTTATTTTTTATGCGTTTAATAAGAAACATTTGAATGATTTTACGATCGAACAGGTTAATGATTTTCAAGATTCTTGTTTAGAGTATGTTAAAGGGAATAAGCCTGAGCTGATGACAATTTTACGTGAACGGCGTAAGCTTGATTCTGAGATTGAAAAAATGCTGGATGAGGTTATTAAAGGGCTGGTAGCGGATATCATGGCGCGCACCAAGGCGAAGGCTGATCTGGAATAGTTGTTAAGGGGGCAGTATGCCGTCAGCTTATACCGGCAACTTTCGCTGTGTGATCTTAAGTGCCAGACAATTGATCTTTGAGGGAGAGGTCGGTAGTCTCTTTATTAGCGGTGATAGGGGGGAATATGAATTGCTCGCCTATCACTATCCATTGATCGGGATTGTTACGGGAGATGTGGTGATCAACTGGAACAAGCGCGTGCCCGTCAAGGGCGGTGTGGTCAGGTTTTTTGCCAATGAGTGCACGATCATGATGGAAGAGAAAATGGCGGAAGAAGCGCCAGCCATATAACCTGGAAGGACAGGTATGTTAGCAGAAACATTTATCATTTTAATGGTCATGTTCATCGCGGTTATGGGGCCGTCTGTTGTTATTTCTGTGTTGGGTTATGCGGTGATCAAGGCACTTAGCCGCAATCCTTCAGCGGCATCCAAGATCTTTATGGGGATGGCGATCATGCTGGTATTCGTTGAAGCGATCTCGATCATTTCGATCCTGATCATTTTTCAACTTTTCTCTGTCAAATGAAGCGTCATAATGTGGATGTGAAATGACAGGCCATTTTCAGTATTGGACAGAAGGTTTAACATTTATTGGTCTTATGCTCTTTATTGTAGGCGTCCCTTGTGTGGCAGTGGCGCTTCTGGGCACGAAGCTGATTGATCATATTGGTCAGTATCCGTCGAAGAGTGCAAAATTGCAGATGGGGATTTGCGTGCAGCTCTTGGTGGTTGAGATTTTTTCGTTCCTTATGCTTGCGGGATTTTTCAAGATTTTCTCTGATTAACAAAGGAGTTTAGCATGACGTTAGCATTGATAATTCAGTTTCTGCTGTTGACAGCTATTATTTCGGGGGCGCTCATTTTTACCCTTCACCGTGTTTTTGTGTCGAGCGTAGAAGGGGCGAAACAGCGCCTTGACCGCGATGCTGAGGCCGCTAGGGCCCGTGAGGCAGAACTTAACCGCAAGATCAAACAAGCGGATGAGGAACTGGCCACGCGCAAGAAGCAATTGGATCAGTTGGAGCAAAAAATGAAGGGTGAACTTGAAGCTGAGGCTGAGAAGCGCAGGGAAGAGCTTGTTGGAAAAGCCAGGGCTGATGCGGAAGAGATCATTATCAAAGCTCAAAGTGCGGCTGATGGGATCCGTCGTGATATTGAAAAGCAGATGGAGCTTAAGATCATCGATCATTCTGTTAATGTGATCGGCGATGTTTTGACCAAGCGCGCCAGGGCCGCATTGGAAAAAGATCTTGTGAATGAATTCATTGAACAGTTGAAGAATGTTGACATGTCCAAGATCAGTCTGGATATTAAAAAGGCAGATGTTGTGACATCCTTGCCATTGAGCAATGAGGATATGGCGCGGATCGGGGACGTTGTCAAACTTAGAACGGGTCGCGAGATCCTGTTGACCTCTAAGATTGACGCTGGCCACTTGGCAGGGGTTATTATCCAGTTCGGTAGTCTTCAGCTTGACGGAAGTCTTAAGACCGCGATCAAGGATGCCGCTGTTGTTCTTAAGGCAGATGCGGAAAAAGTTTATCAGAAGAAATAATCCCGCGATGAAGGGTACGGGTCATGGGCAAGGCGAATAAGGTCAAACGTGAATTTTTGGATGTCAGAGACCTGGTTGAGCTTGTTCAGGTCCTCAAAGACATTGCGGATATGAAGTTTCATGATCTTTTTGCCAAGCGCGGTGGTTTCCAGCGTTTCGGTGAGTCTTTTGCTGAGTTCTTTCGTCTTTTAGATACGGTGAATGTTTCACATCCGCTCATTGCC
Organism: Candidatus Omnitrophota bacterium; assembly: GCA_903959815.1. Taxonomy (GTDB): domain Bacteria; phylum Omnitrophota; class Gorgyraeia; order Zapsychrales; family Fredricksoniimonadaceae; genus Fredricksoniimonas. The sequence continues at coordinate 3,931 of CAJBYM010000003.1, forward strand.
AACACGAGCAAAGACGTTTGCATCGTGGTTGTGACGACAGAAGAGGGTTTTGTTGGCGATCTGAACAATAAGGTTGTTACGCGGGCTTTGGAACTGCGCAATGAATACCCGGAGGCCAAGTTTGTTACGGTGGGCCGTAAGGGTGTGATGAAGCTTGAAATGCTGGGGATCAAGAGCGAGAAAACGTATGAAGAGCTCGCAGAGAAGTCTCTCTACGATCTTGCGGTTCTTTTGAAAGACCATCTTGTGGGGCAGGTCATGACCGGGGCTTATGGCAAGGTGATCGTCGTTTATCCTTGGCCTAAGGATCTTCAAACGGTCCGTGCACGTGTGGTAAAGCTTCTTCCGGCAGATTTTATTTTTCAAAAACAGGAACAGACGGTTGAAAGCTTTACGAAGGTCATTGAAGAATCGGATCCCTTGGATATCATTGGGTATTTGGCAGCGCTGTGGACTTCGTCCAAGATCTATGAAGTGATGCTGGATACGAGCATTGCGGCTGTCGCAGCGCAGTCGCAGCAGCTTGATACGAGTTTGATGAATGTGAAGAAAGAAGCGGGGAATGTGAAACTTAAATGGCGTAAGGCCCGCAAGGGTGATATTGATAAAAGTTTGCGTGAAACATTTTCATCGAGATTGATGACCAAGCGTTAGGCTCACTGGAGAGAGGATATTTATGGGATCAACGGAACAAGCGGCCACACCGGCACAGGCAGCATCTTTTTCTGATCGCAAGCCTTCAGGGCGTATCGCGTCCGTTCAGGGGCCTGTGGTTGACGTCAGGTTTTATGACGGGGAACCTTCGCCGGCTGTTTATGATTGCATTGAGACATGGACGTATGATGCCAAGCGCGTTGTACTGCAATGTGCCGAACATTTGGGGGCAGGGCTTGTGCGCTGTGTTTCATTGCAGGAGACCTTGAATTTGCAACAAAATGCGCCGTGTTACTGTACGTATCAGCCAATCGCTGTTCCGATCGGGGATGGTTGTTTTGGTCGCGTCATGGATACCAGTGGACGTCCGCTGGATAATGGCGGGCCTTTTGAGAATTGTCCTAATTTGGTGCCGATCCGTCAGCCGATCAAGGAAGTAACGTTTGATCTTAAAAGTAAAAAGCGAGAGATTCCCGAACTTCTTGAAACGGGGATCAAGTATGTGGATCTTTTGTATCCGCTTGTGAAGGGAAGTCGTACCGGTGTTATCGGCGGTGCTGGTTGCGGCAAGACGGTTATCATTCTTGAACTTATCAATAACATTGTTAAGGCCCATGGCGGCGCATGCGTTTTTACGGGAATCGGGGAACGTATCCGTGAAGGCAATGAGCTTTATTATGAGCTTCATGAAAGCAAGCTTTTACATAAGGTCATGCTTGCGTTTGGACAGATGGATCAGCCGCCAGGTACGCGCGCGGAGGTTGTGAATACCGGACTGACCATGGCAGAATACCTTGTCGCCAAGAATAAAGATGTGCTTTTGTTTATGGATAATCTTTATCGTTTCGTTCAGGGAGGCCAGGAGGTTTCGACGATCCTTGGGCGTGTTCCGGCTGAAACGGGGTATCAGCCGACCATGGCTTCCGAGGTCAATGCCGTTCAGGAGCGCATCCGTTCGGTTGATGGCGGCGGATCGATCACGGCCATGCAGGCTGTTTATGTGCCTGCGGACGACATGACAGATCCGGCTGTTGTTGCGATCTTTTCGACGCTGGATGGCAATATTGTTCTTTCGCGTGACCTGGTTCAGCGCGGCATGTATCCCGCGATCGATCCTTTGCAGAGTTCATGCGCGAACCTTGATCCTATGGTCGTTGGAAAACGCCACTTTAATATTGCGCAGGAAGTTATTCAACATTTTAATAAGCACAATGCGCTTAAGCGTATTGTGGCGGTTATCGGTATCGAAGAATTGAGTAAGACCGACCAGTTGATTTATAAACGCGCTGAAAAGTTATATAACTTTATGACACAGCCCTTTGCTGTTTCCGAGGTGTTTACCGGGAAGAAGGGTGAGTATGTTGTGCTTGAAGATAATATTGATGGCTGTGAGCGTATTCTCGCGGGTGAGTATGACCCGTTGGAAGCACCGGATTTTTATATGATCGGCAAGGCGCCAAGGATCTGACAATGCTTAAGACTTCTGTCAATAAGGCCGTCGGGCAAGCCCTGGTCAAAGGCGGCCTTCTTGATGAAGATGGCTTACTCCGTTATGAAGCCGAAGCGTTGCATGCCGGTATAAAACTGACCGTTCATCTCGTCCGTTCGGGCGTGTTTAAATCCCATGATATCCTTAAAGCCCTTTCAACACATCTTCATTTTGATGTTGTAAGCCTGAAAACTGTCAGTGTTGATAAAGCTGTTATTGAACGCGTCCCTGTCAAGTTTGCCACGCATTATCAGTTCATGCCGATCGCCATCGACAAGCAAAAATTGACCGTTGCGATTGCTGAACCTTTGGATATTTATAGCCAGGATGAGATCCGTGCGCATTTAGGTCTTGAGCCGAAGTTTGTGTTGGCAAGCCCTTGGGATATTGAAGAAGCTTTGAAGAAATATTATGGATTTGCATCGGACACCATTGATCAGATCATGACCAAGGAGCCGAAGCGTTTTCGTAAAGAGCGGCATGCGCAGGATGGGGCGATTGAAGATATTGAGCGCCAGAGTGAAGACCCAACGGTCACCAAGTTGGTCAATCAGATCATTCTGGAGGCATATCAGAAGCGTGCGACGGATATTCATATTGAGCCCTATCGAAATAAGGTCCGCTTTCGCTACCGCATTGACGGAGCTTTGATCGATGCGAACTTGCCGCAGGAAGCGCGGCATTTCCTGGCCGCGATCCTTTCGCGTATTAAGATCATGGCGGAATTGAGCATTACAGAAAAGCGCAAGCCTTTGGATGGCAGTGCGGTGGTCCGGGTGGGAGAGCAGGCACTGGATCTGCGTGTATCGACCATTCCGACGCTCCATGGCGAGAGCATGGTCATCCGTCTTCTTCCGACGACGTCCGAACTTCTTAATTTGGAGAAATTGGGTTTCAATGCCGATAATGCGAAATACTTTCGTGCCTTGGTGCGTCGTCCTCATGGCGTTATTTTTGTTACTGGTCCGACCGGAAGTGGTAAGACTACGACACTCTATGCGTGTTTGAACGAGATCAATGATCCGGACCGTAAGATCATTACGATTGAGGATCCTGTGGAATATGAGATGGATAATATCACCCAGATCCAGATCAATGCGGATGTTAATTTTGGGTTTGCTGATGGATTGCGTAGTATTTTACGCCATGATCCAGATGTTTTGATGGTCGGCGAGGTGCGTGATACCGAGACGGCAAATATTGCCATCCGTACCGCCCTGACTGGGCATCTGGTTTTTTCTTCGCTTCATACCAATGATGCGGCCAGTGCTGTGACGCGGTTGGTTGATATGGGGGTTGAGCCGTATCTTGTGGCTTCGAGTGTTCAGGCTTTTGTGGCTCAGCGCCTGGTCCGAGTGATCTGTTCTCATTGTAAAGAAGAAGACCTTTCGCCTCTGGTTGAGATCCGTCAGGAGATCGCGCAGAGCTTAGGGAGAGGGATAGATATTTCCGCCATTAAGATTTGGCGTGGCCGTGGATGTGATGCCTGCAATAACACCGGCTATTATGGCCGTACGGCTATTTATGAGATTTTGGAGCTTGATGAGCACGTCCGTGCCGTTATCCTTGAGAAACCGCGCGCTGAAGAGATCAAAAGGGTTGCGGTGGCGCATGGAATGAAAACGCTGCGTCAGGATGGTTGGAAGAACGTGGCCGCTGGTGTTACGACGCCTGCGGAGGTCATGAATGTGACCATGAAAGAGATTTAAATTCTATGCCGGTATTTTTTTATAAAGCGAAACAGGATAATGCCCAGACAGTTTCCGGCGAAGTGACGGCCCGTGATGCTGAGGAAGCGATTGATCTTGTCAGTCAGCTTGGACTTTTGCCGATATCTGTTGAAGAAAAAGATGCGATAACGATGGGGGTTTCAAGCTCTCGTCGTGTGAAGCCTCGCCTGGTTTATGCGTTTACGCGACAGCTGGTTAGTCTTTTAAAGTCCGGCGTTTCCTTGCTCCATGCGTTAGAAGTTCTTCATCGTCAAATGCGTGATGTGAATTTCGGGATTATTATTAATGATGTGATCGTTAATTTACGCAATGGCCGGTCTTTCTCTACGTGCCTACAAGAGCATCCCCGGGCATTTCCAGATGTTTATGTGGCGCTTGTTCGTGCGGGAGAGGAGAGTGGGCGTCTTAAGGAATTGCTGGCTAGCCTCACGGTGTATCATCGTAAACAGGACGAGATCTCTCAAAAGATCCGTGGTGCATTGACCTATCCGGCATTTATGCTTGTTGTGGGGATGGGGACCGTCCTTTTTATTTTGAGTTTTGTGATGCCTAAGATCTCAGTGCTGTTTGAAGGGATGCATACCGTTCTTCCCTGGCCGACACGGCTGATCATGGGGTTGAGCCATGCTGTGCGTGTGGCTTGGCCTGTATTGATCGTAGGGGTTTTTCTGGGAGCGCTGGCGTTTAGGTTTATGGCGCAAGCACCTCTTTTGCGGCGCAAGGTAAAAGCTTTCTTGATGGGACTTCCCGTGATCAAGGATTTTTCGGTCAAGGCAGATATGGAGCGTTTTTCACGCACCCTTGGCCTTTTACTTGAAAGTGGGATCCCGATCCTTAAAGCCCTTGAGATCGCAGTGCCTACGTTAGAACATGAGCCGCTGCGAGTTGAATTGATGGTGTGTCAGGATCGGGTCGCTGGTGGTGCATCTTTGGGCGAATGTTTGAGGGAATCTGTTAATATCCCTGATATTGTAGCTCAGCTTATTGTCGTCGGGGAAGAGTCAGGGGCCTTGCCGGGATCCCTGCGTGATATTGCGGATACTTACGAGCAGGAGATCAGCGAGGCGACCAAAGCGGCGACGACGCTTTTGGAGCCGTTGCTTATTTTAATTGTTGGACTTGTTGTCGGGTTTATTGTGTTTGCCATGCTGATGCCTGTTTTTCAGATGGACATGTTTGCGGCTTAAGACCATGCGGTTTTCTATTATTCCCAGTTTTCTGTGTATTGTTTTTGTATTCAGCTTCCTGCCGTGTGTTGTATTTGCTGCAGATGCAAAAGATCCATTCTTTGAAGTTACCAGCGAACATTTTCGTGCCCGGCATACCATTGAGTCTGAGCGTGAGATGATGCAAGGAGTTCTTCGTCATGCGGAAGAGTATTATGTTCGTGTGGCGCATGATATCGGTTATAGCCGTTATGAGGATTTCTGGACATGGGATCGTCGGGTTGTCATTATTCTTTATCCTGATCAATATGCGTTTGCCCGGTTTACGGGATCTCCGGTTTGGTCCAAGGGCTATGCAAGCCGGGATGCACGGGTTTTTCGTGAGCGGACGATCGTTTCTTATGGCGGTCAGGAAAATTTTGTGGATGAAGTTTTACCTCATGAGATCGCTCATTTGATGTTGTGGGATTATTTACGTACACCCCGGGCGGTGCCTGTGTGGTTTGAGGAAGGGGTAGCGCAGCTTCAGGAGGCGGGTAAGATAGACAAGGTCCAGGAAGCTTTGCGTCCCGTGGTCGTGCAGGGCAACTACATACCGTTGTCGTCGTTACAGCTCATGACGATTACCGGTGAGAAGGATAATGTAAAAGTTTCTCTTTTTTACGCCCAAAGCCTCTCAATTGTGGTATTTTTAATACAAAAGTATGGTCTTGATGCGTTTCATTGTCTGTGCCGTGAGCTGCGTGACGGCATGTCTTTTGAGCTGGCCTTGACACATGCATATCCTTCACTCGTAGAGTCGCTTGATATGCTTGAAAAGCGTTGGGTCAAATATTTCTCAGAACAATAACCAGGGAGGTTGGATATGATTTACGGCAGACAGACTGAAAGCCGACGTGGATTTACGCTCATTGAGATCATGCTTGTGGTCATCATCATTGGCGCTTTGGCGGCCATGATCGTGCCACGCTTGGCAGGCCGTTCTGAACAGGCCAAAGTTGCTGTTGCGAAAGCAGATCTTAGTAATATTGCCACGGCCCTTAAACTTTATGAGCTTGATAATGGGAATTTTCCGATCACATCCCAGGGCTTGAGTGCCTTGCGCGAACGTACGGCATCTGTGCCTGTTCCTAAGAATTGGAATGGTCCTTATCTTGAGAAGGATCCTGTAGATCCGTGGGGCAGTGCGTATGTTTATGTTGCTCCCGGTGCTCATCGTCCGGACTATGACCTTTCGTCCAAAGGTAAAGATCTAAATTCTGCTGATGATGATGTTGTCAATTGGCAGTAACTTACGTGCGCCTGATGTGAGGCGTGCGCACAAGCCGGTTTTAGCGCGAGGGATCACTTTTATTGAAGTGATGCTCACCGTTGTTATTCTTTCTGTGGGCCTGGTCGCGTTATACCGGTCTTTCTTTTCTGCTGTTAATTATCTCGATCATCTTTCCACCCGTCTTTACGCGCTTAATTTGATCGAAAGCCGCATCGCCACGATCGAGAGGGATTTTCGTTCCCTTAAAGATTTTGACATCGGATCACTTCAAGAAGAGGCACTGATCAACCATCATCCTGTTACGTTTCAGTACACCGTTGATTTTAAGCCGGTGGGCACGCTGCTTTCTATTTTTGAACTCGACATGGTTCTTTCCTGGCAAGAACGTGGCCGGGTCGTTACTATTTCGCGCACAGCATATTTCTCAGGTATAACATCCTTGGCTGTTTCGCCGGCAAAGGGGGGATGATGCGTCGTAGAGGATTTACGTTCATTGAGATCATGCTTGTTACGGCGATGTTTGCAACATTGTCAGCAGCGATCTTTACCTGTTTGTCCAATGGCATCAAGTTGTGGGAGCGTGGCAGGCTTCTGATGTCCGAGGAAGATACGGCCATTTTCTTTGATCGTTTTTCTTCTGATTTAAGGAATACATTCAAGTACTCCAAGCTTTCTTTTGTGGGAGAAGAGGGTTTTGTTGTATTTCCAACATTGGTTTGGACTCCGTCGGATCGTGTGAGTGTCAGAGCCAATGAGGGTGTTATTGATCAGATGGGAAAAGTTCGCTATGAGTATGATGCGGAGCATGGTACGGTCGTGCGTCGTCAGGCCAATTATTCGCAGGCCTTGCAGGAGACGTGGGGATGGGAGGAAGTTGTTGTGCCCGCGGTCAAGGCGCTCAGATTTCATTATTTTTATACGGCGTCGAAAGATCCACATATGAGCGTTGAAGAGGGGGCTGATATTCCTGCTGGCGTTGAGGTTGAACTTGTTATTCCCAGCGGCAAGGAAGATAAAGTATTTAAACGTTATATTGCTGTTCCTGCAGGGGTTTAAGATGGTGTCTTGTCGAGCGCGTGCATTTATTCTTATTTCAGCGTTATGGACGCTTGCTTTTTTAACCGTTCTTGTCGTTATGCTTTTGGCGGGCGTACGGCAGCGAGTTATTTTATTTCAAAGGCTTGAAGATCGCAGCAGGGCCCAGTTTGCGGTTGAGGCGGGTGTGAAGAAAGCGATCGCCGTGTTATTGGACGACATGGAGAACAGTCAATTTAAATTGACCCCGAACGCTAAAATGCGCCGCTTGAACAATCCCGGAGAATTTGCGAACATCCTGGTGGGCGATCTGCGCGTTGAAGTTGTTCATGAAAGCATGGATGATAAATCTTCTGATAGGGTAACACTTTGGGGGCTTGCGGATGAACAGGCGAAGATGAATATTAATACAGCGTCTGCTGATAGTATAAAAAGACTTATTGTGGAAGTGCTGGGATGGGGTGGTGCTGAAGCCAAGGGCCTCGCGGATGCGATTGCGGATTGGCGTGATTATGGCCGACATGAGGCGCAGGGTTTTTTTAGCGATGATTATTATAAGAGTTTGGAATTTCCATATGCGATGAAAGAACAGCCGTTTGAGCGGCCTGACGAGCTATTGCTTGTTAAGGGTGTTGACCGGAAAATTTTCGATGCTTTGCTGCCGTTTGTGACCGTTTACGGTGATGGGCGGATTAATATTAATACTGTTTCAAGAAAAGTTCTTGTAGCACTTGGCCTTGATGAGGCTGTTGCTGAAAAAGTCCTTAAAGCCCGCAGGGGGGTCGATAACGTTGAGGCCACACAGGATGACCATATCTTTTCGCATACGTTTGATGTGGCTGCTGAAACATCTAAAGTTGTTGTCGTTGAAGCTCGAGAAGCGCGACAGATCGATGAACTGAATGCCAAAAGTCTTTTGACCACAGAGTCAGGTTTTTATTCTTTTGTGAGCCGCGTGCCTGCTGCTGATGGTGGTTATAAAAGGATCGTAACGGGGGTTTTCAGTGCGTTTGAAAGCCGCATTGTTTATTGGTATGAAAAATAATCAATTTTATATTGTAGGCTTTTAAGAACCTAGTTTATAATGTAGCCATCAAAGGGTAAAACAATATGATCCTTAAACAATCAAAATTTATCACGATCGCACTTGGCCCGTCTGTTGTGAAATTGGCTCAAGTCACTAGCGCTGGTTTTGTGCAGAAGCTCGCGCAGAAAGCCGTGTCTGCCGGTGGCATTGAGGCGGCTTTACGGGAGGCCCTTGCAGGATTTGATACCAGAAATGCTGCGGTCATTTGTGTGCTTCCCGGAGACATCGCTACGACCAAACATTTGGAAGTGCCGTCGGTTGATCCTGAAGAGATCGAGTCCATCATTGCACTTCAGGCTTCACGTCACACGCCCTTTAATAAAGACGAGATCATTACAAGTTATGTTAAGGTCGGGTCACCCCGTCCTAATTTCACACAAGTCCTTTTGGTTGTTGTGAAACGCGATGCTGTTAAAGAAAAGTTTACGATCATGCGCAGTGCTGGTTTGGATACGGCCGCTGTTTTATTTGCTCCCGAGGGTGTTGCGCGTTTTTATGCCCAGGCTGTTAATCCTAAAAAAGGCGAAAAGTTCGCGCTGGTTGATGTGGGCTTACAAAATACCAGTTTTATTGTTGTGGCTGATCGCGCGCCTGTGATGTCCCGCAGCATTTCTGGTGGCATTGAAAGTGCTGCTACGGATCCTGGGGTATTAGGTCAGATCGTACAGGAAGTTAAAGCTTCGCTGGATGCATTTGAACAGGAAACAGCTTCTCGTCCGACAAAGATCATTTTAACAACAGAGCATAAAACAATTCTGGGCATCGATAAGATGTTGGCCGAAGCGCTTGCTGTTCCGGTTGAATGGATGCCGTATGGCGGCATGGTCAAGGGGTTCAAGGGATTTAATGAGAAAATGGCTAAAGAGTTCATGGATGAATCCGCCCTTGATGTGATCGCAACAGGGGTGGTTGCAGCAAAATGTGGAGCAGATCTTGTGCCACAGGAGGTTAAGGATCAGCGCGCGGTTTCGCACAAGGGGCGTGAAACAATGAAAGCGGGGATCTTGGTCCTCATTTTGTTGTTCTTCGTCGGCGGTGGATTACTTAGCCGTGTGTATTTTAAAGATCTTTTCCTTAAGCAAAATCTTGTTGCCAAATATTCCGATCAAAAGAAAGAAGTCGTTCTCCTTGAGAACATGATCAACAAGACCCGCGTTTTGCGTGATTATTTACAGGCTAGGCAGCTGCCGCTTGAAGCGATCCGTGAGCTTTACCGGATCATCCCCGAAGAGATGTATCTTTCGAATGTCAGCATCGATGATGCCGGCAATGTGACCATTCAGGGTGTGTCTGAATCCATGTCCCGTGTATTTTCTGTTGTGACCGCCCTCGAAGAATCGCCTTTGTTTGAGAATGTAAAGACAAAATCTACGACGGCCAAGAAAGATCGTGGTAAGGATGTGGCTGTTTTTGAGATCGTTTTCAAACTATCGTCAGCCGTTGCCGTCGATCACGATAATGCTTCAAAGCAGGGAAAATAAGGAGCGCACCTTGATCAGTAAATTTATTTCCGGACTTACGGCGAATGAAAAAAAGATCCTTGTGATTGCCGGGCTCTTTGTTCTTTTCGCTTTGTTTGATCGTTTGCTCGTTGGACCTTCATTGGGGCGTATGAAGGAACTGGATGAGAGCATTGCCAAAGAAGAAGATGTTATTAAACAGAACATGCGCTTCTTGGGATATCGTGAGCGCATTGTGAAAGATGCGGCTACGTTTAAAGATTTTTATACGAAGGATGTCCGGAGTGAAGAAGAGATTACGGCGGATTTTCTTAAGAAATTAGAACTGATGGGGACGCAGTCGAGTGTGGAGCTTTCCAAGATATCGCCTGCAGCACCGGAATATCAAAAAGATTATGTGAAATATTTTGTGACTATGGATTGTTCCGGAAAACTTGAGGCCATTACGGCATTTGTTTATGCGATTAACAATTCGAAAGAATTGGTAAAAGTTGAAAAGATGACCTTGGGCGGCAATGCACGCAATGCTGAAGTCGTCCAGGCTAGCCTGACCGTTTCTAAAATGATCGTCGGGGCAGACCCTTCGGTTGATCCTAAGGATCTTGTGCGTGCGCCTAAAGTTGAGGCTGTTAAGGCTGGTGCGGCGTCGACTGATCCCAAGGTGGATGAAAAGAAATGATTTTTCCCTGGCGCCGGTTTATTGCGCCGACAGTTTTCCTCTTTTTAGTATCGAGCCCTTCTTCTTTTGCCGCTCCCATGAGCAAAGAACAGCTGTTTCAGCTGGCAACCATCGCGGCTAGTGATGCTCAATTTGATCGAGCCATTGAACTGTTTCAAAAAGTCATTGAGCTTGACCCTAAATTTGCACCTGCGTATAACGGCCTTGGCTTGGTCCATCAGTCCTTTGAACAGGGTGATATGAATGAGGCGGTCCGTTATTTCAAGATCGCCATAGAGCTTGCGCCGGACTATAATGAAAGTTGGAATAATCTTGGGCGGGCGTATTATGCCCGTGGATTATTTGCTGATGCGGAAAAAGCTTTTCTGAAATCGCTTCAAATTAAGCCGGATCAGGTGGATATTGAGTTGGCATTAGCCTGGGATTATCTGTTAGGCCAGTCAAGACCAGATGATGCCATAGCGCATTTTAATAAAGTGCTGCCTTTTAAAGATGACCCCATGATCTACTATGGGATCGGCCTTGCCCAGCTTTTAAAAGGAGATCGTTTTAAGGTCTTGGATGCCGTGACACACTTGCGTCGGTATCAACGGGAAGATTCAGCGGCAAAGCTTGAGACGATGGTGCGTGAGAATGTCCGTTTGACATCGAAACCTGGAAGCCCTTTGGTCACAGGAGAGCGTGGGCAGGAGTCTTTGTTTGATCAGGAGTTAAAAGCTCTTGAGCAAAATGGATTTTCATCGGGACATAGTAAGGAAGGCATCAAGGTTCGACTGAAAGGGCCGCTTTTGTGAAGAAGAAGTTTAATGTATGTGTGGCGATGGGAACTCGACCTGAAGTCATCAAGCTAGCGCCTGTTATTAAGGCGTTTCGTAAGCTTCCGGGTATCGCTGTTACCGTCCTTGTGACAGCTCAACATCGGGGGATGATGGATGAGGCACTTAAGGTTTTTCGGATAAGCCCGGATCATGACCTTAATGTTATGCGTAAAGGCCAGTCTCTTTTTGATGTGACATCCCGGATCTTACAGGCTATGCCGGGGGTTTTGGCCAAGGAGTCTATAGATCTTATGGTCGTTCAGGGAGATACGGCAACGACATTTGCCTGTGCCCTTAGTGCTTATTATCAGCGTATTCCGGTGGCGCATGTGGAAGCAGGTCTTCGCACGTCGGATAAATACCGGCCATTTCCTGAAGAGATCAATCGCCGTCTAACAGGAGTGCTGGCTGATCTGCACTTCCCGCCGACATTGCAGGCCCAGCGTGATTTACTTAAAGAAGGCGTGCGCCCCCGTGACATTCTCATGACGGGCAATACGTCCATCGATGCTTTGGGTATGATGAGCCGGTTGGGGAAGAAGTTTTCAGATCCCCGTCTTCGTCGTTTGATGGCCTCTTCCAGGAAGATCGTTCTTGTCACGTTGCATCGCAGGGAAAGTTTTGGAAAAGGTTTGAGAGATGTCCTTTTGGCATTGCGGGATATCAGCCTGTTGTCCGGGGTGGAGGTTGTTTATCCTGTTCATATGAACCCTCAGGTCAGAGCGCAGGTTCAAGATATTTTGGCGGGTGGAAAAGTTCATCTTTTGGAGCCGCTGGCCTATGATGAGTTTGTGCCTTTGATGAAAAAAGCTTATTTGATCGTAACGGATTCAGGGGGCATCCAGGAAGAAGCGTGTGCGCTCAAGAAGCCGATCATTATTGCCCGTGAAAAGACAGAACGTCCTGAGGCCATTGAGGCTGGATTTGCGGAGCTTGTTGGGTTTGACCGCGTGCGTCTTGTGTCTTCAGCGCGTAGGCTGCTTGAAGACGGGGTTTATTATCGTCAACGTTGTGGGCATAAGAATCCTTTTGGTGACGGACGCTCTTCCCAGCGCATTGCCGCAAAATGTTTACAATATCTTAAACAACAGAAGCTCAGGAGGGGGAAATGATCTCCATTGTTGTTCCTGCTTATAATGAAGAAGATGTTATGGCGCGTTTTCTTGATGCGTGCATGAAAGATATTCATCTGGATCAACCTTTTGAGGTCGTTGTTGTTAACGACGGCAGTATGGATGCGACACAGGAGATTGTCCGGAGTTTTCAGGAAAGATATTCTCAGGTCCGTCTTGTGGACCATGAGGTCAACCGCGGGCTTGGCAAGGCGCTGGAGACCGGTTTTGCTGCGGCAAAAGGTGATATTGTTGTGACGATGGATTCTGATCTTACCCATCCTCCCATGATGATCAAGGACTTGGTCGAAGGGATGAAGGGTGTGGATTTTTGCATTGCTTCGCGTTATGTCAAAGGTGGCGGCATGGAGGATGTTCCGGCGTGGCGTGTTGTTATCAGCCGCGCGGCCAATCTTTTTTTCGATCTTATTCTTTGGACCAACATTCAGGATCTTTCTGCTGGATTTAAAGCTTATCGTGCTGAGCATATCAAACAGGTTGTGATCAAGGCGAGCGGATTTGAATGTCAGATGGAGATCATGTTGTACTTTATCAAGAATCACCTCAAGCACCGCGAGATCCCGTTGGTCTTGAAGAACCGCCAGTTTGGAACATCTAAATTCCGTTTTGTTAAGATGGGACTTAAGTACGTGCGTAGTCTCGGACGTTTCCTCGTCTACCGTTGGTCTTGATATGAATATTTTTCGTTTGGGCTTTTGGACAGGGTCGATGTGTCAGACGGGGATTGTCCTTTTGGGGATCTTGCTCCGGCTGCGTCATTATTTTGAAAATCGTTCGTTCTGGCAGGATGAGATCTGCCTGGCCCTCAGCATTGTGAACCGTTCGCTGACCGAGATCTGGCAACATGTTCTTTTGTTCCCGGACTTTGCCCAGGCGCCCCTCTTATTTCAGCTTATTTCTAAATTTTTCGTTGCTCTTGGGGGGAACTCCGAGCTTTCCTTGCGTTTCTTTCCTTTGATGGCGAGCTTGGCGTCCTTGTTCCTGGCGCGGCGTTTTTTCAAACGATCCTTGGATCCTTTGGCCGCGACCTTGGCGCTCTTAATTTTCGCGCTCATCGAGCCTTTGGTTTATTTTGCGGCCGAATTAAAACCTTACGGGATAGATGTTCTTGCGGCTCTTATTGTTTATGAGATGTTCGCATGGCTTAAGAAAGAGTGGACCATCAAACGACTGGGGTTGTTCGCCGTAGTCGGGGCTGTGATCATATGGTTCTCGTATGCGATGCTTTTTGTTTTGGCGGGCTGCGGCTTCATACTGTTCTTGCAGCAGTTTAGAAATCGGGACATCCGTAAGATGGCCTTGCTTGCGGGGTGTTATCTTTTTTGGTTCTTGAGTTTTATTTTGCTTTATAAGCTATCGTTAAGCAGGATGCTCAATCCCGACCTTCTTAAGAATTGGCGTTTGACCGGCGGGTTTGCTCTGCATCCTTTGTGGACCTGGGGAGGGATGGTTTGGGTTGGACGTGTTTTGCTGGATATGTTTCGTTCACCGCTGGGTCTGGGCTGGACCTATTTTGCGGCGTGTTTCTTTGGTGTTGGATGTTATGATATTTTTCGTCGGGATCGTTGGTTTTTCTTCTTTCTTCTTGCACCTTTTATTTTGACATTGTTGGCAGGGGCATTTGAGAAATATCCTTTCTTTGAACGGATGATCTTGTTTTTGGTTCCGGCCCTTCTTGTTGTTTGGGCTGCTGGTGTCCGAGCCGTTGCTTTTAAATGGGGGAAGGCATGGATGGTCCCCGTTGTTCTGGTGATGGTCTTGGTTTATCCTGTTACGACGGCAGCTGGCTATGTATTCAAGCTTCGTGGGAATGAACAGAATCGTGAGGCGATGGCGTATTTAGCCGGGCATTATCAAAAGGGCGATCTGATCGCTATCAGTCCGCAGGCACAGTATCCCTTTTGGTATTATGGCCAGCGTTTTGGGCTAAACGCGCGGATGCCTCTGCATGGGATCGCAGACGGCATGTTCGCAGCACCTGTTATTCAGCTGTTTCCTGACAAGGTGTCTCAGGATGGACAACAGATGCTGGCTTTGCGTAGGACGCTCAGTGTTTATGATGCTAAAGGGCATTATCGCAAGTTTATGCTGATGGGGCGAGGGAGCGATGTTATTTTTGTTCCTGAGGGTTCACCGCAGCTTTTAAAGGGTATGGGGCGGGTTTGGGTTTTCTTGTCACATCATAATGACCCTGCCTATCCTCCTTTTGTAGACGGCATTTTTTCAAGTGCCGGGCCAAGGCTTGATCATTTTGAGCGTTCTGGTGTAACCGTTTCTTTGTATAATATTCCCAGGGAGGATTGAGATGCAAAGATCAGATCGAATGGCTATTGTTGTGATGCCGCGGGAACCTGTGTTGGATTGGGTTAATGGCGTTACACCTGAAGAGCCTGTTTGGGTGGATGAGCTCTCCGGGCGCGCGAATGTGTATTTTATTCCCCGCTATGAAACGCCGGATGAAGTCGAAGAACATGTGCGGGGGATCTTTGATAAGATCTTTTGCAATGAGCTTGCTGAATGGTTTGATGATGAATCGCGTTGGCCTGAGAAGCGGACCTATGATATGTTCAACGACTGGTTTGATGTTCTTTATGATGTTGTGGTGTTCGACGATCAGCCGCGTCCTCCGTTGGGGCATCATAATTAATCGATGGGTCGCATCTATGAATAAGAATAAATTCAAGATCTTTTCTTTTCAAAGGTCTTTGTGGAATCATTCCTGGGTCGCTGCTGCGGCCCTTTTTCTTGTCTGCTGTGTTGCGTACGCCAATAGTTTTATGAATGGCTTCATGATGGATGATCACATTGCTCTTTTTGGCCAGACAGGGGTAGAAAATAAATCGTTTGTGCAGATCTTTTCTCAGCAGCAGGCAGATTTTTATCGTCCTGCCGGTCATTTCATCCTGCGCGTTATTCTTCAATTCGCACAACATAACCCGTTGGGCTATCATGTGGCCAATCTCTTTCTTTTCTTTCTGATCGTCTTTCTCTTCTTTCGCTTATTTGAAAAAATAACAGGTGATAAGCCGCTGGCTTTCTTGGCCGCAGTCCTTTACGGTGTGCATCCTATTAATGGGATGAATGTTAATTACATTACCGCCAGCGCTTTGGCCACGTTCATTTTATGCACCCAGGCCAGTTTCTTATATTTCATGCGTTTCTCTGATGAGAGGCGAAAACGCGATTATTTTCTAAGCTTTGTTTTTTTTATTCTTGCGCTCTTATCCCATGAGATCTCGGTTGCTATTCCGGTTTATTTGGCAGCATATCTTTTTTTTATCAAGAAAGAAAGATGGACGCATTCCTTGGGGTTGCTGGCACCGTTTGTTGTTTTCATGGCTTTATATTTTGGTGCCCGTTTTAAGGAGTTCTTTTTTGCTCGACTTATTCATGGGGCGTCTGAGGCGATGGGTGATCCGGCAGGCCATTTTACGACATGGTATGATCTCGTTAGCTGGTTTGTATCAAAGTTGGTGATCCCGCATGAGATCATTTTCTTGTGGAGCCAAAAGTATGGGGCGGCCTATTTCCCCGGTAAAGCCATTGTTTTTGCCTTGATCTTGGCGGCGACCATATATTTGATCTTTTTTCGGTGGAAGCAAGGATGGAAACCGTTTGTGCTGACGGTTTTTATGGTGGGTTTATTGCCATCCGTCATTTCTGCTTTTAGTTATTTTCCGATTGTCTGGCCGTTGCTTGAGCCGCATTGGTTTTATTTCTCACAGATGGGTTTCTTCCTTTTCTTGGCAGCGTTTTTAATGCGTTTGATACGTCGGCATGGACAGATCGGGATCTTTCTTTGTGTTGTACTTGTAGGGATATTGGTTGCTTTAGCGTGGGATTATAATTCCAAGTGGCAGACGCAGGAAAAATACGCACGTTACTGGCTTTCGCTTAATCGTGGGAACCTTACTCCTTACTACGGATTGGGCCGTTCTCTCATGGATCAAGGGGATTGTGTGGGTGCGCTCAAGGCGTTCCAGGATGGTATTTCTACGCTTAACACGAATACGGTTTATCTTTTGGCGGATAAGGGGCATTGTTTGGATGTTGTCGGAGAAGATAATCGTTCTGCCTTCTTCTTGAACTCAGCGATGGCTGAGGATCCAGGGTACGCCAAGACATATTATTATGTTGGGCTTTATTTGATCAAGAGAGGGGATCGGGTTAATGCGTTACGTGAGTTTCAGAAAGCGGTTGAACTTGATCCGAAATTCTCACCGGCATGGGAGTATTTGAAGAGATTGGAGCAATGAAAGCAAAAAACCTCTTAGCCATAACAGGTAAGAGGATTTTTGTCATCTAGAGAAATGGTGGATCGGATGGGAGTTGAACCCACGACCTCCTCATTGCGAACGAGGCGCTCTCCCAACTGAGCTACCGACCCGAAGGGCTGTTTCCACAATATTTTCCCGAGAAAAACAGCCCGGAGTCCTGCGAGGCGGCATTCCATGCCGAGCAGGACGAAGTAATATAGAAATTAATAAAAGTTTAAAGAGCAGTAAAAGTTTGTCTGCGCGGCATTCCATGCCGAGCAGGACGAAGTATCATTAAATAATAATTTTATAAAGAGCGATATCAAGACGCAAGAATACCACACGCCCCGAAATTTTTCAACTCATAAATATGACTTTGGCCAGTCGACCTGATAGACGAAGATTTTAGTGCGTCCGGTAAGATCTTGTTCCTTGCTAAAGAGTTTGAAGTGGTCCAGCCCTTGACCATCGAAATAATACATTTTTATGATCAGTGAGTTAGCGAGCATGCGATCCATCAGGATGCAGTGTGGGACATTATCTTTGTCTTTAAAGAACACGGCGGCGTAGCTAAGGCTGGCGTTATTGAGCCTTTTCTCAATGACATGGCCTGTGGCTTCATCAAGGTAAACAAGGCTTGCAGGAATGCCGTGTCCGAATTTCGATGAATTGACCGTTACTGACATGTCGGCTGTGTCGATGATGACATTTTCGTTGAACAGGATCTTTGAATCTTTTCTTCCTGCCGGATTCAGGGTTTCACTCTGGCGCAGTTGTCCTCCGACAAGATTCCAGAGAAAATCAATGTAGTCGCGTGAACTTTTACGCGGGATCTTGCGCCGTGCTTCGGGGTCTTTATTCATGGCTTCGATCTTGGCGAAATCCCATTTTCCGACATAACCTAACAGGACATTGCCCTCCACGATTTCATTATAGATCAGCATATAGGAGGGTGGCGGTGTGGCGTGAGTTAGTTTTAAGAGCTCTTTGATGTCTTTTGGGGCAAGAACTGGATTGAGGCGAGTGGAGGCCTCCTTGCGCGAGAGAGGGGCGATCTCGGTCAGTACAGCTGTTATCTGTGATAATGGCCAGCCGCGTTTTTGCAGGAATTCTGCGGCTTGATTGGAGCTGGTGTTCAGCATCCTGAGGATGCCCAGGGCCTGATCTTCGTTTTGACTGAGGTACACGCGAGTGAGCCAGTAAGCTTGTTCGCCTTTGATGGATGCGCCGTCAAATGTAACACGGCGTTTGGCAATGGCTTTGACAAAATGCCCGGGTGACCACCAGGTGTCGACGACGCTATTAGGTGGGGATTTTTTGCGCAACTGGGTCAGCGCACGGTCCCACGCAGAATTAAAGATCGGGTGTAAGAGCGTAGAGATCATTTTATGACTTACGGCAACAGGGATCATGGCCAGGAGCATAAAGCAGATCAGGAGGATCCTTTGTATGACAACAGGAGTAGATCTTATTCGCTCAGCGATGTTGTTGCGTCCTTGCCAGAGCATTTCTAGCCCGTAAGCAAAAACTAAAGCGACCGGTGTGATGAGAAGGATGGTAAAGCGTTCTGCGCTTAAGCTAAGCAGCAGTGTGATCGTTGTGAAAAGGGCAAGGAGGATCATGCTGTCCGGCGGGCTTTTGCGTTGCATCAGTGATCTGACGGCTACGCCGATGAATGTGAAAAGAGCGCCCAGGCATAGGATCGGTCCGCCTGTGAGGATGATGGCTTCGCGAGGCGTGGCCGGATGAAGTTCTCCAACCACAATGAACAGGTCCGGCCAGCCCTTGAATTCTGTCATGGTGAATTTCTTAAGTTCTCCGAATGCAAAAGGTAAAAGTTCCAGAAATTGCTTCATCCCGATAGAAACAATTAGAAAAAACAAGGTGGTTGCGCCCACGATCGCTAGGAGTAAGGCAAAATTCCGGCGGGTGGCCTCTTTGAAAAAGAAGGCACGGGCTGTGGTGAATGTGAGTGAGGCAAGGATGATCCCCCAGGAGAAGCCCCAGCCTGTCCAGAAACGTGCATAGAGCCCAAAGGAAAGTCCTGCCAGGATCCCCCAGAAGATCATCTTTTTTATATTTTCGATCGAACGGAGTGCAAAAAATAAGAAACCAAGATTAAGGATCGGGAACAAGACGCTGTACGTGTCATTGTCATACCAGGCATAAGTGCTGCGCTGAAGATAGATGGGCGCAAGGATAAGGAACATGGATGCTGTGAATGCACTGGCCCATCCGCATCCCAAGCCGCGGCAGGCCATGAGGAATGCTGCAAGGACCAGAGGAAAGAGGACCAGCGGCGTGAAGCCCAGGCCTGTCATCAGATCGATCTTCGGGTTGAAGAGGCGCGCGGTTTTATAGACCCAGGCACCAATATAGGGGTGCCATGTTTGGGGTTCCCAATATCCGATCGGTGCGAGCATCTTTTCATTGAAATATTGGCTGCCGTTGACTTTAGTGCTGACATCGCCTTTGTCGATGATGTTCTGGGTCAGATCAAGGAAATAATAGGAATCTGATTCTTGAAGGTAGTGTTTCTTTTCTCCGGTTTTTTTGATGAGCTGTTGTCCGACCTGGTCGAAGGCTTCGCGCAGTTTTGCATTATCTTTACGGAGGATCGCATTGAACTGGGTCTGGATGAGGCGTTGTTTCTCTTCTGCAGACATGTTGGGAAAGCGGGCATTGGCTTGTTCTGTGATTGTTAAACGGACTTTAGCCAAGACGAGCATGGTCGCTTGGGCGTATTCATCAGATGCCACGTTATGGGTCAGAGGATAGAGGCGGAAATACAGGCCAATGGTCATTGCGATCAGGCCTGATATGAGCCATGGCATGAATGTCAGGAAAGATTGTTTTTTCATATCGCATACTTTATCGTTTTTGAGAGGGGTGCGCAACACTTAAATAGGCAAAGTGGACCTTGTTCGAAGGGACCACAAGGCAGGCGCGGTTTTCGCTGGTACGTTTGGCGTTCATGAGCCCAAGGAATTCTCCCTTGCGGTTGAAGACGGGGCCACCGCTGTCACCCTGGTAGTGGTTGATATCCAGCTCCAGGAACTCAGGTGTTTGCTGGGGATCGCTCTGGCGGATACCAATGGAGCGGATATGCCCGCCTGAAATGGTTGACTTGAGCAGTTCTGAGTGTCCCAGGGTTATCACCTCGTCATTGAGTTGGACGAGATTAGAATCCGCCCAGATGATTGGAGTTAAGGGCTGGGAGGAGGTTATCTTCAGCAGGGAAACATCCTCGGATGGCGCGATGTAAACGATGGACGCGTTCAGTTTTTCTCCGGTAGGGAGAGTGACCTGGATGTATTGAGCACCATAAATGACATGGGTATTGGTCGCGATGATGCCCTGTTCATCGAGGATGATCCCGGCGCCCGTGGTATGGAACATGCCGATTTTGCCATCATGAGATGGCGGCGTGGGTGTGAATCCTTGGACAGTGACAACAGATGCACGCAGTTCATTGTAAAGAGCAATGCCTTCAGCCGCGCTGGCCGATGGGGATGCCATGATCAGGTATAAGAAGATGATGCGTTGGAGCATGGGGTTATTGTAACCCCAGCACTTGAAATGTCCCAGACAGATTTCTTTAAACCCGCACGACCTCTTCTATTGAAAATGTGGGTTAAATCCTTTGTTGATGAGGGCTGGCGCATGTACAATGCCCCCATGACTTCTTCTGGTTTTCAGATAGAAAAGACCCCGGAATTCCTGCGCGCGTTCGAAATGTTCGAGCACTCGTCCAGGAATATTTTCCTGACAGGGCGTGCTGGGACGGGGAAATCCACGCTTCTTCAGTATTTTCGTTCGAGTACCCGCAAGAACGTTGCGGTTGTTGCTCCGACGGGAGTTGCGGCGGTTAACATCAAGGGCCAGACCATCCATGCGTTCTTCAGTTTTAAACCTGATATCACACCGCAGACGGCTCAAGAGATCCGTTTGCGCCGGGGCAAACGAGAACTTTACCGCAATCTGCATGCCATTATTATTGATGAGGTTTCGATGGTCCGTGCCGACCTTTTGGATTGCATTGATGCGTTCTTGCGTCAAAATGGGCCGGATAAAAAGAAACCTTTCGGTGGTATCCAGATGATCTTGGTGGGGGATCTTTATCAATTGCCGCCTGTTGTGACAGGTGCTGACCGTGAGATCTTTGAGGGGTTTTATCTTAGCCCGTATTTCTTCGACGCTAAAGTTTTTGCTCAGTGTGAATTTGAATTCCTGGAGCTTGAGAAGATCTATCGTCAGACGGAAGATCGTTTTATTAAACTTCTTAATGCGGTGCGGGATAATGCGGTGCGGCCTGAAGATCTGGCGTTGCTCAATTTACGTTATAAGCCCGAGTTTGAGCCGCCTGGGGATGATTTTTATGTGTATTTAACGACTACAAATGATCTGGCGGACAGCATTAACCGTGCGCGTTTGTCGGCGATCAAGGGTAAGGTCTATGAATATGCCGGCCAGATCAACGGTGCATTTGAGACCAAGAATTTGCCGACGCACGAACAGCTGCAATTAAAATTCGGGGCTCAGGTGATGCTCCTTAATAATGATCCTATGGGGCGATGGGTTAACGGCTCCATCGGGCATGTGGTGGATATTATTCATGGCGAAGAAGATGCGATCAGGGTGCGGCTTGCGGATGGTCATGATGTGGATGTTGCGCCGTTCACATGGGAGATGTACCGTTTTGTTTATGACAAGGACCTTGAGCGTGTTGAGTCCGAGATGACCGGTGCTTTTCGTCAGTATCCTTTGCGCCTGGCCTGGGCTGTGACGATCCATAAATCACAGGGTAAGACATTTCCGAAGGTGATCATTGATGTGGGTCGCGGGACGTTCTCACATGGACAGGCGTATGTGGCGTTGTCGCGCTGTACGTCTCTCGAGGGAATCGTACTTAAGCGTCCTTTCTTGCGGCAGCATATCTTGCTCGACGTCAGGGTGAGAGAATTTTTAGAAAATTTCAAAAAAGAAGTGCGAAAAAAGCATCTTGTTCTAGAATAAGAGTGGATGCGGTGTGTTGCTGACAATTAAGGGAGAATATATGCCAAAAAGGATCTTGATCGCTGACGATGAACCTACGGTCGTGGCTCTGGCTCGACAGAAACTTCAGTCGCAGGGGTATGCGGTCGAGACGGCGCGCAATGGTAAAGAAGCGTGGGATATCCTGCAGACAGCGCTGGTTGATCTTGTTGTCACTGACGTTGTTATGCCTGTCATGGATGGTGTTGATCTTTATAAGGAGATCAAGAAAACACCGCGTTTGGCGAACATCCCGATCGTTATCATCACTGACAATCGTATTTTCCGCGAATCATTTCAAACGCTCGGTGTCGAACATTTCTTACCTAAGCCTCTCGACGCTGAGAAACTGATCCATAAGGTCGAATATATTTTTACCTGTGCTGATCTTGAGCGTAAGAATAAGCAGGCTTTACTGTTGGGCGCCAATGCGGTGGTCAATAAGGACATGGCCAAGATCCTGCAAGATCAAGGCTGTGTTGTCGGGGCCAGTACCGATCCGATCGAGTTCATTTCGAATTCTTTGATCCTCATGCCGCGGGCCGTGCTCATTGATGTTTTGGTCAAAGGGGATGTGCCCAGCCGTGATGTGATACGGTCGCTGCGTTGTTTCACAAGGCTTAGCAGCATGGACATTCTTGTTTTTACCCAGTTTGCGCCGGAAGATATCGGCAGCATGCAGGGCATTGAGGAACTTCGCCAGGCCAAGAATGATTGCATGGAAGCTGGTGCCTCCAAGTATATTGGCCGTTTTACACCGACGACTTTTTGGGATATGGTCCGAGATAAGTTTGTATAAGGATCGTTGATCTTGCGCGTAACAGCCGTTTTTCCCGAGAGGGAGAAACGGCTTGTTTATTTTTCAGAGAGTTCTTCTATGACCACACGAGCGGCACGTTGACTGGCGCCGGATGCACCAAGAAGGGTTTTAATTGAAGAGAGGTCGTGGCGCATCTTTAAGGCGTGGGCTGGTTCGAGGAGTTTTAACGTTTCCTGGGCAATGGCTTCGGGTGAGGCATTATTTTGCAGCAATTCTTCAGCTATTTTTCTTCCCGCGACAATATTGACCAGAGCGATGCAAGGGATTTTTACTACCATGCGGGCGATGAACCAGGTGGCCCACGAAGTTTTATAAACAACGACCATGGGTTTTGCCATGAGGCCTGTTTCCAGCGTTGCCGTTCCGGAGCAGACCATGGCGGCATCACAGGCGTTGAGCGCATCATAATAATCTTCAGAGATCTTGATGCCTGTGGGGGCGTTGAGCAGATAAGATGTAAAAATGTCCTTACTCAGATTCTTTGCTTTTAACAGGACAAGTTGTACGTCGGGTTGTTCTTTCTGGACCAGTTGTGCGGCCTGAAGCATGACGGGCAGGTGCCGCGAGATTTCCTTGTCGCGTGATCCCGGGAGAATAGCCAGAACAGGTTTTTGAGGATTGAGGTTGATCTGGTTAAGGAATATATCACGGGGTGTATGCGCATGGGCCTCATCTATCAGCGGATGCCCGACAAAGTCCGCGGTATAGCCGTGACGTGCATAAAGGTCTTTTTCAAAAGGGAACAGGACGAGCATGCGGTCTACGACGCGTTTGATCGTTTCCACACGGGATTCTTTCCAGGCCCATACCTGAGGGCTTACGTAGTAGATGACTTTGATCCCCATCTTTTTGAGTTCTTTGGCCAGGCGCAGGTTAAAGCCGGGATAATCAACGAGAATAGCCAGATCGGGACGTTGTTGGCGGGCATGTTCAAGGGTCAGGTCAAAAATGCGCTTGATCCGCATGATGTTTTTTATCACTTCGGTAAAACCGATGACCGCGAGTTCAGTCATATCCGTAAACGTTTTGACACCTTCATGTCGGCAGCGGTCACCGGCGATACCCGTAAATTCGACGTTTGGGCATAGATGTTTGATCTCATGCACGAGTGAAGCGGCGCGCATATCCCCGGATTCTTCACCGGCAATGATCAGGATTTTTTGAGGTGGTCGGTCCATATGATCTTTTGGATGGCTAAAGCAGTCTTAAGAGCGTCCCGGCCTTCAATTCCTGAAACGATGGGTTTTTTATCTTCACGTACGCATTCAATAAAATGAGCCAGTTCGCGTTTGAGAGGTTCTTCTTTTTCGATCGGCAGGGCAGAACGCGTGATCGCAGCCCCGTCTTTACGGTAAATGAAGGCCTCTTGTTTGACATAGTCCAGTGAGATATAGGCGTTGGGGATAAAAATGCGGATCTTGCGCATGACTTCGGGGGAAATGCGGCTTGCGGTCAGGTTGCACACGGCTTTATTCTCAAACGTGAGGCGAACATTCGCGATGTCATCTTTATCGGTTAAGACATTGATCCCGATGGCCTGTATGTCGGTGACAGGCGCGTTGATCAATCCCTGGACGATATCAATATCATGGATCATCAGGTCCATGACGACACCGATGTCGAGGGAGCGGTTGGGAAAATGGTTCAACCTATGGCATTCGATAAATTTTGCGTCACGCGCAATATCTTTGATGGCCTGAAAAGCATTGTTGAAACGCTCAATGTGGCCGATCTGAAGTTTTAAGTTGTGTTTTTGCGCAGCGGCAACAAGCTGGTCTGCTTCGTCGACGTTCATGGCAATGGGTTTTTCAATGAGGGTATGGATGCCGGCATTCAAGAAAGCCAGTCCAATCTCACAGTGGCTTAAGGTGGGTGTGCAGATGCTGACAGCTTCTGTCTTTCCGATCAGTTCTCGGTAGTCGGGAAAGAAAATGGTATGGAATTCACGGGCTAGTTTTTGTCCCTGGTCTTTGTTCACATCAGAAATACCGACGAGTTCAACGATATCTTTGAGCTGATGATAGGTTTTAAGATGGCGGGATCCAAGATGACCGACGCCGATGACAGCGACTTTGATCTTTTTCATAGGCTTCAGAATAACAAAGCCTTCTCTAAAAGTCAAACAGGGTGAAATTTAAGGATGAAGAGGTTGGCAAGTAACATTTTTTTCTGGTAGCATAACGGCATGGATATGATAACACTTCAGTACGCTCATTATCCGCTCTTGCGCTTGGGGCTTGCCTTCCTGTTGTTTTCTACCGTGTGTTTCTTGAATTATTACTCTTTGCATGGCCGTTCTTTTTGGAAATGGCTGGGTCTTTTTATATTTTTTATGGGGCTTCATGATGTTCTTCATTTAATTGAGCCGATCATCAAGGCTCCGCCTTTGGTTGATCTGGTTGCAGTCTTTCTATTGGGTGCGGCGATCCTTGTATTCTTGGAGATTATTTATAGCCATGTGAAAAGATACGGCTTGGCGTTTTTAAGGATATGCGGCGGGCTCCTCCTTTTGATCTTGATTGTTTCGGGTGTCACGATGGGAGGATGGAAGCTGGCTCATTTTATGACAGCCGTCTTTGTTCCGTTCCTTGTGGGGGGATGGATGTTGGGGGGGCTGTCTCTTTTTGTTAAAGAAGGGCAGGGGCCCTGGCAAAGGAGCCTTTTACGTTTGAGCATGATCTTTATGGGGTGTTATGTTTTTACGCTCACAGTTCTTCCGGAAATAGGTGTTTTGCCGATTGGATTTTGGAATCAGGAAGTTTTTTTAAAGAATTTTGGGTTTCCCGTTCAGATACTGCGTGGCATCTTCATCGTTGCAGCGACGATCGCTTTATGGATTTATCATGCGCGTGTTGTCAAACAAAAGATTTCTGCGGGTGCGGGGAAGTTCATTGTCTTTTGGGAACGGATCTTTGTTCTTTGCTTAGGAGCTGTTTTGTTGACCGGATGGTTGTTTGTTTCATGGGTTGAAAATAAAGTTGAATCTGATCAAAAGAACGATCTGTTAAGTGTGGCCAGGGTTGTGACAGCCGGGGTTAATCCCCGCTGGATCGAGAAGCTTTCATTCACACAGCAGGATTTGAATATTCCTGAGCATATCCGTTTGCGTGAACAGCAGTTGGCTTTTGGACGGGCGCTTAAGCCTCGTGGAGATGTTCGTTGGATCTATTTGATGGTTATGCGTGAGGGAAAGATCGTTTTTTCAACGGATTCTATCTCTGAAGATGATCCTGGGTATTCTCCACCGGGTGATGTTTATAAGGATGCTCCGGAGGAACTTTACAAGGTTTTTCATGACGGGCAAGAGCGTGTGATCGGCCCCTATCGGGTCCAGTGGGGTGTTTTTGTGTCGGGGTTTGTGCCGGTGCGGTCATTTGAGACGGGGCAGGTTGTTGCTGTCCAGGGTGTTGATGTCAACCTTTCCATTTTTGCTGTCCAATCCTTTCAAGCGAAGATCCAGATTGTTGGTATCTTAATGTTGATCGTGATCTTCATGGGAGGGTTTTTCTTATGGCAGATCCGCACCCATGAGGCGGAAGATAGGCTGAAGGTTGCTTTTGAAAATCTTCGTCGGGCTAAAGAAGACCTGGAGCATTCGAATGAACTTCGCACGCAAGCGGAGTTACAGATGAAGGATATGGTTGAAGCCATGCCCAACCCTGTCTTTTTTAAGGACGAGAATGGGTTTTATCGTAGTTGCAATCAATCGTTTGAGGAATATTTAGGTCTTCCGAGAGAAAGGATCATCGGGTTTACGGTTTTTGATGTGGCGCCCAGAGATCTTGCGGATAAGTACCATCGCGCTGATCTTGAGGTTATGGAAAAAGGTGGGCGCCAGCAGTATGAAGGCAAGGTTTCTAATGCCAATGGGACATTCAGGGATGTGGTTTTTTATAAGTCGGTTTTATCTTACCGTGATGGCCGTCCGCGCGGGATCGTCGGGGTTATTTTGGATATTACCGAGCGCAAGAAGATCGAGCAGGATATCCGCGAGAATGAGCTTCATCTGATGCGCGCTTTACAAGATGTTAAGAACATTAATGAGGAACTGGAAAAGGCCCAGGACAAACTTCTTCAGTCCGAGAAACTTGCCGCTATAGGGATCCTTGCGGCGGGGGTAGCGCATGAGATCAATAATCCTTTGGGTTTTATTCAAGGCAATTTAACTGCCCTTTCTCAATATGTCCGTACCTTCTTGAATCTTATCGCTGAGTATGAAAAGATCAAGGCGGCGATCGATGAAACGGATATGGTGAAGCTTAAAGAGCTGCAAAATGTGATCAAAGATGTCGAGGACAAGTCGAATCTTATGTTCGTTAAGGAAGATGTGGCCAATCTTCTTAAAGAAACTCTTTACGGTGTTGAGCGCATCCATAAGATCGTCACGGCTCTCCAGCATTTTTCTTATGCATCGCATGGTCAGAAGGCATTGACACGGGTGAATGATGCGATGGAAGGGATCATGAGCATGGTCGCCGGTGAGATCATGTGTAAGGCCGAGCTTATTAAAGAATATGGGGATGTGCCGGCGGTTGATGCGAATGAAGAACAGCTCAAACAAGTGTTCATCAATCTTCTTCTTAACGCAGCGC
>CAJBYM010000004.1 GCA_903959815.1 Candidatus Omnitrophota bacterium
CCATCGCGCGCTACAACTAATCCTGACTTCTCAATGATCGCGGGGTCAACCCCCTTGGAACGCAAATGACTGCTAAGACCATCCCACGCATCGTACGCATAACCGATCTTGAAACACTTGACCGCGTCGAGATTAAGCTTGCGGTTCTTCAGATAATCACGCGCCACAGCGACTTCACTCTCACGACCCGCAACAAGATTATGATGAAAATATTCAACGGCCAGAGCATTCGCCGCAAAAACCTTATCCCGTGTGCCATCATTCTGAGGGCCGTCAGGTGCCTGATCCGGAACCTCAATGCCTGCCTTCTCGGCCAGGAACCGCACCGCCTCAGGAAATTCCAACCTCTCAAGCTTCATCACAAAAGAAATAGCGTTCCCACCCACGCCGCATCCGAAGCAATGAAAGATCTGCTTGTCAGGCGTCACCACGAATGACGACGTCTTTTCATTATGAAACGGACAAAGAGCTTTGAAATTCTTTCCTGCGCGCTTCAGCGGCGTGTACGTGCCGATCAACTCAGCAATATCGGTCCGCTCAAGAACGCGCGTTATGATATCTTCCGGGATCAAACTCACGCGCCATGCTCCTTAGACTCATCGATCCGGGCTTACTTCTTGCCGGCCTCGTACAATTCTTCCGTAACCGCCGTATTCACCTTCTGGTTCGGGAACAACTTGGCCACAAATCCATTGGTTATTTTCCGATACGTATCAGGTGCCAGAAAAAGAACATTCTGTTGCGAGAACGACGAGACGGTCATACGTTCCATATAAGGCTGATCCATCAGAAGAAACACGAACAGAAGCATGCTTGCCGTCAAAGAGAAGCGCACAACAGCCACAGCCACAGCACCCCATCTGTCAAACATGGAAATAGTCTGAACCATAAAGACCAGGAAGATGCCGTCACGTACGAATTTAATAATAATAACCGTAAAAGCCCAAATCAATGTAAAGGCAATAGCCTGAAACAGGGCATCCGTCACACCACCCTTGCCACCGGTAGCATGCACCATGAACACAGCCAACTTTGTGTAATAATGGAAAGCAAAAAAGACAGCCGTCAATGCACCCACTGTCTTCATGAACTCTATCACAAAACCCATTTTATAACCGATATAAAGCGTCCTGATCAACAAAGCTGCAATGAGAATATCGACCCAATTAAGACTCTTTAAAAATTCCATAAGAACACCTTAAATCATTTATATATCAATAAGTTTAGTGCCAACCATTCAAACCCAGTTTGAAGTGTTGAAGTATAACATATGTTTTAAAAGAGTGTCAACAAATCCAAGTCGCCACCTAAAGAAACAGGGAATATGCCAAAGTATAGCATCCCCCCACACGCTCCGGCAAGGTCTGGACAAAAGAAATGCCAAGGACTTAAGTCCTTGGCATAACTAATCTTATGACCCATAAATCAATTATTCTGAAAACGTTTTCTTAAAAGATCTACACGCCGGCGAATTCTTCGACTTTTGGCTCTTCGACCTTCTGAGGAGCTTCAACCACAGCCGCGGGCTCAGCCTTGACCACAACAGCCTCGGGTTTATACTCCGAGAACTTCACCGAGACAACCTTCGAAATGCCGCGCTGCTGCATGGTCACACCATACATGACATTCGCATGCTGCATGGTCTTTTTGTTATGCGTGATAACAATGAATTGCGAGATCCTGGCGAATTCCTTAAGGACCAATGAAAAACGGTCAACGTTAGCTTCATCCAAAGCCGCATCAATTTCATCCAGAACGCAGAAGGGACTCGGATTAACCCTGAACACCGCAAAAATAAGCGCAATGGCCGTCATGGTCTTTTCACCGCCCGATAAAAGGCTGATGGTCTGGAGTTTCTTTCCCGGAGGCCGTGCAATGATCTCAATGCCGGATTCCAGCGCATTCTCCGGATCCATAAGGACCAGCTGCGCCTCACCGCCATTGAACAGAACCTTGAAATACTGACGGAACTGCTCATTGACCTTGGTAAAGGTATCAATGAAAAGCTCACGCGTGGTCTTGTTGATCTTGCGGATCGTCTGCTCCAAAGATGTTTTGGCTTCCAAAAGATCGGCCTGCTGTTTGGTCAGAAATTGAAAACGGCCTTTAAGCTCTTCAAACTCTTCAATGGCCAAAAGGTTCACGCCTCCAAAAGAATCACAGCGCTTGGACAGCACCTGGATCTCGGCCTTAAGTGCTTCAATATCCACCGTAGGCTGCACCATCTCGCCGCTTTCACAGACCATCTCTGGCACGACCACAGACGGCATTTCCAGAGCCGCAGCCACCGTCACATCAATATTATATTTCTGAAGCATGCGCTCTTTGACCGACTGCTCCTGGAAATCGAGCTGCTGGGAACGCATGGCCATTTCATGCGCCGTATCACGGCCATTGGCAAGTTCCTTTTCCATGCCCGCGATCTGGGCACGCAAACTGTTCATGCGCTGTGATATATCCTTTTCCTCAGACTCAAGACGAATAAGAGAATCCTTCAGCCCATCTTTCTCGGCACGCAAGGCCGTGATCGACCCTTCCAACTGTTCAATATCCGCATGCAATTTCTCGCGGCGCTCACCAAACGACGCAGCTTCCTCCGTCAAATGGTTCATTTCATCCAAGTACCCGTTTAACAACGCACGGAACATCTGCAAATTATCTCGCCATGATTTCTCACGCTCGCGCATCGCGCTCATTTCGGACTCGAACTGTGCCAGGGAAACCGCAGCTTCTTCACGCTCAACACGCTTGGACGCCAACGTCTCGATGCGCGCTTTCATGGACTCTTCGCGCGAATGAATATCCCCGTCGAGAAGACCAACCTCGCCGGTCAAACGGGCTTCGTCCTCATTCAAACGGGCCAGACCAGAATCAGCTTCCAGGATCTCCTGATCGACCGCACTGAGCTCTTGAAGAAGTTTCTGTGCTTCCACACCGATATCGCTGTGCTGGGCCTCAAAGACAGAAAGGCGGCGGTCCTCGGTATGCACATCCTGCAAAAGACGCTCGACGACGCGCGCGCGCTCGGCGATCGTGACAAGTTTTTCATCCCGCTGGGCCACAAGTCCGACGAGTTTTTCATCAATGGCCGCGATCTCGCCGGCGATCGCCTGCGGGTCCAGCTCAACAAATTTTGTTTCACAAATGATCTCGTAAAGGCCATTCGCTGCGCTTGCGTCCATGCCTTCGAGATGTTTGCGCAGATCATCCTGGCGCTCGGCAGGAACCTGACTGAAGGACTTCAGCTTCCCGATAAAACCGGTATGACGATCCGCCGGCGGGATGGGTGAAAAGAAACGCCCCGTGACCACGGGATCCGGCATGTCCTGATATTGAACATGCAGCTTCTCAATAAATTCTTTCTGAGAAATAAGAAAAAGTTTCTTACGTTCCAAACCTTCAATGGATACATTGAGCTCCGCCAGTTCACTCTGCGTCGCTGCAAGCACCGCTTTTTCACGCCCAACCTCATCCAGGATCGCCTGGCGCTTGGCCATGATCTCACGGATACCCTGGGAAAGACCGTTGAGTTTACGCTCCACCTCGGCACGCTCAAGCGCAACCTTGGACTGCTCGACATCCAGGCGGCTACGACGGGCAAGATATCCTTCACGCGCCTTCATGATCTCGGTCAGATCATGGCGCATCGCCAGTAAACGCGCTCCCATCTGACGGATATTCTCTTCATCCGAACGCAGACCCTGTTCATACTCCTGGATCATGGCAACAGCACCTGCCAGAAACGCGCGCTTCTTCTCCAAATCCTCGGTCGAAGCCGTAAATTCCACGGCAAAAGATGCCAGCATCGTTTCAAGCTCGGAGACCTTGCCTTCTTCAACCCGACACTTCTCCACCAGATGTTCCTTCTGCTCAGCAACACGCTTTTCATTCTGAGCCAAATTTTCCAAACGCTCCTCATTGAACCCGATCTGGCGGCTTCCCAATTCGATCTGATTCTCAAGTTTCATATCATGTTCACGGACTTCCTGAACCTTTTGTTCAAGATCTTCCAAAACGATCATTTCACGGTCAACGACCTGACGAAATTCCTCAAGCTCCTGAGCCAGGCCTTCTTCCTTGCCCTTCATCGCCGAGGTCGCATCCTGGATCGATGTGCGTTCCTTGCCGAACTCATCAAGCTGATAAAACGCGAACACCTGCTCAAGGCTTTTTAATTTCTCAAATTCTTCCTTATAACGCCGAGCCTTGCTCGCCTGACGCTCGACAGATGTGATCTGCCGCTTAACTTCAACGACAATGTCGTTCAAACGCAAAAGATTGTCATCTGTTTCCTGCAGCTTGTTCATGGCCTCGCGCTTCTTGGCCTTATATTTTGTAATACCGGACGCCTCATCAAAGATCTGGCGACGGTCATCGGGCCTGGCGCTTACAACAAGGTCAACCTTGCCCTGCTGGACCAGAGAATAAGACTCAGCACCAACGCCTGTGCCCATAAAGGCTTCCACAATATCTTTCAAACGAACCGGTGCCTTATTGATCAAATATTCGCTTTCGCCGGAACGGAACAAACGGCGCGTAACAGTCACTTCATCATGTTCAACAGGAAGCGTGCGGGCACTATTCTCGAACGTCACGCTCACCTCAGCAAAACCCAGCGCCAACTTACTGTCCGTGCCATTGAAGATAACATCTTCCATGGCGCCGCCCCTGAGCTGCTTAACACTTTGCTCACCCAGCACCCAGCGGATCGCATCAAACACGTTGCTTTTCCCGCACCCGTTCGGGCCGACAACAGCTGTAATGCCAGGTTCAAAATGGAGGACTGTCTTTTCAGCAAAAGATTTGAAACCGAAAATTTCAAGTTTCTTGAAATACATCAGGTTACACTCCTGTAAAAATCCTTATTTATTGATCACAACCTCGGATTCCTTGACACCCGAATCTTCTTCAAGCCAGGTATCAATACGGTCCTTGCGGAAACGCCAGAGACCGACGGTCTTCATCGCCGGGATCTTGCCTTTTTTTACCCAGTCATAAACCGTGCGCTTTTTGACACGCAAGTAATCCGCCACTTCATCGATAGTCATCAAAGTACCGATCTGTTCCATAAACGCCTCACTGGGATTACAATATATTGAATAAAAAGATTGCTGCAGGCACTATATATCGTGTCTGAGCACCTTTAATTTATAGACAAGAATAAAGAGTGTCAATAAAGTAATGAATTATTTTTCGACGGGTTTTATGCGGGTTACAAACAGGGAGTGCGGTTCTTTGACATTCTTGAACGTTCAATGGATCTTAACATCTATTTCAACATCTTCATCATAATTCACACCCGGAAGACCAAAACCAAACAGTTTCAAGAATTCCTTATTATAGCCTTCAACATCCCCGTGACGCAGGACATTTTCCGTAGTTACATTTTTCCAGATCTCTTTGACCGCAGCCTGAACATCCGGAAGCATTTCCAGGTCATCCACACGCACGCGGCCTTCATCATCGACAGGAATATCCTGAAGCAATCGCCCACTAAAAAGCTTTTCACGGAACAGGCGGTCCATCTGTTCAATGCAACCTTCATCAATGCCACGCGCTTTCATCTGTTTCAAAAGAAGCACAATATAAAGCGAAATGAACGGGATCGCTGAACTGGCCTGTGTCACAAGTGCTTTATTGACCGACACCACGGCCCTGCCTCCAACCTGAGCCATTAATTTATCCAGAGTGCGGGCCGTTGTTTCCAAATGATCTTTAGCCGCACCAATGGTCCCCTGACGATAGATCGGTTGTGTCACCTCAGGACCAATATAAGAGTATGCCACCGCCAAACAACCCGGGGCAAGCAGGTTCTGTGCTTTTAAAAGTTCGATCCACATCTGCCAGTCATCCCCGCCCATGACCATAACAGTATCTATGATCTCGTCGGTCGTGGCCTGACGCAGCGACACCTGAATAACCTCATTCTTGTCAAAATCAAAAGATTTATTAGAATACGCGCCCTGAATGGACTTAAGGGTGGACTTGAATATCTCGCCTGTTTTGGGGTGCTTGCGCCGCGGCGAAGCAAGGCTGTAAATGACCATGTCAACCTGGCCAAGGTCCTTTTTAATATCTTTGATCACATGACGTTTGATCTTATCAGAGAACGCATCACCGCACACGCTCTTGGCATAAAGCCCGTTAGCCCGTGCTGCTTTTTCGAAAGCGGCCGTGTTATACCACCCGGCAGAAGCCGTACGATTATCCTCCGCCGGCTTTTCAAAATAAACACCATACGTCGCGGCACGACAGCCAAACCCGGCGACAATACGCGAAGCCAGACCAAACCCTGCCGATGCTCCGATGACAAGGACCTTCCTGGGGCCTCCCGTAACCGGGCCTTTCTGGATCACATGATCGATCTGGTCCTGGACATTGCGTGCACAGCCCAGAGGATGGGCTGTTGTGCAGATAAAACCTTTGATCTTGGGCTGAACGATCATTATGTCAAGTCCGGGATCGCGGTCTTTTTGGCAACAATAACAATACCGGATGCCGTAACGGCAAAACGGGTGCGGTCAAGCTCAAGGTCATAGCCAATCTTCTCCCCGGCGGGGATCGCGACCTGCTTATCTACGATCGTGTTCTTCAGATATGCTCCTTCACCCACCACAACACCATCCATCAGGACAGAATCCTGGACATTCGCATGCTTGCGGATCATCACCTGTGCCGAAAGGACCGAGCGCTCCACACGGCCCCCTTCGATCACACATCCTGGAGAAACGATCGAATCGATCACCACACCCGGGACCTCGACACCTTTCTCATGCACCGTACGCAATGACACCGGCGGATAATGAGAATGGTGCGAACGCAAAGGCCATGTTTTGTCATAAAGATCAAACGAGGGGCTTGGCCGCACAAGGTCCATATTAGCTTGATAATACGCGTCACGCGTTCCGATATCACGCCAATAATTGGACTGTTGGCCAAAATCGTACGCCAAAACCTTTTTATTTAAACCCACCATTTTGGGAATAATGTTCTTGCCGAAATCATGATCAGAACGAACATCCGCGGCATCGCGCTCAAGTTCAGAGGCCAGCACCTTGGCATTAAACAAGTAAATACCCATCGACGCATAAATATGAGCCGAATCTCCGGGGATCGTTTTAGGCGCCTGCGGCTTCTCCTGAAACCCTGAAATGAAATTCTTTTTATCAACCTCGATCACGCCAAAATGAGGCGACTCTTCACGCGGCATTTTGATGCAGGATACCGACACGTCAGCCTTATTCGCCAAATGCGCCTCGATCATCTTCTGGTAATCCATCTTGTACAAATGGTCACCGGCAAGAATAAGGACCAGCTCAGCATTATGGTCCTGCATCGCATAAATATTCTGATAGATCGCATCTGCCGTGCCCTTATACCAATCTTCACCCAGGCGCTGCTGCGCGGGAATAGGATCAATGAACTCACCGAGCTGCGAAGAAACCACATCCCACCCGGCGAGAATATGCTTCTGCAAAGAAAAAGACTTGTACTGGATCAACACAAAAATACGGCGCAGACCTGAATTGATGCAATTGGAAAGTGTAAAGTCAATGATACGGTAGATCCCGCCGAACGGGACCGCAGGTTTGGCACGGTCGCGCGTCAGAGGATTCAAACGCTCCCCCTTACCGCCGGCCAAAATGAATGTCAGAACATTCCTGGTCTTAAACTGTCCGTTCATTGTGCCCCTCTCATTTTCAACTGCGCATCCTTTAACTTCTTTAGCACATCCATATCCTTGTCATCTTTCCTGACCGCCAGGGCATAAGCCTTGACAGCCCAATCATAAGCCTTATCTTCCACACAAAAATCCCCGATAGCCACGATCTCGGCTAAACCTTTTCCCAGAGGGAAAACGTATTTAACTAATATATCATATGCTTTTTCATATTGCTTCTTTTTCACGAACACTTTGGCCCGCACATACGGCCCTGAAGGATCTCCAACCACCTCATCCAAACGATCCGCCTGCTCCAAAGCATGATCATATTCACCCAATCCCACGTACGCCAAAGCAAGCCCGCGACGCAGTCGCACATCCCCCGAATCCTGTAACAAGGCCAGTCGATAATTCTCAAATGCTTTCACATGATCCTTGCGATCAGCATAAACCTGCCCTTTAACCTCGAACGCATCCCGCCATGCCGGAGAAACTGCAAGAGCCGCATCTGCCTGCTCAAGCGCCTGATCAAAATATCCCATGCGCACAAGCATCACCGCCCTGTTCGATTCGCGATAAGGCGTGACTTTAGCCGAGGCCGTGCGATGAATATCCGAAACCGGAGCCTTCCATGTCTTAAAGTCGATACCGAACTCGCGGATAAGCGCTGCATTCTCTGGAATATCCCGCAAGAAAACAAGACCATCATGATCAAAATAAACAAGCTTCCAATCCTTGCGCCCCACGAACATCTTTAAGAATTTTTCTGACGGACGGGAAAACGCAGCCCCAATGACCGCGGCTTTAAGATGATACCGGGCCACAGCTTCATCAAAGACCTTCTCATCCCCATCTTCCCAGATCTTGTTATAAACCCCCTTGAAGAACTTCGCGCCATACACCTCAGTACGTCCGTCCATGAACACCCTGATAGCTGGATAAGCCCGCCCCACCAGATAAGCCCCTGAATTAAAGTCATTAAAGACAGGCCCTGCGATCTTGTTCTTCACCACAAAGTCAACCGCACCCTCAGGAAATGTGCGTTGCGCCACACCCAGGAACTCACTCTTTCTCTCATATTTATTGAAGTCATAATAACCAAACTGGGCCATATCCCCGCCGTAATTAAGAAGAAAGAATATGATCCCGAGCTTGACCAGCCACCCAGTTAACAATTCAAACTCCTCACGCATAAAACGCACGGGGATGATCGCGTTAAGATCAAGACGGCTGACATTGATAAGCGTCGCCGCATAAGCAATAATTGCAAAATAGATCATGTTACGCACCGCAGATATCGAAAAGAACAACACCATGGCCCATACCAGAAACAGCCCCAGATTGATCTTGCGGATGTTCAACACAAAACTGATCGCCGAAACAATGATCAATGTTTTAAACGGCATCTGATCACCCAGATCCCACAAAGTCGCAGCTTTGATCGATGGCTGGAGTTCCGTGATGAATTTAAAGAACATCTGATTATCACCCGAAAGTCCGACCAGGACCTTCAGCGGATAGATCGCACCCTGAAATGTCATCGGATTAACCAACATGGCCGCAAGCACAACGAGAAAGCCAATGCCCAGACGTTGATATCCCTCATCCGACAAACGACCCTCATCGCGCCAGCCCTGTGGTAATGGCGCATAACGCTTAAACGTTTCCGCGACCAAGAACGTCATGACAAGGATCGGCCCCCAAACAAAGAAGCCGTGCATATTCCCCCACACAACTTGCAGGAGAAATAACACAAACAAAGACCATCGACGCTCAATGGATGTGATGAGAATGATCAAGAATAAAATAAAAAAGACAACGCTGAAGATATCCGGACGCACGGTGAAACGCGTCTGGTAAACCTGCAAAACATAAAACAACAAAGGCAAGATCACAAGTTGCCGGTCACGCCGATACGTCCACAAAAGAAGAAGCGTAAAGGCAAGGAGCACCAGGAACGCCTGCATATACAGCAAACCATCGAGGCCAAAGGCCGTACGCACGGAATACACCACGGTCTGAAAAAGCCATTCGTGATTGATCCAGGGCTTGCCCGCGATCGTACCCGAGAGGATATCGTGGGACGGAACCTGTCCGGTCGTTGTAATGACCTCGCCCATTTTCATATGCAGCCACAGATCAAGATCCTTGATCTCAACCACCGACGAAAAAGCGATCAGGGCAAAAAGTACGCCCAAAGCCAGAATGCCGAAGAACTGGGTCAATTTACGGTAGAATTCAAGACTCATGGACTTACCTCATAATTGAATGCCGCTTTTAACAAAACCTGAGTGTACGGATGCGACGGCGCATTAAACAGCGTGTCGCGGTCTGCATATTCGACGATACGCCCCTGATACATGACCGCCACTTTGCGGCTCAAACGCCTGACCACACGCAAATTATGCGAAATAAAAAAATATGTTACGGGCATGCGCTGCTGAAGTTCCTCCAGCATCGCCAGGATCTCCTGCTGCACGAGCACATCCAGCGATGAAACAGCTTCATCCAGAATAAGCAGTTTCGGTGATGTCATCAGCGCACGGGCAATGGCGATACGCTGCCTTTCACCCCCGGAAAACTCATGCGGATAACGCGTCAAAATATCAGCCGGCATACGCACCAGATCCAGGACCTTACGCATGCGCAGAAAATCTTCACCGGGGGTCATCTTCGGTTCGCGCCTCAAAGCTTCTTTAAGGATCGCGCGTACAGAATAGCGCGGATCCAAGCTTGAGAACGGATCCTGAAAAACCATCCGCACCTGACGGGAAAAGTCACCCCGTCGTGAATGTGCCGTCAACAAAGGATGTCCGTTAAAAATAACACTGCCTTCATCCGGATCAACCAGGCCCATGATCACACGCGCCAGTGTCGTCTTGCCGCAACCGGACTCGCCGACAATACTCACGTGTTCGCCGGAATGCACATCCAGGCTGACGCCATCCAGTGCGGCGACCGGACCCGGAAAAGTCTTGTAAACATCATTCACTCTTAAAAGCATATCACATCTCCTGCGCGGACATCAACGCGCGCGCATACGGATGATCTTTCCCGACCACACAACCCTTGGAAAGCACCACCATCTCGTCCGCAAGACGCTCAACCATCCCCAGGTCATGCGCGATAAGAACGATCGAAAGACCAAGATCCCGGCGCAATTTACGAAAAAGCTGCATCACCCTCGCTTGCAGGGTCACATCCAGGCTACTCGTTGGCTCATCAGCGATCAACACGGACGGCTTGGCACTTAACGCCAGCGCCAACATCGCGCGCTGCCTCAGCCCGCCGGATAATTCATGCGGATAATTTGCTGCCACCCGACGCGGGTCAGGAACCTCAACAAGCGATAAAAGATCAAACATCTTTT
Organism: Candidatus Omnitrophota bacterium; assembly: GCA_903959815.1. GTDB lineage: Bacteria > Omnitrophota > Gorgyraeia > Zapsychrales > Fredricksoniimonadaceae > Fredricksoniimonas. Next base: position 11,034 of record CAJBYM010000004.1, read on the forward strand.
GCCGGGCCAACTTCCCCGCGGACGGGTTATGCGCTGCCATGGCCTCAAGGATCTGGTCTCCCACCGTGAACACAGGATCGAACGCGCTCGCTGCTTCCTGAAACGACATGCTCACGCGCGCACCCCGCATCCGGCGCAATTCCTCTGGCCCCCGCATCAAAAGATCACGATCTTCCCACAAGATCTTGCCCGTCTTAACCTGCATGGCCGACGGGATCAGGCCCAGCATCGCAAGACCAAGGGTCGTCTTCCCGCTGCCCGAACCGCCCACAACACCGACGATAGAACCCCGCGGCACAACCAGCGATACATCATCCAGGATCAGTGTTGCCGGGCTTTCAGCGAGCGCCAATGTTAAATTCTTAACAGAGACAATAGCCTCGTTCATGGCTGATCCCCCCGTCCTTTTAACATCGGGTCCCACGCATCACGCAAGGCGTCCCCGATAAGATTAAAACACATGACCGTGAGGGCAATAAAGAACGCAGGCCAAAGGATCCACGGGGCAAACTGAATGCGCACGATATTCATGGCTTCAGATAACATGTTCCCCCAGCTCGCATACGGATCCTGAATACCCAGGCCGATCAAACTCAGCGCTGACTCACCCAGAATATAACCGGGCACGGCTAACGCGACCGCGGCCAGCGAATAAGAAATGGTGTGCGGTAAAATATGACGCATCACGATCTCCATATCCGTCAAACCCATGGTGCGTGCGGCCAGCACATAATCACGCTCTTTGAGCGACAGGCACATCCCGCGGATAACACGCGCCAAGCCCGCCCAGCCAATGAACGCGAGGATGATCACAATGGCCGCATAAACCTGAAGTGAATTAAGCGTGTCAGGGACTGCCGCACGCAAAGCAAGTAAAAGATAGAAACCCGGCACCATCATCACCATCTCGCACATGCGCATAAGAATATTATCGATGCGCCCCCCGAAATAGCCCGCGATCCCGCCGACCAGAAGGCCGAGCACAAATGAAATCAGGACACCGAAAAGACCAATGGTCAAAGACACGCGCGCACCATGGATAATGCGCGAAAAAATATCACGCCCGCGGCTGTCTGCACCTAAAAGATAAACGCGCCCCGGCGCATCGACACTCAAAAGATGACGGTCCCATGTCACAACTCCCAGGAACTTGTAAGACTCACCCTTCCCAAAAAATTTTAAAGGATACGCCTCATCCGTCTCGCGATAAATGCGGCGACGGTATTCATCATATGACATGGCCACCCCGCGCACATACGGCCCTGCCCAATGCCCGTCGGACGTCAAGAAATGGATCGCGGTCGGAGGACAATACGTATGCAGGCGCGATTCGTCACGCAGGGAATACGGCGTGATCACATCGGCAAAGAGTGCCGCGGCATAGAGGATCCCCAGGACCCATAGGGCGATCAGCGCCACGCGGTCCTTCACAAATCTCTGCCAGGCTAATTTAAACTCACTCATAGATCCCCACTCGCTTCGCTCGTAACCTCGCAGGATCCGTCATTGCCTTCGGCAATGCGGAACCTCCGAGGTTACTTTATTTGTATCCTTGGATCAGCTTTGGCCAAAGCGATATCCGCCAGCAAATTACCGATCACGAATAATACTCCGCCCATCATCATGCTCGCCATGACCAGATAAATATCTTTCGAACGCACAGCCGTGAGCATAAGGCTCCCCAATCCCGGCCAGCTCGTGATGATCTCCATCAGGGCCGCACCACTTAACAGAGCCGAAAATTCATAGCCCAAAAGAGTGATCATAGGGTTAATGGCATTGCGCAGGGCATGGACATAGATCACGCGATGCTCCGGAAGCCCGCGCGCACGCGCTGCCAGGATATACTGACGCCCGAGAACATCCAGCATATTGCCGCGCATGATCTTTTGAAGGGCCGCGATCGACCCCAAAGACAATGCCGTCGCCGGAATAATGAGATGCCTGAACATGTCCCAACTGCGCGCCCATAAAGAGAGGTCTTCAGCACCCGGACTTTCCATACCCCCCAGAGGCAACCAACCCGTCGTACTAGCCCAGAATAAAAGCACCATGGCCACAAAAAATCCGGGCAAAGACAACACAATATAAGAAATGAATTGCGCCACACGATCGCCCCAGCGTCCGCGATTGAGCGCAGCCCAAATGCCGAGCGGGATGGCCAGCATCCAGGTTAAAAGGAACGCCGCGAATGATAAGATGAACGTATTTCCCAGGCGGGATCCGATGATCTTGGCAACAGGGACATTATAATAAAAAGAATACCCAAACTCCCCGCGCACAAGGCCAGCCAGCCAAAAAAGATATTGCTGCCAGGCAGGTTTATCCAGTTGATACAGCTTCTCATAATACGCCAGCGTATCCTTGGAGATCTGCGGGTCCAGCCGCAGCGTATCCAGATAATTCCCCGGCGTAAGGCGCATGAGCATGAAGGTCACAAAGCTCATGACAAGGAGCAATGCAACCGCAGTTAAAAGACGTTTTATAATGTATCGACCCATACGCTCGTAGGGGCGGGTCATGACCCGCCCGTTATACTCCTATACATTTTGGAATATATTCTGATGATCATTTGATGTAGATCTCTTCCAAATTATGGAACACCCCACCGAATGGCGCGGGCTTTAAATTCCCGAATTTATTCTTAACAGCCGTTAACCGTGCGCTCAAAGCCGTATAGATCACAGGCAATTCCTCGGCCACGATCTTCTGATACTGATCATAATACGCCTTACGTTTTCCCTCGTCGAATTCCTGACCCGCAGCCTCAAAAATAGCATCCACCCGTTTTTCCCAATCCGTGGCCGGTGTTTTCTGCTGGGGATTCCACAAATGCAGCTGGCCCGATGACCGCCACACGTTTTGACCAAAATGCGGATCCGTGCTTCCGGTCAAACCCAGAACGATCGCGTCCCAATCATACGTCGATGTGAGCTTGGCCACCAATGTATTGAATTCAACGAGCTGCAAATTGACCTTCATGCCCACACGTTCCAGGTCACTACGGATGATCGACGCGACATCAACCCGTTCACCATTATCCGCATTCGTATAAAGATTGAACTCAAGCTTGCGACCCTCTGCATCCTCGAGCACGCCGTCCCCATCCTTATCCGTAAAACCCATGTCCTTTAACAGGGCGCGGGAGGCATCAAGATCAAATGCATATTTCATCACGTCCGCACAATAAAATTGTCCAACACCAGGGCTCTCGGCCGAATCCTGCGGATACCCCAGGCCATTTTTCACAATTTCAATGATACGCTTCTTATCCACGGCATGCGCCACCGAACGACGAAAACGAATGTCCGCAAACCAGCCTTGCTTATGCGCCGCCACAAAAGGTTTATTGGTCTTGGAATTCACGCCCATGTTCTGATTAAATGTAATGAAACTGCTACCCATATCCGGACCCAGATCATAAACCGTAAAATCCTTGGCTTTCTCGTTAGGCTTGAGCAAAGGATAGTCCATGCCGCGCATCGTGTACGCATCAAGACTGCCTTCGAGAAATTTCAAAAGCCCTACATCCATGCTGGGAACGATCACGTATTCGATCTTCTGGATATAAGGAAGCTTCTCGCCCTGAGCCCCTTTCTTCCAATAATACGGATTGGGACGAAGCACGATCCTGCGGCCCGGCTGATAATCAGCCAGAAGATACGCCCCCATGCCAACGATGTCGGCAGACTTGGCATCGATCCCCCAGGTGAAACTGAATTTCCTGTTCCTGACCGCATCGGCCAGCACATGCTTCGGCAGGAGCTCCTGACCAAGACTCCTTAAAAAAGGTGCAAATTTCACAGGCAAAACGAATTGCACCGTACGCTTATCAACAGCCTCAACCCTGATCTGTTTGCCGGCCAACGTAAAAATGTCGCGGGATGAATTCGGGATATCATCATTGAAAATAAGATCTTCGAATGTAAAGACCACGTCCTCGGACGTAAAAGGCTTTCCATCCGACCAGAGCAATCCCTCGCGCAGCACAAACGTCCAGGTCAAACCATCCCGGCTCGAATCCCAGCTTTCCGCTAAATTAGGAATAACCTTGAGCGTAAACGGATCAACGGTGGTCAGACCTTCAAAAATATGTGCGGTGATCGTTGTGGTGGATGTTTCTTTAGCAAGGATAGGATTAAATGATTTGGGATCTGAGGTAACGGCCAAAACCAGCCTGCCGTTATACCTGGACTGGGCCCACGCCGGGCTGCCCCACAAAACAAAAGAGCACAGCAGGAAAAACCCCACTGTGCTCTTTAACGTTTTAAAAGGTATTCTCATTGCGCGCTATTGCCCACCGCGTTGATGACGATCGTCTGCGCCGGCTTCTGGTCGAACAATTTCTCAACATTGACTGTCTGCGCGCTGCGTTTCTCCGGCATATCCGCCAACAGGGAGCGCTGCTTCTTGGATGTCATAAGCGCAAGCCCGATGCATGTGCACAAAAAGATCACGGCCAGCGTGGTCGTGACTTTGACCATGAACATGTTGGTCTGCGAACCTAAAAGATTCTCGGCAGAATCAAACCCCTGTGCAAGCCCGCCGCCTTTGCCCGACTGCATGAGAATGGTGATAACGAGCAAAATGCAGGTAATAACGTGAATAATGGTAACAAAAGTGATCACAAGAACTCCTTACTTTGTATTCTTAATAATAGCTGCAAAAGAATCAGCCTTAAGGCTTGCTCCGCCGACCAGCGCACCGTCAATATCAGGCTGGGACATAAGTTCAGCCGCATTCTCGGGCTTAACACTGCCGCCGTACTGGATGCGCGTCGCTTCCGCTGTTGTCTGATCGAACATCTTCACCAGAAGATCGCGGATGAATTTATGCACTTCCTGCGCCTGGGCCGATGTGGCCGTCTTACCCGTGCCAATAGCCCACACAGGTTCATAAGCAATGACCAGCGTTTTCATCTCTTCCTTGGTCAGATCCACCAAAGACCCCGTAATATGGTCTTTGACCACATCAAAGGTCTTGCCGCCTTCACGCTCAGCAAGATTTTCTCCGACGCAAACGATCGGTTTCAACCCGACCTTAAGAGCCGCCTTCAAACGCTTATTGACCGTCGCATTCGTTTCACCGAAGAACTGACGGCGCTCGGAATGGCCAATGATGACATATTCTGCCCCGGTCGCCTTGACCATGGCTCCGGAGATCTCACCTGTGAAAGCACCTTCGGTCTCCCAGAAAAGATTCTGCGCACCCAAAGCAATGTGCGTCCCCGCAACAACCTTGGCCACTTCTGTCAAATTAACGAACGGAGGACAAACCACAACTTCAACCCCGTTAGGCGCGCCCAATTCTTTCTTCAAACCCTCGACCAAAGCCACCGCTTCAGCAGAGTTCTTATACATTTTCCAATTGCCTGCAATGATCTTTTTACGCATAAAACCCCTTATTTTATCGGGCAAATAAACCATTGCCCCAGATGAGGGCACGACATGTCGTGCCCCTACACATTATTTACAACCGCAGCCGCAACCGCCCGGCTTCTTTTTTTCATTCAATGCCGTGATCCCCGGAAGTGCTTTCCCCTCGAGGAATTCAAGCGCTGCGCCGCCGCCTGTGGAAATATGCGTCATTTTATCATCCAGACCGAATTTCGAAACCGCAGCCGCTGAATCGCCGCCGCCAATGATCGTCTTAACGCCTGTGAGCGACGCCAAATGAAAGGCGATCGACTTGGTGCCTTCGGCAAACGCATCGCGCTCGAACACACCCAGAGGTCCGTTCCACACAACCGTTTTAGCTTTGGAAAGGATGGCATTGAATTTTGCACGGGTTTTCGGGCCAACATCCAGCGACTCAAACCCATCCGGAATAACATCCGAGATCTTCGCATCATTGGAATCAAAATTCGGAACAATGACAAAATCCTCGGTGAGCTCGATCTTAACGCCGGCCGCCTTGGCCTTGGCCAGGATCTCTTTGGCGAGGTCGATCTTGTCTTTTTCAAGTTTAGAATTGCCGATATTAATGCCCTGCGCCTTGAGGAACGTATACGCCATGCCTCCGCCGATAACGATCGTATCAGCCTTTTTCAAAAGATTCTCAATGAGAAGGATCTTGTCTGAAACTTTCTTTCCACCCAGAATAACAACGAACGGCCGCTCCGGATTATTGATCGCCTTGCCCAAATACTCGATCTCTTTTTCGATCAGAAAACCACTCACAGCCGGAAGATACGCCGCCACACCCGCGGTCGATGCATGCGCACGGTGCGCCGTACCAAACGCATCATTCACATAAATATCCGCCAGCGACGCCAATTCTTTGGCAAAAGCCGGATCATTCTTTTCTTCTTCTTTATGAAAACGCAGATTCTCCAAAAGAACGACCTTCTCGGATGAAGCCGCGACCTCAGCCTTAACCGCAGAACCCACACAATCGCTCATAAGTTTCACGCTCTGGCCCAAAAGCTCACCCAAACGCTTCGCGGCCGGAGCCAAGGAAAAGTCTTTTTCAAACCCGGTGCCGCTCGGACGTCCCAAATGGCTCATTAAAATGATCTTGGCAGCGCCATGGTCCAGCACATACTTAATGGTCGGAACAGCCGCACGGATACGAATATCGTCGGTGATCTTATCGCCATCCAGCGGAACATTAAAATCAACGCGGATGATGACCTTCTTATCCTTCAGGTCAATATCGCGGATCGTCATCTTGCCCATATAAGCCTCCAGAAACAGTTAAAGTTATTAATGGATATTGCCACGTATTATATACAGGCGAAGCGGTTTGTCAAACTTCAAACCGCCTATGCCTTTTGAACGTACCAGTCAATGGTCCGCTTCAAGCCTTCACGGAAAGGCACTTCAGCCTTAAACCCGAATTCCCTATAAGCACGCGTCACATCCAGCCTGCGCCGCGGCTGACCATCCGGCTGAGCGGCATCCCATACAACGTCGCCCTTAAAACCCGTCAGTTCCACAATAAGAGCCACAAGGTCCTTGATCGGGATCTCGGAATCTGTGCCCAGGTTAACAGGATCAGGTTTGTTATATGTCTCGGTCGCAGTCACAATGCCGCGTGCCGCATCGTCCACATAAAGGAATTCACGCGTGGCCTTACCCGTACCCCAAACAGTGATCGACTTGTCCCCCGCACGCTTGGCATCCACACACTTTTTAATAAGCGCAGGGATCACATGCGATGACTGGGGCGCAAAATTATCACCCGGACCATACAGATTGACAGGCAAAAGATAGATCGCATTAAATCCATATTGCTGACGATAGGCCTGCGCCTGGACCAGAAGCATTTTCTTGGCAAGGCCATAAGGCGCATTGGTTTCTTCAGGATAGCCGCCCCAAAGATCATCTTCCTTAAACGGCACCGGCGTGAATTTCGGATACGCACAGATCGTGCCAATGGCTGTGAATTTCTTCACATCAAAAAGACGGGCTTGCTCCATGAGCTCGACACCCATGATCAAATTATCATAGAAGAACTTGCCAGGATTCTCGCGGTTCGCACCAATGCCACCGACCACAGCGGCCAAGTGAATAACAACATCCGGCCGTGTTTTCTCAAAAAGACGGATGATCGCCGCTTTATCACGCAGATCGTATTCTTCAACCAGCGGCACAATGATCTCGGTCGCGCCACGCGTGCGAAGTTCTTTCTGAACAACCTGACCGAGAAAACCGGCGCCTCCGGTGACAATGACTTTCTTATTAGACCAGAAACTCACAATACCCCTCCCCCTACCGTTTACCCTTTAAACCATAAACTTCACGCTCCACCAACGCCATATCCGCATCAACCATCATATTGACCAGCTGCTTAAACCCGACCTTCGGCTTCCACTTAAGGATCTTCTTAGCCTTAGCCGCATTGCCCAAAAGCAGTTCAACCTCGGTCGGACGAAAATATCGCTTATCAATGGCCACATATTTCTTCCAGTCGAGTTCGGCACGATCAAATGCCAGCTTCAGGAATTCTTTTACAGAATGCGTCTCACCTGTGGCGATCACAAAATCATCAGGCTTGGGCTGTTGCATCATCAGCCACATCGCCTCAACATAATCACCGGCAAAACCCCAATCACGCTTGGCATCAATATTCCCCAGAAAAAGCTTATCCTGCAGACCGTGCTTGATGCGTGCAAGCGCCATAGTGATCTTGCGCGTCACAAACGTCTCACCCCGACGGGGTGATTCATGATTAAACAAAATGCCGTTACAGGCGAACATCTTGTACGCCTCACGATAATTGACGGTCATCCAGTAAGAATAGATCTTGGCCGCCGCATAAGGACTGCGCGGATAAAAAGGTGTCTTTTCCGTCTGGGGCGTTTCCTGGACCTTGCCGTAAAGCTCGGAACTGGACGCCTGATAAAATTTAGCCTTGGATCCCGTCTCACGGATCGCTTCCAGAAGCCTGGTCGTGCCCATACCCGTGATCTCGCCGGTATATTCCGGAACATCAAAACTCACGCGCACATGGCTCTGAGCCCCGAGATTGTAGATCTCATCCGGATCGACATCACGCACAATGCGGCTGATCGAACTGGCATCCGCCAAATCGCCATAGACAAGTTTCAGATTCACGCCCATTTCATGCGGGTCTTTATAAAGATGGTCGATGCGGCCGGTATTGAACGAACTCGCCCGACGGATAATGCCATACACTTCATAACCTTTAGCCAGCAGGAATTCTGTTAAATAAGAACCATCCTGACCCGTGATGCCGGTGACCAATGCTTTTTTACGCTTTGCCATTTTGTCATTTCCCGCCCCTTCGGGGCAACCTCGCAGGATCCGTCATTGCCTTCGGCAATGCGGAACCTTCGAGGTTTCCATTTTAATTAATAGGCGCCTTTACCCTTTAAAACGACCGGGATCGTTTCAAACAAGATCTCCAGATCGAGTGTGAACGACCAATTATTGATATACCATGTATCCCATTTAATAAGCTGTTCGAACGGAAGATCGTTGCGGCCCTTGACCTGCCACAACCCCGTGATGCCGGGACGGACCTGAAGTCGCTTGAGCTGTTTAAGATCTTCCTGATCAACTTCAGCGACAATAAAAGGCCTCGGCCCCACAAGGCTCATCTGCCCGGCGAGAACATTAAAGATCTGCGGCAACTCATCAAAACTGTACTTGCGCAGGAACCGTCCCAAATGCGTGACCCGCGGATCTTGTTTTATTTTAAAGATCGGCCCGTCCACTTCATTCTTCGACTTTAACTCTTCCCGCTTCTTATCCGCCCCGACGACCATACTGCGAAACTTCCACATCTTAAAAAGCCGTCCGCCGCAACCATAGCGGTCGGCAAAATAAAAGACCGGCCCGGGACTATCGAATTTGATCAGGACCGCGATCACAACAAAAACAGGCGCTAACACAATGATCCCTAGAAAAGACACGATCATATCAAAAACACGCTTGCCGAACTGACGGCGATTCTGGCCGACATCACAGTATTCAATGACCGGAACAAATCCGATATTGTATTTGAAGAATTCACCCGATGCTTTGTCAAACGCCTGCGGGACCACACGCACCGCGACCTTGTGTTCCCGAGCCGCTTCCAGCATCTCATGGAACACATTGCCCTCAGGATGTATGGTAATAAAAACCTTGGTCACAAAATTACGCGCGACAACAGCGCCCAGATCCGACAAGCGGCCGATCACCTTGTAACGCCCGTCCAGATCCGCCGTGGTCTTCATATCATCCAGAAAACCCACAATGCGAAAACCCAGCCGTGGACGACGTTCGATCTCGGACGCGAGCATCCGCCCTACTTTGCCCGCACCCACGATCACAACATTGGAATTGTTATACCCGTTCGCAACCAGCATATCCACGCACCAGCGCTTGACGATGCGCCACATGGTCAAGAAGACTGTCGTCAACACGACCATTAAAATGAAAACAGAACGCGGGAACCCTTCGATCTTGATGCTGTAAACAAAAACAAGCACCAGCACAACGGCCCATGCGATCGACTTCATAACCTGCGAGATCTCGTGATGTTCAACAAATTCACGGTGCGTTTCATAAAGTTTATTCAAACTGTTAAAGAACAGGACAGCGACCAGCCAGCTCATAAAGACAAGATAAAACGGATGTGATGTGTCCAGAAAGAATTCACGCAGCCCGACAGGAAAAGCCGCACGGCGCAGCATGCAGGCCAAAAGGATCGCGCCACAGACCCCCAACACGTCAACAAGAACGTAGAAAGCCCGCACAAGAATATAAATGCTTTTAATGATCATGATCTTTTCTTAAAGATATTAATGAAAAGCAAACCCAAGAATTGCGTGTTCCCTATTAAATACCGCCGCCACAACCGGCGCGGTTCACAGCCTAAACGGAACAACCACTCAAGACCCAAAACCTGCATCCAACGGGGCGCCCGGGGCTTAACACCGGCAAGAAAATCAAACGCGGCACCAATGCCGATCAAAACGGGCGCATCTAGCGCTGTGCGGTTAAGCACATTCCAAAAATCCTGCTTGGGCGCGCCAAGACCAACCCAAATGATGTCCGGCCCTGCGGCATTGATCTTTGCCAAAAGCGCCTGATCCAAAGGCCCGGCCTGCGGCACAAACGCAGGAGCAAACTTCCCGACGACGTTAAGACCAGGGAACCGCTCCTTCAAACAGCGTTCCAATTTATCACAGACCTCAGGGGTTGCGCCATAAAAAAAGTGTTTCCACCCCCTGGCCCTGCCGTGATCGCAAAACCGTTCCATAAGCTCGGCGCCATAAGTCCGTGCAACAGCTCTGTGCCCGGCCATGCGGCCAAGCCATGCAATGGGAACACCATCCGGCGTGACCAGGTCAGCATTATTAACGATCTGCCGATACGCAGGGTCACGCTGGCAATCCATCACCGTCGATACAGGTGCCACACAAACGTAACCCTTATCACGGTGAGCGATCATATCTGCGACAACCTCCTCGGCCCTGGCAGGGTTTAATGCCGAGATCTTAACGCCGAGCACATCATAGGTTTCAACCCGATTAGCCATTAATCCATGATCCAGCATTTCAGAATTGTTCCGATCGCTTTTAATCCATCGAGCCACGTGATCTTCTTGCCATCCGCATAGGTGCGTCCGCTATAACTGATACCGACCTCATAAATGCGGCAGCCGCGACGCGCGACCTTGGCCGTAATCTCGGGCTCAAAACCAAAACGGTCCGAACGCAGAGAGATCTTTTTAAGCACGTCGGCACGAAAAGCCTTGAACCCTGTTTCCATATCCGTCAGATTCACATTGGTGACCATGTTGCTCAGCATGGTCAAGAAACAATTGCCCACATAATGCCAGAAATAAAGCACGCGCTTGGCCTGCTGGCCTGAAAAACGCGAACCATAAACAACATCAGCCCGTCCGCTAATAATAGGCTCAAGCATGAGTGGATAATCCGTCGGCGCATATTCAAGATCCGCATCCTGGATGATCACAGCCTCACCGGTAAGTTTTTCAACGGCCAAACGCACAGCCGCACCCTTGCCCTTGTTTTTGGTATGGGCCAGAACAACGACTTCCCGGGGAAACTCCGCGACAAGACTGCTCAAGACACGGGCAGTCGTATCCGTCGAACCATCATCCACAACAATAACCTCGCGCGCAACGATACCGGCCACGGGCTGCTGTAAGACACGACGGATCACAGCCTCGATGGTCTTGGCTTCATTATATGCCGGGATAATGATGGAAAGTTTCATAATTTCTGTCCTTGTGTATCGATCAGCTGTTGATAGATCCTGATCAAGCGTTCATACACCGCCTGTGCCGTATAACCCTGTTCATAAAACTTGCGCCCGGCCAAACCCATCTGTCGCATCTCTTCAGGGTGTTCCCAGGCCCAGGCCACTTTTCTCGCCAGATCAGTCGCATCGCCCGGAATAAAATCCAAACCCGTCTCATGATCTTTAACATGCTCAGCCAAAACGCCAATATTAGAAGCGATCACCGGACGGCCACAGGCATAAGCCTCAAAGGCCACCAGGCCGAATGTCTCATAATATCCTTTAGAAGGCCACACTAAGAAACGTGAGCCCTTCATCAGATCAAAAAGCCCCTGACGCGACATTCTAGGCAAAAAACTCACATCTTTCAATTGATGTTGCAGGATAAGTTTTTCCATGGCCTGACGCATCTGACCATCCCCCAGGATCTTTAAGGGCACCGCAACGCCCTGATCCTTCAACACTTTCCACGCTTCTATCAACGTCATCGCACCTTTCTCAGGATCAAGCCTGCCCACAAAAAGGGCATACGCCCCTTGAACATGACTCAGACCCGGATCATCCGCGACCATATGAGGTTTAATATGAACCTTCTCTGCCGGAATACCGTGACGGATGAAAAGATCTCGATAAAAGTTTGTCGACGCAATATAACCACTAAGCACACGATCCCAAGTCCCAATCCAACGATGCCAAAAGGACATCAAAGCAATGCCGCAGGTAAAAAGAAACGAGGCGCGGTAACAGCGATGATAAACACCCGGCCAGGCAAACCTCCGTCCAAGACACGCGATGCACAAATCCCCCTTACGCATGAAATTCCCCGAAGGGCACATAAGCCGCGGATTATGAAACGTCAACACCACAGGCACATGCTCTGTGCGCGCGGCATAAAACACAGACGGCGATATCAACGGAAAGAAATTATGGACCTGCACAATATCCGGCCGATGTTCACGGATGAGGCGAAGCACCTCTTTGTAAGTACGCTGACTCCAAAACAAACCCACAGCGGCCGCAAAACGGGAAACCTTCGCCAGATCATCATTATGCCGGGTATAAGTAAAGACCTCATGGCCCTTGCTCTTAAGGACATTGACCTCATCCTGAAAGACCCTGTCTTCCCCACCGGATTGCTGATAAAAGTTATGACATACAAGGATCTTCATAGATCAAACAATCTCAATTTAATTTATTTATCAGATTGGCCACCAAAGCCGCAATGACATTTTTTTCTTTGGGCTGACTTTCAGCGATCATCAGCGTTATCGCGACCAGGGCATTATCAGCAATACGCCTGGCACCATCCGCTTTATACAGGATCTTGTTGCGATCAAGGAACCATACAAACAATGCTGCTGCAATACGTTTATTGCCATCCGAGAAAGCATGGTTCTTAACGACCAGATAAAGAAGATTAGCCGCCTTTTCCTCAACGCTCGGGTATAGATCCTTGCCGCCGAATGTCTGATAAATAACACCCAGCGCACTTTTAAACGAATTATCTTTCTCATGCCCGAAAAGACCACTAACTCCAAACTTCTCACGCATTTGCTGAATTATCCTGACACCTTCATCATAGGTCAGTTCATAACTTTTCCTGGCTGTAGCGGCCCTGAGTTTAACCCGCCCATGATCATAATCATCCAGAACATCAAGAGCATAACTGTAATCACGTATAACCTCAAATAAGCCCTTAGCCTCATCACTGGTCAAAGACTTACGCTGACTAATCTCCACCAACATCTGTGCTGTGCGTTGAAGCGCTTTTAAATTCTCTGCCTGCTCCTTTAAACGCTTCTCATTGATACTGAAACCTTGAACAAGATGCTGTTTGAGAATATTCGTGGCCCAAATACGAAATTGGGTCCCTCTTTTAGACTTAACCCGATACCCCACAGAAATAACAACATCCAGATTATAAAACACGGTATCGTAGGTCTTGCCGTCGCTGGCAGTTATCCGGAATTTCCGGATAACTGAAGCTTTTCCTAGCTCCTTTTCCCTAAATATATTAATTATGTGTTCATTGACCGTGCGCACACTCTTATCAAAAAGTGCTGACATCTGTTTCTGAGAAAGCCAAACAGTTTCATCCTTTAGCTTGACCTCCACAGCCACCTTTGCACCTTGAGGCCTAAAAACAACCAGATCTGTAACATCAGCCTTATCCATAAATATTCCCCCACACTCAAAATTTTACTTAATCGAGAGCTCACCGTAACGCCCTGCCGTGCTTTCATAATACCACACATGCGTGTGGTATGTCAAGCGGGCCTGCACGCTAACAATAATTCCCTCGAACCAATTTCAAAATAAAACGTTTAACACGCGCCAGGAGCGTCAACATCCCACCAACAACAGACCTGAACGGCTCTTTCATAGCAGCCAAACTCTTATCGTGCATCAAAAGTGCCGCATCTCTTTCACGCAACTGCGCCACCGTTTGCCGACTGCTCTTGGCATCCGCATGCCAGCGAAAATCAGCCATCACCTGATCAATATGCCCAAATCTGTACCCCTTTTGAGCCAGGCGCACAAAATATTCATAGTCCATGGCATAGTGATAACTGATATCAAGAAAATCCCCTGCTTCAAAGATCTTGCGCCGAAAGAAAGTCGTTGTCGTTGGAATGTAAAGGACATGAAGATACTTGAGCATAAAAAAATCAAATGCCAACTCTTTACGCACCTGGATCAACTTACCCTCGACATCAACAAAACGGTAATCACCATAAACAATATCCAGATCCGGCTGCCCCTGCATCATCTTCATCGCCCCATCAAACGCCCCAGGCAGATAC
>CAJBYM010000005.1 GCA_903959815.1 Candidatus Omnitrophota bacterium
CGGTCAAGTTTGATGATCTTATCCGTGAGCTGATCACGTTTAATACGGATGAGATCAAGGATCAGGTTTTGATGAAGTCTGACGGGTCTCCGGCGTATAGTTTCAGCTGTGTGGTCGATGACGCGCTCATGGGCATCACCCATGTCATCCGTGGCGAAGATCACATTTCCAATACTCCCAAACAAATTTTGATTTATGAAGCGCTGGGTTTTAAAGTGCCGAAGTTCGGGCATTTGCCCCTTATTATGGGCGCGGATGGCGCGCGCCTGTCGAAGCGTTTTGGTGCGGTTGCGGTCAGTGATTATCGCGGTGAGGGGTTCTTGCCCGATGCTCTTGTAAATTATTTGATGTTGTTAGGCTGGTCTCCGGGAAATCAGGAGATCATTGCTCTTAAGAATGCGTGTGCGAAATTCTCGATCAAAAAGGTCAATAAGACGGCCGCGCAGTTTGATATGGAAAAGCTCAAGTGGACGAATGCGCAGTATATCAAGCAGTGCGATACGGCAGTGCTGACAGACCTTATTATTCCGATGCTTCAGGAAGAGGGTCTGATCAGCGACGGGTATGATCGCAAAAGGATCGAAACAGCCGTCCATCTTTATAAAGGCCGGATGTCAACCCTGCGTGATTTTCTGGAGCGAGCAGGGTATCTTTTTATTAAGGATATTGTTTTTTCAGATGAGATGAAGGCCGAGCTTCATGCCAAGGATCTTTCCCGTGAATTTGGTATGTTGGCGGATCGTTTGGCACAGGCACAGCCGTTTGATATGATGGTGACAGAAAAGATCTTCCGTGATCTTGTGACAGAGCTTAAAATGGCCAGCGGTGATCTGGTTCATCCGGTGCGCCTGGCTTTGAGCGCATCTTCTGTGGGCCCGGGGCTTTTTGAGACCATGGCGGTGCTGGGAAAAGAGCTTACGGTGACACGTTTGCGTCGTGCATTCGAAAAATAGAGGGGGTGCCATGAAGAAAACAATTTTTGTGATCTCGACGGTTGTACTCGGGTTGATCTTGCTGCAGGGGTGTGAGACGTTAAAGGGCGCCAAGAAAGATGCAGTGAATACCGGAGATAATATTACTCAGGCGGCAAACGCACTCATTGAAGTGGATCGGAAGTTTCAGGAAAAGTATTGGTAAAAACCTGGCGTCGGTTTTGTTTGACAATAAGGAGCCTTGTTTGTATATTGTGGGCTTCTTGAGATAACAATACTATTGACCCGTCCTGCGCACCCATGATTAATCGGGTGCTTAGGACAAGTCAATATTTTCCCAACAGGGATAGTGGTAATATTG
Organism: Candidatus Omnitrophota bacterium; assembly: GCA_903959815.1. Taxonomy (GTDB): domain Bacteria; phylum Omnitrophota; class Gorgyraeia; order Zapsychrales; family Fredricksoniimonadaceae; genus Fredricksoniimonas. The sequence continues at coordinate 1,294 of CAJBYM010000005.1, forward strand.
ACCCGTTGTGTAATGGTAGCACGACAGCCTCTGGAGCTGTTTGTCTAGGTTCGACTCCTAGCGGGTCAGTTTTAATTTAAAAAGCCTCCCATTTCGGGGAGGCTTTTTAAATTTAATTTATGGCTAGGGGTCGAAGGAGCCCCGCGGACGCGACACAAAAGCAAAGCTTTTGGGAGCGTCCTTGAGGCGGGGCGGATGGCCGACCCGAAGCCCCGTAGGGGCGAAGGGCGCCGACTCCTAGCGGGTCAGTTTTTCTTTCCAAAGCGCAAAAAATCTCTTTCCCGTATGGGAGGAGATTTTTTGCTTTCTAGAACAAGAAAAACTGCCCTTGGAAGGAATCTTCCAAGGGCCAAGTCAAAATAAAGAAAAAATCTCTTTCCCGTATGGCCTGAAGGCTCGGGCGGCTGTTCGGCGGTATTATTGAATATCTTAATTAATATTAATTTTATAGAGTTTGGTCTGAAAATTGCTTATCGTCATTGATACATTGATGTTATAATTTTTGAATAAAAAGAATTCGCTTTTAATAAAGAGCTCTGGTTTTCAATCCATATGAAAATATTAAAGACAGCACAACCTGAGAAGCCTTTGGTCAGTATTGTCACGCCTGTCTTTAATGGTCGTCGATATCTGGAGCAGACTATAAAATCAGTGCTTGCTCAGACGTATGACAACATTGAATATATAATAATTGATGGGGGTTCTAACGATGGTTCGATTGATATTATAAAGAAATACGGTCAACAGGTAGATTTTTGGTCGAGTGAGAGTGATGCAGGGATGTATGATGCGGTCAATAAAGGACTTAAGATTGCCTCAGGGGAGATTCTGGCGTATTTGAATTCAGATGATCTTTACTATTCCGATACAGTTGAATTCGCGGTAGATTATTTTAAGAAGAACGCAGCTGCGGAACTTATTTATGGGAACTGCGACTTCATAGATTCTCACAGCAACTTTCTTTACAATTATCGCTATCCGACTTTTAGATGGGAATTCTTCATTTCACGTCATACAAGCAGCATTCCGCAACAAACCACATTTTGGCGACGTGGCATTCATCACAAGATAGGTTATTTTGATTCCGGTTTAAAGATGTGTGGAGATTTTGACTTTTATGCGAAAGCCGGCCAATGTTGTCGGATCGAGCATACGCAAAGAACTTTAGCAAAATATCGCATTCACGCAGCATCTTTAACAACAATGCAGGCAACCCAGAATAAGAAAGAAGTTGATGTTCTTCATCGGAGATATCAAGTTTTTAAAGGCGCGCGGCGGAGTTTCTTCAGGTTGTGGGCCGAGGCCGAGGTTAAGTGTTTAAATTTGGCTTTAATGTTCAGGAAGTTAATACGTTATGTTGTTAAGAAGTAAGAATATTCAAAAAATCATCTCGTTTTTTAGTTATGCATTAGTCGCCAATATTTTTTTTGGCAGCCTTATTCTTTCCAAGGGACTGTTTGATCTATACCTAAACATTTTGTTTATTCTTCCGTTTCTTGCTTTTTGTTTTTTATATTTCAGGCGGCTCTCAATAAACAAGACGTTGTTGAGTGTTGCGCTGTTGGTCTGCATTCCGTCGGTGTTAAATATTTTTTTAGGAAATAATTCTACCATTTTGTTTTTTAAGATATTCGGGGGATTTGTATTTTACGGTACGGCGTATTATTTCTTGTTTCGACTTAATAGAAATAAAGTTGAGCGCCTGTTTATTATATATTTAAGGATAGCCTATGTTGTGGCTTTGATCGGAATTTTCCAAGAGATCAGTTATTTGGTGGGGTTTAAGCTTGGACATGACTATAGTTTATTTCTGCCCAACATTCGATGTCAGGGAACGACGCTTGGTTTATTACAGGTCACGTCTATCTTACAAGAGCCATCTCATTTGGGCTCAGTAATGGCCCCGGCTGTGTTTGTTGCACTTTTTAATATTATAGGAAGAAAAAATTATTTGATGGATAAGAAAGCAAGCTGGTTGATACTCATATGTACGTTATTATCTTTTTCTTTGGTCGCTTATTTAGGGATTATTATTATTTTTATTTTGCTCATGTTGAATTATAAGAAAGTAAAAACTATTGTTTTGGCAAGCATTGCCGTGGCTTTTTTGGCAGTTTGTGCTTATGTGGCTTTATCTAATATCAGGCTGCGGGTCAATGATACGGCTGCCATTCTTTGTGGTAAGAAAACGATAGATCAAGTTAATTTAAGCACTTTGGCTTTTTATGGAAATGGTTTTGTGGCTTATAAAAGCGTTATGAATAATCCTGTGTTTGGGGCGGGTTTAGGAAGCCATCCGGTGTCGTATGATCGTTATATTCCAGAATTCCCTCTATTCTATGGAAAGAATCTTTCTTTATATGGATTTAGTTTATTATTGTGGGTAGAATCGTTAGAAACCCTTCAAGAATTATCCTTGTCTTGCTGTAAGAATTGCAAGCAATTACCAAAATTATCGAACCTAAGGAAATTTCAATTAACGATGATGAGTGACATAGAAGATATATCATCAGAATCCTTACCAAATTGCGTTAATCTCACAGTTACTGGGTGTAGGCGATTTCGTCGTATTAATCGATTACCAAGACTTCGTATTGTTGAAATTAAAAACTGTCCCAAGTTTGCAGAATTTCTTGATTATTGGACAGATAGAACAGATATGAAATCAAGATTAATGCCAGAAAATCAAAGAAAGAAAATGAATTTTGAAGCAATTGAAAATTGTAATCAAATCCCGTTGAGAACAATTAGGTTAGGATCATTGGATAACTTTCATAATATGGCATCTCTTCGTAATTTTGCTGTTGTGACATTGGATTCTTGTAGAAACATTAAAAGTTTCGATGGATTTGATCAATCAGATTTACCAAGAAGTAGTAGGAAAGTCATTATTCGGGATTTTTATTTTGAAAAATGTGATGTCAGTGGATTAGGAAATATCGGAACTTTGGAATTGCACAATGTACACAATCTAAAGAACAATAGTGGGATCCACCATGTTGATCTATTGCTTCGATGTTGATTTTATTGGTGTTGTGTTTTCTCTTTTTATTTTATTATCTATTTGTTATCTTCTTCAAGGAGTCTTGTTCGTTTCCAGTGTTTTTGGTTTGAAAAGAAAACATAGGAAGAAGAAAGAAGGAAAACCTGTTGATATATGGCTTTTGTAAAGTATACCTATTTCGGTTTTCTTAGAAATCTATTTTTATGTTGTCGTTTCAGAAAACGGTATTTTCGGACGATCGTCCGGTCTCACTAAAGTAGAAATCGGTTGAATGACCCCCGTAGCTTGTTGTCCGAAAATATTTTGGACAGACATCCGAATGCCGGCCTTGTCCACCTGGGAAATTCTCTAAAACCTCGAGTTTTTCATTTTGAAAAGTCGGAAAAGCGCGTTTAAAAATTACAAAAG
>CAJBYM010000006.1 GCA_903959815.1 Candidatus Omnitrophota bacterium
GGGCATCGATGTGAAGGTGAAGCTCGTAGAGCCAAAGTCAATCGAACGCTCTGAAGGCAAAGCTAAGCGAGTCATTGAAAGACGTAAATTAAAAGAGAGGCCGTATGACCCATATCCAACTATCTATTTTTCTTGAGAACAAGAAAGGCCGCCTTCTGGATGTTTGTTCATTCTTGGGCCAGCATGCGATCAATATCCGCGCGCTTACTGTGGCGGAATCAGATAATTTTGGCGTACTTCGTATTTTGGTCAAAGATCCCCATGGTGCAGCCAAGATCCTGAAAGAACATGGATTTGTCGTTCATGAGACCGAAGTTGTGGCTGTTGAAGTCAATGATAAGCCCGGTGGTTTAGCCAATGTATTAAACGCAATTAATAAGAATCATATTAATGTCGAATACATGTACGGTTTTGTCGAACCTTCTGCTGCCAAAGCCATGATGGTCTTTCGTTTTGATAACCCTTCTAAAGCTTGCGAAGCATTGAAAGAAGCCAAGATCCCTGTTGTTGGACATAAAGACCTTGCTGACATGTGATGAACGAGGCTACATCTTTTGAAGCGAATGACAGGTTTTCCAGGGTCAGGCTTTTGATGGGCAAAGATAAACTAGCACGTCTTCACAAAGCCAGGATCACGGTCATTGGTTTGGGCGCTGTCGGTGCCCAGGCCGTTGAAGCTTTAGCGCGCGCTGGGGTGGGATCCTTCCGATTGGTTGATTTTGATGTTATCCGATCCAGTAACATTAATCGTCATATTTGGGCAACTGAGGCAACCATGGGCCGATCAAAATCTGCTGTGGCTGTAGAGCGCCTACATCTTATTAATCCCAAGATAAAAGCTGAAGCGTTTGAACTTTTTGCGGCACAAGAAACTTTTAATCAAATCTTTGACAATAAACCCGACCTGGTGATCGACGCCGTAGATTCTTTAAGTCCCAAGATCCAACTTTTAGCGGAATGTTACCATCAAAGTTTAACCGTGATCTCATCTATGGGGGCTGCGACCCGAACGGATCCGTCTAAGATAAAAGTTGCGGATATCTTTGAGACAAAAATTTGTCCTTTAGCGGCTCGCATACGGCGCGGTTTGAAAGAACTTAATATCGGAACAGGTATCACATGTGTCTATTCTGATCAACCTCAGAATATCCACGCCGTATCTACAGAAGTTTTGCGGGATGAGGGAGAGTACCAAAGAGGGCGGGTACGTAAAACCTTGGGCAGTTTACCTACAATAACCGGTATGTTTGGGCTTACGATCGCGCATGTTGCTATAGAGAAAATCTGTAACGGGTGGGAATAAACTATGCAGAATCAGACAATATCTCATTTTAAGAGTGCGTTTCGGACGCTCAACGCCCTTATTTGGCCTGTTTTTGTTCTCACCATACTGGAAGCCTGGAGCATTACAACGATTTTTCGTTTTCCTCTAGCCTGGAATCAATATTTGATTTTTCCGGAGTTTATATTAAAAACCACATTCATATTGGTTGTTAACGCCTTTGTTTACGGTTTTTTGGTCGACTTGGCCACAGGTCGGGAATATTTACAGACCAAACCCTCTTTTATAAAAAATCTAAAAACATTTCTTAAGACCTCCGTCTCACTTTTATTCTTATCATTTTTCGTCGACTTCATTCTATTTATTTGTTTGGGCCATGGGGTGCCTTTTCATCTGACGACCATGATCCTTTCGCCTTTAATCGTATTCATTTGGTTAAAAGTCGTCTTCGCCAGGAAATTTTCTAAAGAAATCAATAAAACACCTTTATTGAACGCGCAGGGCTGGGTGGTACTAGCTATTCTTTCGACCATTTATTATATTTTGTACGCTTTCTTTTTTATCTTCTTTGAGCAGGCAGGTATGACGAAATATATCTTCGCCTTCCTTCTTAAATATTTGAATCTTTGGATATTCTTAGTATTAAGTTATCAAATCATCGAACGTTTCTCATTGCGCCTTAAACAAGACCCTGATCTTAAAGAGATCTATCTTATTAATCCGCCTTCCGGCGGGATTATCTTAAGTAACCTATCCTTACTTATTCATAAATATCCTTTGATCTTTGTGATCCTTAAAGCTCTGTCTCCTCAAAGGTATGTTTTTAAAGAATTTAATCAGGTCATATGGCAGGAAGATTATTATACCGGCGGGAAGCTGGTCGCCATCACATGTTTTACCAGCAACTGCATCGAAGCTTATAAGATCGCCAAGGAATTTCGAAAGAAGGGAAGCCGTGTGATCATGGGTGGGGCACATGTTACCGCTTTTCCTGAAGAAGCCCTGGAGTTCTGCGACGCCGTTGTGGTAGGACCGGTAGAAGGTGTTTGGGCGCGGATCATTGAGGATTATGAGGCCGATAAAATGCAGGGGATCTATGCCGGACCGCCAACGGATGATGCCTATGAGAAAGTGTCAAAATTCTTACTGACACAAGAGCCTGCTGTTATTGCAGACTGTATGGAAACGGCGCGCGGCTGTAAATTTAACTGTTACTTTTGTGGGGGAGGCCACTCTAAAACAGGCCATCACAGGATGGCATTAGAGATGGTCATAGAACTTCTGCGTAAAGCTAAAACCAAGAAAGGCACCATTGTATTCTTTGATGATAATATTTATTCAGATCCTGTTTATGCTAAAGAACTTTTTAAAATGATAAAACCTTTAAATATCAAATGGTTGGGATCAAGCACCTTGGATATTGCACGGGATCCAGAAGCGCTCAAATTATGTAAAGAAAGCGGCTGTTCTATGCTTTTGATCGGCTATGAAATATTCCCTGGGTCTAAAGAGGCCCAAAGAAGCGGGAAATTCTCTCTAGCGGACGATTATATCCATTTAACACGCGTTATTCAAAAGGCGGGGATCGGAATCAAAGCGCATTTTATTTATGGTTTTGAGACAGATACCTTTAAAACATTTTGGCAATTGTGGTTCTTTGCACTGCGGCTGTTTCCAACGATATCATCCCTGTGTATTTTAACGCCCGTACCAAATTCTTCTTTTTATAAAGAGATCGAAAAAAAGGACGGGTTTATCAATTTAAACTGGTCAAAATACGCTTTCTTAAGTCTTGTTCACAAGCATCCTGTGATCAACAACGGCCTTTTTCGTAATGGGGCCTTACTTGTTGTTTATTTCTTTAGCATGACAACATCTAAGATGGGAATATGCTTAGTCGTGATCCTTATAGGATACTATAGGCTTTTTATCGGATCTTTCTAACAAAAGACGTCAAGATCGTTGATCTTGATAGAGTTCTTAAGATCAAGGCGCCCCACAAAAATAGAGCGATCTTGGCTATAACGATGTAGGCTAGCATAAATATGACACGAAAAAGCTTTGTCCAACCTGAAAGCGTATCTACAATAGCCGCAGCACCATATTCCTTTTCCAACTGAACGCTCAATTGGATCAAGGTCTTTTTTTGAAGGTCTTCTGCAGATAGAATAGAACCAATGAACTCCTCAAACAAAGATATTGTTAAATTCTTATACGGCATTTCCAACAGATACATGCCGCCCATGATCGCCAGGATCAAGGCAATGTCTACGAGGCGGGTTGACGTCAGTGCGAGCTTAAAAATAAAGTAAGCGGCAACAAGATTGGCCAGCATGATAAAGAAATGTGTTACCTTAAAGATGTGCATCTTTCTCTTGGGCAATGCTTTACATATACAAGGCATTTGAAGTAAAGTAAGAGCCCAGCGAAAAACCTCTTCATCATAACGAATCGTATTCTTTAAGCCATTGATGGTCATATAATCTCCTTGAAAATGATTTTAGCAGAAAGTTAGGCTAAACCCAGATTTTTCATTAGAAAAATCCGCCCCGTAGGGGTGCGCATGGCAAATTAGGACTAAAAGAGATTTTTAAAAAATAATTGGCAATAAAACCAGAGTTGATGTATATTTAGTTCATCACTTGAAGTAAGGGTCGTTACAAACGTTCCTTTTCATATAAAATTTTAGAAAGGAAGGTAGTTATGGGCGAATGGAAAGAAGACAAACCGATCAAGGTCAATCAGGCTCAGCGCGAGATCTTTGGTTGGGACAATATTGACATCATCATCTAATAAATTTTGATGTTGGATTTAAAAGCCATGTAAGGCAACACTTTACATGGCTTTTTTATTTGAAAAGATACATCCGCAGTAGGTTTGTTGATAGAAATTTTCTCTTTTTGTAACCAGGTTCATTCGCTCAATCCCCCCAGACTTACGCCAATCACGATCCAGGAAGGCTATGCCGGGGTAGGGGGCAACAGCTCGCATTCCGGACTTTCGGACCTGATTGATATCCTTCCAACGGGATATTCCGTTGGTTGTGCCCATAATTTTAAACCCGTTCTCATGGGCATATAAAGCTGTCCGCTCAAGCCTAATATCAAAGCAAGCCTGGCATCTTAAGCCGCGCTCAGGCGCATCTTCGAGTCCTTTAACCCGTGTTAGCCATTGATCGGGTTCATAGTCAGCATCTGCCCACGCAAGGCCGGTCTTTTGAGCGAACTCCTTTATTGCCGCTTTTCTTCGTTCGTACTCATCAAAAGGATGGATATTGGGATTATAAAAATAAAGGGTCGGTCGGGTGCCTTCTTCCAGGAGTGTTTCAATGATGCCTCCGGAACAAGGGGCACAACAGACATGGAGTAATAAGTCTTTTAATATATTCATAAAAATATAAAAGGCGTTTGATTGGTTTTGTCCTAATGTTATACTGTAAACAAAACTGGATTACCAATCAAAAATGATCCGTACTTTCATCTTACTGCTTATTTCCTGCGCCTTTGCATCTGTTGCTTTTGCCATTCCGTCGGTAAAGACAGCAGATGGCATCAGATTTGAGATCCGCAGTGCATCGCTGGGCCATTCCAATAAACAAAAAAGCGTTGTTCTTGAGTTTGTTCTTTCCAATGAAAGCGATACAAAAAAGATCGATTTTGACCAAAGATTCGATTATATTCTTTCGGATGAGTTTGGCAACCGTTACCGCTCCTTGCCCAAGCCATTGAATTATAAAGATCCAATTGAAAGTATACCTTCAAATTTCCCGAGCATTTATCCCGGTGAAACCTGTACCAAGATCCTTTTCTTTGAAGCGCCCATTACCAAAGCCGCGCATCTTAAGCTGGGGATCAAGGGGCCTATTGATGGCATACCCACTCCGTTAGAGATTGAGTTCCCGGCGCCTCGCCCTGATCCCTCTGGTCCATCTGTGATCGAGATCACCATGCCTACGGATGGGGCAGTTATAACAGCTGGCGAGATGTTTGACCTTAATGTTCGCGTTAATGCCGATGAACTTCCGTTTAAGATCATTGTTGTTGCATTTGGATCAACCCTTGAAAACCCTGAGCCGTCACAAGATAACAGCTATAACATTACAATCCCTGTCAATACACCCGAAGGTCCTTCAAGTATCAGTGTGATCGGATATTGGACAGATGCTCAGGGGTCTAAACAGATCTTATCGAAGAATATTGTCATTTATGTTAATCTCGGGCCTCCAGCGTCCCTCTAGATCGACCCAACCATGAACGTTTTACGCGCTATTATTTTTGATATGGATGGAGTGATCACCATGACCATGCCATCGCACTTTCGGGCTTGGGCTAAGGTCTTTGCCGATGAGGGCATTTGTGTTTCAAAATTCGAAGTGTACACGCGTGAAGGTCAAAAAGGGCTTAATAGCGTGCTTGAGATCTTTGCTGAACAGGGGCGCGCGATCTCTCTTAAACAGGCGAAACGGCTTTTAGAAAAGAAAGAGCGGATTTTTAAGGCTACTGCGGCTATTCGTTTTGTTCCCGGGGCACGATCTTTTATTAAAGAATGTGATCGTAAGGGTATTCAATTGGCCCTAGTGACAGGCACGGCACGCAGTGAAGTTATCAAGATCCTTCCCAAAAGTTTACTTGATCGTTTTGATGCGATCATTAGCGGAAGTGATGTTAAACATGGGAAACCCCATCCTGAGCCGTATCAAAAGGCAATAAAAGCTTTAAAAATTAGCAGGGGAGAGGCTTTTGTTGTTGAAAATGCACCTTTTGGGATCACATCCGCTATAAAAGCAGGCCTGTTTTGTGTGGCTATTGAAACGTCCTTGCCCAGGGCGTATCTTAAAGATGCGGATGAGATCATCCATGATTATAAAGGTTTAAGAAAGATCCTTGTCCGGCGCGGTGTTAGATGAAAACCCCCAAAATCCTTCTCATTTATAAAAGAAGTTCATTGTCCGTTGCGGGAAAGCTTTCGGCGCGGCTTCGGAAAACACGTCGATTTGAGAATAATCACGCCACGCATTACGCTACGTTGCGGATGATCGAAGGGATATTAAAACGTCTCAATATTAAATACCATAAGCATGCGCGTGGCAAAGGTGTGGACTATAGACCTTTTGACCTGGTCATTACCATTGGTGGCGATGGGACCATTTTAGAGGCCGCGCGTGCTTTAAACAGCCGTCAAATGATCCTCGGTGTTAATTCAGATCCGAATTGGAGCGTCGGTCAATTTTGTTGCTGTGAGGCAAAGAACTTTGAAGTGATGTTTAAAAGATTTCTAAGTCGTAAGGCCAAGGTCTGTCGGCTTTATAAACTGAAGCTTCGTTTATACGACGGTAAGAAAGTTAAAGACGTCGAATGTCTTAATGATGTGCTGATCTGTCATGCCAATCCGGGAGCCATGAGCCGTTATGAATTGTCGGTTGGAAAAACTGCTGAGGACCAGCGTAGTTCGGGCGTCTGGTTCTCGACGGCTGCAGGATCAACGGGGGCGATGTTGTCTGCGGGCGGGCGAGCCATGCCGCTTTCCTCGACGGATATCCAATACAAGCCCCGCGAACTTTATCATTCCAGGACCGTAAAATACTATCTGACCGGCGGCTTGATCAAGCGTGAATGTAAGGCCAGCCTTGTGTCAACAATGGCGCATGGTTACATCTTTGTCGACGGCGCCCATATTAAATTTCCTTTTACATACGGCAGCCGCGCCGAAATCTCATCGTCAGCCCATTTTATCCAGCTCGTCCATGATTAAGACATTCTCCGTCGATATTCTAAAATGGTATAGGCTTCATGCCCGTGCGTTGCCATGGCGCATGACCAAAGACCCTTACAAGATATGGGTTTCCGAGGCTATGCTGCAGCAAACGACGGTCAAGGCTGTGATCGATTATTATCATGCGTGGCTAAAGAAATTCCCGGATGTGCATGCCTTGGCCAATGCATCTGCCGAAAGCGTCCTTAAGGCCTGGCAAGGTTTGGGTTACTATAATCGTGCTCGGAACTTTCATAAGTCAGCCCAGATTGTCGTCGAGAAATATCAAGGGGAAGTCCCGCGTGATCCGGATGCTTTGCGTGCTTTGCCGGGCTTTGGGCCTTATATGTCCGCGTCAGTCGCCAGCATTGCTTTTGACATCAAGATCTCGCTGGTCGACGCCAATGTGCGTCGTGTGATCATGCGGATCCTTAACATCCATGGCCCAGCGGTAAGCGCACGGGACAAGGATATTCTTAAATTCCTGGACGTTGTTATGCCGGAGCGTCATTGTGGTGATTTTAATCAAGCGCTCATGGAGCTTGGCGCCATGGTTTGTACGACCAAAGAACCTAAATGTAATATGTGCCCGGTCAATAAACACTGCCAAGCTTTTAAAAAAGGCTGTCAGGAGCTTATCCCAGAGTCCAAAAAAGTTTCTCTTAATGAAATAACAGCTGTTATAGCGCTTATTAAAAAAGGATCTAAATATCTTATTCAGCAAAGGCCTGATCATGGTCTTTTGGCTGGAATGTGGGAGTTTCCTGGTGGAAAGGTCGAAACTAAAAAAGATACGGGCCTTAAAGCGGCTTTAAAACGCGAGGTATTCGAGGAACTTGGCCAAGAGTGCCTTGTGGGGGATGAATTTTGTCGTGTTAAGCATTATTATACAACTAACAAAGTTCAGTTGATCGTGTTTGATGTCCTACTAACAGGTGATAAGTTCAAGTTAAAAAGTTCTATGCGGTGGGTCGGCTCAAAAGATCTGAAGGAATATCCCATGCCATCAGGTAGTGCCAAGATCGTGGAAAAACTTCTGGATACTAAGCAGGTTAACCCTTAAAACAGGCCTTTTCCAATCCCTGCCGAACTTCCTATAATATACGTTATGTTAACTTCGCACACAGGAAATCTGGGTTTTGAGGGTTTTATATTGCACAACCTGTTTTTTCGCTAAAAGACATTGCTTCTAACCTTCTTTAATACTAAAATCCTTTTATTACCAATGCTCTAACCCATGAGGTGTCTATGAAAATTTCAAAACTTCTTCTCGCTTTTATTGGGCTTTTGATCAGCCCCTCTTTTGCCAGTGCGGCTATGAATATTGATGTTAAGGCCTATCATGAAGAACGCCAGGCAGAAAAAAGAGAGCGTGCAAGGCAAGCTGAGGCCATCAAGAAACCACTTGTGCAGGCGCCAGTTAAATCAGGGGTAGAATCTGTCAAAGAAACCGTTAAAGAAGCCGAAGACCGCATTCCTGCTGCCCCACAGCCCGAGAAACCGATACCCATAGGCGCACAGCCAGATGCCATGGCTGTTCTTGCAGAAGATCTTGTTGGCGTCCCTGTTAAAGAAGGAATCCCTCAAGAAGTGCCGAATGCCTTACCCGAATCAATCATCAATGCGGTTAACGCCATAGAGAGCCCCGAAGAGCCTCAATCTTTATAATAATTCAGTCCTATGGCTTGCATGATCGATGCTAAAACAAAATTAAACGGCTTGTTGAAATGCGGCAAGAAGTAAACATCCGTGAAGGCAACGTCGATCAAAGACAAGTTTTGTTGTATAGCTAGTGCAAGGTAATAGATCGCCTCGGTATGATTTGCCGCCCCGTAAGATCCGATCTGCGCACCCAATAATCGCAAAGTCTCCTTATCATAAACAAGCTTGATCCTTGTTTTAGTATAAGAATCCATGAATTCAGGCCGATCATTATCCTCGATATAACTTACAGCAACATTCATCTTAAATCTTTTTGCCGTTTCTTCACTAATGCCTGTGCTGGCCAGCTTGTGATCAAAGACACAGATCGCATTGGTTCCGACCACGCTTTTGATCTTAACGGCTTCATTGCCGCTGATATGGCTTGCTGCCGTTATTCCTGATTTAACCGCATTGGTCGCAAGGGCTACCTGCTGATGCCGGCCAAAAGCGGCGTGATACATGGCATTGGCATCCCCGATCGCATAAATGTCAGGAATACTGGTCCGCATGAATTCATCGACGATCAATGCCCCGCCTTGCGCCTTTTTTGCATCAGGTAAAAGCTCCGTGTTAGGCTTAAAACCAACGCATTTAATGACCAGGTCAGCATCGTACGCGCCTTTATCGGTGATCACTTTCTTGACAACACCATTTTCACCTGCAAAATCAATAACCCTCTCACCCAGCGCCAATTTGACACCCGTGCGCACGATATCTGCTTCAAGCGGCATTGTGAATTCAGGGTCAAAATAACGCGCAAGGGTTCGTGATTCAAGGTCGATGAGAGTGACCTTTTTCCCTTTTTTATGGTATGCCTCTGCAAGCTCAACGCCAATATAGCCCGAGCCGATAACAGCCACATTCTTGATTTCAGGATCATTGGCCTTGAGGATCAACTCCTGGGCATGTTGGAACAACTTACAGACATCCACATTCTTAAGGGCATTGCTGTGTTGAGGAATATTCGGAATATCCAAAGGCCATGAGCCTGCAGCATAGATCAACTTATCATAGGTGTCTTGAAAGACCTCTTGGGTCTCAAGGTTTTTGACCGTGACCACCTTGGCCTTAGGGTCAATGGCGATAACATCATGGTTCATTCTGACTTTAGCACCTTTTTTCTCTAATTTAAGAGGGGTACAATAAAACAGGTCATTGATATCCTTGACCGTTCCTCCGACGACAAGCGCGATACCACAGCCCAGGAAAGAAATATTCGTATTCCTGTCATAAGCCGTCACCTGATGGTGTGAGTTTTGTGCCAGCAATGTTCGCAGCGCCGATGTTCCGGCGTGATTGATACCCACAATAATGATCTTCATAAACAACGCCCCCTATTTAATTATAAGCCTCTTAATATCTCTGGTCTTAACGGCACCTTGCCGTGGATGGCTGACTTTAGCATGTGCAGCAACATCATTTTATCCTTCGGTAAAGATCCTTCAAGCGCAAGATGATTGGACGCATGATCAGATCGAAATATGGTCTTTTTAAGCTCCAGCCCTTCGATGATCGCATAAGATTCTTTCAAGAGCTCGAGGGTATCAAGTTCCTGGAAAACACCTTTTTTGAGTTCATCTGCCAAGGGCGTACCAGGGATGATCATCAGAGAAAGGAATGACAAATACCTTGGCTGCATTTTATTCAGGGCTTCAGCTGTGCCCTTAACATGATCCTTGGAATGGGCTTTTCCGCCTAGCCCCAGCAAAACAATAACAGAACTCTTAATATTGACCAGCGACGCCTTGTTGACAGCCGCGATCATCTCGAGAACGGTGGACGATTTCCCGCAACGATCTAAAATATCCTGGCTACCGCTTTCCAGGCCCATATAAATAAGGGTGAGCTTGTGTTGCTGTAGCTCGGCTAACTCTTTTTCACTCTTACGTATAACATTACTGCCATTGGCATAACTTGCAATACGAGAAAGCTTAGGGAACGACCTCTCCAACTTTTCGAGAATAGGAACAAGCTTGGCATTGGGAAGGATCAAAGCGTCACCATCCATGAGAAAAACACGGCGCGTTTCCGGATGCCGCCGGGCATGACGGTCAATATCACCAAAGATCTCAGCTTGATCCTTAATGCGAAAGGGCTTGTTTTTATATGCTCCGCAGAATGTACAGGTGTCAGACGAACATCCCAACGTGACTTGTAAAAGAAAGCTATCTCTTTCTGCGGGCGGGCGTATGACAGGCTCTACAATGGGCATAACACGCTTTAAGGCGACTTCTTTCGTTTAATGCCACCACCACCTATGATCCTGTCAAAATCATCATGCAGACGGACAATATCCTCTTCGGTCAGCTTATGACCACAAGCCACTTCAATGAACACCAAGGGTTGCTTGCCCATATTAGCCATGCGATGCAGGACTCTGACCGGAATATCAACCACAGAACCCGCCGCAACTGTAACTGTCAAATTGTTGACGACAACCAGACCCTCGCCGGAAACAATGATCCATTTCTCAGAACGGTGATTATGTTTTTGCAATGACAAACGGGAGCCGGGATCAACTTCGACACGTTTGACCCAGACGCCACATTCCTGGTAGATCTTTTGGTAAGTACCCCAGGGTCGTTTGACGATTTGAGATATATCTTTGGACATACAGATCTCCGGTTTATTTATGACGCACAATACGGCGCAATTGTTCGATGTGCTTGCGCGTGGCATCCTCCCCGCGCTTGATCAACTCTTCCGCCTGATAAAGTTCATACCAGTTAAGGCCGGCAAGATCAGGATGGATCACCAGGTCCGCCGCCCGCCCGCTCTCTTTGGCTATCACGCTTTCTGATGCCTCAAGCGTCCGTACAATAATATCAGAAATATTGGGGAAAAACCTGCGGTTCATCCAGAATTTTAAATGTGTCATAAGATAAGATAGCGGCGCATGGACAAAAGATACCTGCAATGCTCTTTGAATCTCGGCCTGGGTCTTTTCGTAACTTTTAATAACGTCTTCCGGTGTTTGAAGCACGTTGACCGCTATGATCTTTTTAATATGAGATGCGACCAGAACATTGGTTGGCAGTGGATTCATGACACCCCCGTCAATGATCAACTGATCCTTGGTGATAATGGGCTGAAATACACCAGGGATCGAAATGCTCCTGCGGATCGCCTCGACCAAGGAACCTTCTTCCATAACCACATCCCGACGGTGAATAAGATCATAGGCCACGATCTTTAATGGGATCTTGGTATCACGGAATGTTCTTTTGCCATATTTACCACGCAACCAGGCCATAACAGCCTTACCACTAATAAGACCTGATAATGGGAGCACAAGATCGATCAACTTGATCAAATTAGAACGTTTCTTGAATTCAAGCGCCATTTTTTCAAGATCTGCCGCATGATAGCCGATCGCCCACAAGCCGCCGA
>CAJBYM010000007.1 GCA_903959815.1 Candidatus Omnitrophota bacterium
ATTATCCTTGATCAGCGCTGTCTCAACCTGTAAAAGCCCTCCCTGCTCTTTGGAAGACTCTTTTTGATCAACAATAAGAGCCGAAAGACCTCGCCCTAATGCCATATATTATCCTTTTATTATAAACTATTGCAAACAAACATCTTACATTCCACTCGAAGACCGGACAACCTCTTCAGCCAATTCAGCATATTTTTTAGCGCCAATAGACGAGCTGTCATAGAGATTGATCGGCTTACCGTGACTCGGAGCTTCACTCAAGCGAATATTGCGCGGAATGATCGTTTGATAAACTTTTTCTTTAAAATAATTACGGATCTCGTTAATAACCTCGACGGTAAGATTCGTCCTGAAATCCGCCATTGTTAAAAGGACGCCTTCTATCTGAAGCAAAGGATTAAGGCCGTCGCGTACAAGACTGATCGTATTTAAAAGTTGGGATACGCCTTCAAGCGCGTAAAATTCACACTGGATCGGGATGAGAATAGAATCAGCGGCCACCAACGCATTAAGCGTCAGCAAACCTAAGGATGGCGGTGAATCAATAATAAGATAATCATATGTATTCTTTACTTCGGACAAGGCCTTTTTAAGACGTGTTTCTCTGGATAAAACACCCACCAATTCAATCTCTGCACCCGTTAGGTGAATGTTGCAAGGTATTAACTCTAAATTAGTTATGGAAGTTTTAACGATGGCGTTCGCGGCTTGAACCTTATTCAAAAGAACTTCATAGGCAGAGCTTTTAATTTCATTCTTGTTAACCCCAACCCCGCTAGTGGCATTCCCCTGGGGGTCCATATCAACAAGAACTACTTTTTTCCCAAGATCAGCCAAGGCTGCGGCAAGATTGACTGACGTCGTTGTCTTGCCCGTTCCACCTTTTTGATTACACACAACGATTGTCTTGCCCATACCCTACGATGCGCTCCTACACAGACAATGTTTCATGTGAAACATTCGGATCAAATTCCGAATTAAACCCGAATTTTGCACGCTTCTACAAAATAGCATCGATGATACTGTGCACGAAAAAGTGCGTGCAAAACCCAAGGGCTACCTCGCAAAGCTGGCAAATCCACATCGGATTTGCCATGCGCCCCCTGCGGGGCGGATTTTTCTACTGAAAAATCCGGGTTAAGTATAAAATACTATACCATGAAAAATAAAAACGTTAAGCTTTTTTTGATTTGACCGCAACTTTGATCTTGGCGGACTTAACGCCCGCCATACCAAAAAGCCCGCGCTGTTCTTCGCAAACAACCTTAATATTAAGGGTTTCACGTGGAACGTTGAACGCTTTTACGGCTTTTTTAATCGCCGCTTCAACATCATTACCTTCAAACTCTGTGGCCTTAGACATGTCTGTCATTTTAATTGACTGCCTGTGTGCTCTGCGATATCTTCCACTGCGTTATCGTCGACAAAATATAAAACAGTACAAAATATAGATTTAATCCGCTGGCCATGTTATAAAAAATAAACCCGATAAAAATGGGCAACAATATGGCCATTATTTTTTGCTGAGAAGCCTGTTCCGGTGTAGTTGTAACCATGGTTTTCATATTCAAATTCTGTTGAATCGACATGATCGCAACCATCATGATCGGCAAAATATTAAGATACTCCCCTAAAAATGGTATTGTAAAGGGCAGTTTTACGGTGTGGTCCGGTAATGAAAGATCTTTCATCCATAAAAAGCTCTCTCCTCTGAAATAGACTGAACGCCATAAAACCTGATATAGGCCAACAAAGATTGGCATTTGAAGCAACATGGGCAAACATCCGCTCAGCGGATTAACCTGATGAACCCGGTACAATTCTACAACCTCTTTATTCAAACGCTCAGGATTGCCCTTGAATTTCTCTTGTAATTCCTTCATTTTAGGTTGCAATACCTGCATTTTCTTCATCGAAACCAAGCTTTTTAATGTTAATGGATATGTTAATCCATAAACAAGCAAGCTTATAATAATAATACACAAACCCCATACAGGTATAAACTTATGAATTGTTCCGAACAACCAATACATACCTTTAGATATAGCGTCCAACCAGCCCCAATTGCTGAAAACCATGACTTTCGTAAACGCTTTGTCTGCTTTTTCTAAAAGATCCAGGCGTTGCGGTCCCGCATATATTTTATATTTATATACGCTTTCCATGCCAGGCTCGATAATAACGCCTGACAATTTAGATCCTATAAAAAGTTCTTTATCAGAAGCTGTTTTAATGGTGTAATTTGATGTGGCTTGCTGAGGTTGAACCAATGTTACAAAATACTTATCTCTAAAGGCCGTCCACTCGACCTTAGCAAAATCTTCTTTATTCCATTTATCCGTAAAATTTCTTGCATTATCTTTACGAATTATTTTCTTATCTGTTTTTACAGTATATTCATATAAAGAATAGTCAGATTGGACGTTATGAGTGTCCAGTCTGGACGTATCCACTACAAAATCCGTGCTGTTACCAGAAAGACTTTTGGCAACAGACGAAATATTCTTGATGATTATTTCGGCCGTGACCGTATAATCTTTGTTTAAAACAAATGTTTTAATGACCTGCCAATCCTTGCCCTTATAAAAAAGCCTGGCAGCTCCATCGCTCATGTTTTCTATTTGAAATTCAACATTATCAAAAGCATCAAAATTCAAAACACCCTTCACCGGACTTAAATAATTGTATTTTTTTAAATGAATACTATCAATATTCCCGCCCTTATTGGTCAATGTAACCAAAAATAAGGCATTTTCCAAGGAATTCGTCTTCTCTATAAAGGTAGGCTTGCTTTTCTCAACAACAGGGAAGGCGGGTGCGTCCGGGATCACGGGAACAGATCCTTCAACTCTAACTGCATTCATTTCAACGACTTGTGTGCTTTTAGAAGCAGTATTCTTGGAACCAAATAAAGTCTGAAAACCAAAAACAACAATTAAAGATAAGAAAATTGCTAAAAAAAGTCTTTTTTCCATAAAAAATCACCTTACCGGATCATGCCCGCCCTGATTAAATGGAGAACACCTTATGACGCGCCCAGCCGCCATCCAAAAACCTCGCCACGCCCCATATTTCTCAATAGCTTCAATCGCATAATGGGAACAGGTGGGAGAGAAACGACACGCTCTTGGAAAGAATGAACGGCTTATCGTCTGATAAGAACGGATAAGCCAGACCAATATACGGACCATTGTAACTCCCGGCAAATTAGACGGAGAGGCGCTTACGGCCTTTCGCACGTCTGTTGGAAATGACCTTGCGGCCATCTGCCGTCGACATACGCTTACGAAAACCATGTGTTTTCTTGCCTTTGATCTTTGTGGGTGTTTTTAATGTTTTTTTCATAATTCCAAACTTTGTTTTTAGCTTTTCAAGATTATCCCTGTGGATAATGGCGTGAATTATAACACAGTGCTCTTTGAAGTCAAGCAGGAGTCTTCCCAGCATCCTTTATAATATATTTTCTATCAAGATCCGCGCCGTAATATCAAGACATCGACGGATATTCATGGTCTTAATTGATATCAAGAACCACCCCAAGAAAAGGCCTGTGGAAAATCAGATTGAATTTCAAATGTTCTTTGCTATAATGGCAAAAATCTAAACTTGAACTATATGCATTCCGTCGAAATTCATGGATAAATCATTGATCTTAAACACCTGCTTTCATCTGTGGACAACCTGTGAAGATCTTTTTGATAAGTCTTTAAGCTGTTCATTATTAAACACTTACGGCGTTTTGATGATTCCACAGCGTCAGGAACAAACCGCATGATCAATACGCTCACCACATGGTCAAATGCCCAGGCCGATCTCCGACAGAAAATAGGGGAGAGTGGCTATCAATCCTGGATCACCCACTTAAGCGCTTTATGTGAAATTGACAATACGCTGATCCTCGCAGCACCAGATGAATTCTTTAAGAACTGGATCATGGATCATTATTTTGTATTGATCGAAGATGTGCTCAAGAAGCACTCTTCTGAAGCCATTCAGATCGAAATGCGCATCATCCCGCGCGAAGAACTTCCGACTACCGCTATTGTCGCACCTCTGGCACCCGCAACAACATCCCCTCATACGGGCATCAATAAAAAATTACGCGGTCTTCATCTGAATCCGCGGCTTACTTTTGATAACTTTGTTGTTGGCTCTTCTAATCAAATGGCCTGTGGGGCAAGCCAGGCTGTTGCCAATGCACCGGCAAAAGCCTACAATCCGCTTTTTCTTTACGGCCAATCAGGTCTTGGAAAAACACATTTAATGCAAGCGATCGCCAATCATGTTGTATG
Organism: Candidatus Omnitrophota bacterium; assembly: GCA_903959815.1. Classification (GTDB taxonomy): domain Bacteria; phylum Omnitrophota; class Gorgyraeia; order Zapsychrales; family Fredricksoniimonadaceae; genus Fredricksoniimonas. The sequence goes on from CAJBYM010000007.1 coordinate 4,293, forward strand.
CACCAATCCCAATTTGCAATGTGCTTACTTAACATCAGAACAATTTACCAACGAACTCATTGATTCCATTCATCATAAAACCATGAATGAATTCAAACAAAAATACCGCAATGTTGATATTCTTTTAATTGACGATATTCAGTTCATCGCCGGAAAAAGGTCCACACAAGAAGAATTCTTTCATACCTTCAACGCGATGCATGATAATCATAAGCAAATCGTTATTACATCAGATCGTCCTCCCAAAGAGATCTCTGATCTAGAAGATAGACTGGTGACGCGGTTCTTATGGGGCCTGATCGTAGATGTTCAACCGCCGGATTTTGAAACACGCGTAGCCATTCTAAGAAAAAAGACAGAATTAGAGAGTGTTAAAGTCCCTGATGATGTTGTTTATTTTATTGCGGAACAGATCAAAACGAATATCCGTGAATTAGAGGGCGCCTTGATCCGTGTGGTCGCAAGCTCGATGCTTCAAGAAAAACCGATCAATTTACAATTAGCACAGCTGGTTTTAAAGAATATGCTCCATGAAACATCTAAGATCATCAGCATTGAAATGGTGCAACAGGTTGTTTGCGATCATTTCAAAGTAAACGTCAATGACCTTAAAAATAACAAACGCACTAAGAATTTTGTTCTGCCGCGACAAATTGCCATGTCTTTAACTAGAACCTTAACGCGCCATTCTTTACCAGAAATAGGTAAAGCCTTTGGTGGTAAAGACCATACAACGGTTCTTTATGCTTGTAAAAAAATTGAAGAAAATCTTAGTCAAGACAGTGAAATCAAGTATATTGTGGAAAAGCTATCCACAATCCTTAAACAATGATCATGGAGTTATCCACAGACTGGATATTCCATAACTGCTTTATTTTGAATGTGTTTTAAGTTTACTCAGGCATTCACAGGCGTTATTACAATTATTACTGATTAAATCTTTAATATGGATGTAAAGGAGTTGTGAATAACATGAAAGTTAAGCTTTTAAAAGAAGACCTTCTTCAAGGGATTCAAACAGTTCAGAATGTTGTTTCACCCAAAGCGACGTTACCTATTCTATCTAATATGTTAATAGAAACAAAAAAAGATACATTGCGTCTTTATACAACGGATCTTGATATCGGGATTTCCTGTGAAATACCTGTGAGTATTATGGAAGATGGGGCAATTACAATACCAGCTAAACGTTTTAGTGATATTGTGCGTGAATTTCCATCGGGAGATGTGATCATTCATGCGAGAAAGAATAATCAGATCGATATTGAAGGCCAAAACTGTCGGATGAAATTATTAGGTCTTCCTAAAGAAGAATTTCCTAAATTTCCTGAGTTTAAAGATAAAGAAGCCATTAAAGTCAAACAAGCGGATTTAAAAGAAATGTTCCGCATGTGTGCATTTGCTGTATCACACGAAGAATCACGATATGTGTTAAATGGCATATTAATGGAAGTATCAAAGAACACATTGCGCTTGGTTGCAACAGATGGCCGGCGGTTAGCAAAAATAGAACGACCTTTAATTCAAGCGGTCACAAAAGAAACAAGTTTTATTCTTCCGATCAAGGCTGTCAGTGAGGTGAATCGGAATCTTAAGGATGAAGGCGATGTGATCTTTGTTCCAGGTGCAAGCCAGGTGATGTTTGATATTAATGGTGTTTTAATCGCAACACGTATTATAGAAGGGGATTTCCCGAATTATACACAGGTTATCCCTAAGGTCGTTGGTACAAAGATCAAATTAAATACGCAGGAATTTTTAGCAGCGATCCGTCGTGCTAATTTATTAGCGACACCGGATTTTCAAGCTGTGAAATTTGAAGTTTTTAAAGATAAGCTGGTTGTATCAAAAACAACTCCTGATGTCGGAGAGTCGCGTGAAGAATTACCGGTTGTTTATGGTGGCAGTGAAATGATCGTGGGCTTTAATCCGCAATACATGATGGATGTCCTAAAGAACATATCCGACGAGACATTGGAATTGGAGTTGGTTGGTTCTGATAAGCCGTGCGTGATCAGAAAAGAAAATTACTTATATTTGGCATTGCCAATGCGGTTGTAATGTGGACAATAAAAAGCGGAAAATCTTAGCGGTTGGACAGATCCTGCCCGGTGTTTTTGAAGATATCACCCGCAGTGGTAGCCATGAGCCGAATGAGCAGATCCAATTGGAAAAGATCTGGGCCGACATTGCAAGCGCCATCACAGGCCCTGCAGATGTGGCAGGCATAAGTTTGAGCGGATTTAAAGAAGGTACGATTTATATTGCTGTTGATCATACAGCGCGATTATTTTATTGGAAACTTCGTCGGGGGGCGGTTTTGAAACGATTTCAGGAGCGCAGGCCTGACGTAAAAAATATTGTCTTTAAGATAGGGAAAGTGACATGAGCAAACAAGATGAGATCAAAGAAGTCAAGGTAGCGGCTGGCGCTAAGTATGATGCATCCAACATTCAGGTTTTGGAAGGCCTGGAAGCCGTGCGCATGCGCCCAGCCATGTATATCGGTGATACAGCGGTACGCGGCCTGCATCATTTGGTTTATGAAGTTGTGGATAATTCCGTCGATGAGGCGCTTGCGGGGCACTGCAACGGTATTGATGTTATTCTCAATGAAAATGGTTCTTGTTCGGTCATTGATGATGGCCGCGGCATACCTGTTGATATGCATGAGCGCGAAAAACGTCCGGCGGTCGAGGTTGTTTTGACCGTTTTGCACTCAGGCGGGAAATTTGATAAAGATTCCTATAAAGTTTCCGGCGGATTACATGGCGTGGGCGTTAGTTGTGTTAATGCGTTAAGCGCCTGGCTTGAGGTTGAGATCAAGCGCGACGGACAGATTTATCATCAACG
>CAJBYM010000008.1 GCA_903959815.1 Candidatus Omnitrophota bacterium
GATCGCCATGCCCTCGAAAGAAATTTGTTACGACCTTGAGAAATATACATCGGCCAGGAAGACGACGTAGTCTATGACGATATTGAATGCGAAAAACGGGCGGATCACTGCGGGTGGCCGCCCTGTTCATTTGCGCGGGGTTAACCTTGGTGGCTGGCTCATGCCCGAGGCATACTTTATGCAGGCGCCCAATCGCCCTGTTTCTCTTTTTCGTCGAGGATTTGCGAAGGCTTGTGGCGAGGCGGCTTTACGTGAACTTGAAACACGTTTTCGTGATACGTTCATTGTTAAAGAGGATCTGGCGCGGATCGCGGCATTGGGTTTTAATTCAATCCGACTTCCGTTCCATTTCAACGTGATTGAAGAAAGTCCCTATGTTTATTCCTCGGATGGCTTGGCTTATCTTGACCGTGCGATACGCTGGGCTAAGGCATATCAATTGCGGGTGATCCTGGATATGCACGCGGCACCGGGGGCGCAGAACCATGATTGGCATTCCGATTCTAACGGGCAGGCAAAGTTCTGGACGTCCCGTGCATTTCAGAAGCGCGCTTCAGCGCTTTGGGAATTCCTGGCTGACCGTTATAAAGATGAGCCTGCTATTGCGGGGTATGATGTTCTCAATGAGACGGTGCTCGATCCGCAACGCACGGGTCTTATGAATAGATATTATCATGCGGCCATCAAGGCCATTCGCTCCTCTGACAAGCAGCATATTATTTTCCTTGAGGGCAATCGCTGGGCGCAGGATATAGCCTGTTTGGATGATTTTAAGGATGATAATTTGGCGTTCAGTTTTCATTTTTATGAGCCCTTGGAGTTTACGTTCAATTTTGTTCCGGGTCTGCGATATCCTTTGATCGGCAAGCGTGCGCGCTGGGACAAGGCGTTCATGCGCGGCCGCATTGAACAGATGGTGCGTGTTGCGAAGCAGCGGGGGCGTGCGTTATGGTGCGGGGAATTCGGGGTCCATGCCCGCGGTGGACTTTATGGGGAAGATGCGTGGGTCAAAGATATTGTCGGACTTTTTAATACGCATGATATCCATTGGTCTTACTGGACATGGAAGGCGGTTAAGAACGTGATGTTTCCCGACGGGATGAATAGTTATTTGCCCAATGATCCGTGGATCAACCGGGGCGGGCCTTTGACCGGTTGGGAGACGTGGCATTTGCATTGGAAAGATAAGAAAAAAGCAATGGTCGCATCATGGAAGACCGATGCGTTCACGCCGAATAAAGAGATCATCAAGGCGTTGAGAAAAGGACTGTAACCTCGCAGGTTCCGCATGGTCGAAGGCAATGACGGATCCTGCGAGGTTGCCGAAGGCGGGCAATTATGATCGAAAAAGTCTCTAGCGTACATAATCCTGGCGTGAAGCATGTGGTGCGTTTGCGCACCAAGAAGAGCCGTGACGCGCGCGGGCTTACGCTCGTTGAGGGGAATCGCGAGGTTCGTCAGGCTCTGGCGGCAGGACTGCGTTTTTCGTGCGCGTACATTTGTCGTGATGGCGTTTATCATTGCGATGAAGCGCTCGTGCGTGAGCTTGAGGCCAAGCACATCCGGATCCTGGAAGCCGGGTGTTCGGTGTTTGACAAGATTTGTTATGGTGATCGTACCGAGGGTGTGCTGGCGATGGTAGAGCATCCGCAGCTGACCTTGGGTGAGTTGAAGTTGAGTTCAAATCCTTTCATTGTCGTCATGGAGAGTGTTGAGAAGCCAGGTAATCTGGGGGCTGTTCTGCGTACCTGTGACGGGGCGGGTGTGGATGCTCTTCTGGTTTGTGATGAGCGCACCGATATTTACAATCCGAATATTATCCGCGCCAGCCTTGGGGCGGTTTTTTCTGTGCCAACGGTCTCATGCACCAGCAAAGAGGCAGCGGAATTCTTGCATGCCAAGGGTGTGAAAACGTTTGCGGCCGTCGTACAAGCGACGGAATATTATTTTAATAAGGATATGTCTGGCCCGTGTGCTATTGTCATGGGCAGTGAACAGGACGGATTAAGTGACTTTTGGCGTCGCAGTGCGGATGAGCAGGTGCGGATCCCGATGTTGGGGAAAGTGGATTCGCTCAATGTGTCCGTATCTGCTGCGGTCATGGTATATGAATCTCTCAGACAAAGAAGGTGTGTGTGAAGCTACAACTTTTTATTTCGCATAACGGCGGTGTATCTCGCCGCAAGGCATTTGATCATGTTATTGCCGGGGAAGTCACGGTCAATGGCATGGTGATCCGTGAGCCTTCGCATATGATCGAGCCCACGGAAGACAAGGTGGTTTTTCTGGGCCGCGAGATCAAGCCTAAGGATTACGAGTACATCATGCTCAACAAGCCTGCCGGGGTTGTGACCACCTGCGAGGCGCAGTTCGATCAGCGTGCGGTCATGTCGATCTTACCGCCCAATTTGCGGCATTTGAAACCCGTGGGCCGTCTTGATAAGGACACCGAGGGGCTTTTACTTTTGACCAATGACGGAGAAATGGCCAATCGTCTGGCTCATCCGAGCTTTGATGTGAATAAGACCTATCATGTGCGGGTTAACCGCCGGATGGAGTTCCGTGAGAAAGATCGGCTGGAGAAGGGTGTTGTGATCGAGAAATTCAAGACGGCACCTGCTGAAGTGACGAACATGAATTTTCATGCCGGGTTCACGGAGTTTGATCTGACCATTCATGAAGGGCGCAAGCATCAGGTACGTTTGATGTGCCATGAGGTCGGGCATGATGTGGTGCATTTAACACGCATCGCGCAGGGGCCGTTAAAATTAGATACATTAAAAACAGGGGCCTGGCGTCCGTTAGACGCAGA
>CAJBYM010000009.1 GCA_903959815.1 Candidatus Omnitrophota bacterium
AATGATCAGCAGGAAAAAGAATTTAAGCTCGCTTACGATGGGGAATATCAATCTCGTCGGGAATATTTTCAGGGAGTTGTTGAGTATTTCAGGAAAGAGCTTGGTCGGGAAGCGCTGTTTATGACCGTGCAGAGTAAACCTGTCGATATGAACCCGGCTCAATTAAAGAACACACAATTCTCGCTGGATCAGCTGAAGGTTACGGTAGAAACACAGAAAAGAAAGTTGATCGCAGCGTATGGTTTGCCTGAAATGCCGGTTGTGGCCCTTGTTTTCATTGATGGCGGCAGACGGCATTATTTTATTTATGATGGACATCACAGGAAAGATCAGGCCATTAAACAGAATCGTGATGTGCCGGCTTACCGCATAGAATTTGAACTGAGCGATGCCACGCCTGTTATCAGCGGTTATTTTGACCGGTATCTGCTGTTGTCAGAGCAGGCAAAAACGTTGTCCTCCACGTATCCGTCTGGAGAGTATAAATATATTGTTCATAATCTGCAGTATGCTGATGAAACCATTCATCAGGCAGCGATGGAACATATTAAGACATTTGAGCTGACCAATGCTCAGGGGTTTATGGAAAAAGCTCAGGCGCAATTGGCTCGTCCTGAAACCTCGGCCTCTTGGCGTAAAGCGCTGATTGAGGGTCTTGCGATCGTTAAAGCCAAACAGGCACAGAATGATCCTGGGATGTTACAAAGTTCCTGGGTTGCCGGGGTGTTTACGTTAATCATGGGGGCTCAGATCCTTGGCTTGAGTTTTGGGCATGGGGCAGAGGCTGGTATTCTTGTGAGCTTAAGTGTCCTGGCTAGCGGCTTTTCTGATTGGTTCTTTGGTCATAAGAATTTACTCATGCTCAACAAAGACCGGATATGGAAAGCGGTGTTTGCCGGATGCCTTGGTCTTGTGGCCGGTGTTGTTCTTATGTCGACGAAAGAATTCTTTGAGATGGACCTTCCTGCAGCGGGTGGTGTGATGAATGTGGTTAAGCGCACAGCTATCATGTATGGCGTTGGTTTTGCGCTCATGCCGCTTTATCCGTTATATGTTTCTTTATTCATCAACCGGATGCAGAAGTCCTATGAGAAGAAAGGGATCTTTGCGGCTGAAAATTTGATATCCAATAAACAGAAGTATGGTTTGCGCGCCCAGTTTGAAAAAGGAGTGGAAGTCATTCTTGCTGAGGGGGTCAATGGCCTGTTGAAGAACTTGGTTCTGATCAATCTGGCAGGAGCTTTTCTGGGAGAGTTCGCCGCGTTCACGCTTTTTATTCTTTCAGGGGCGGTGATCCAGGGGTGGGGGATGAACCGTCAGACGTCATTTTTTAGGAAGATCAAGAAAATAGATCCCAATCTTGCGTATCCCATGAGGCCTGTATTGCCACAGAAGGCAAGTGAGGCCGCGGAGCTTGTGGTTGTTTTCTTTAAAGATGAGAATGATCTCTGGCAGGTCGATCCTGCGACCGTGGGTCGGTCAAAACAGACAAAGATGACGAAGTTGATCGATGCTGTTAAGGTGAATTTGGATGCACTTCCCAAGGATATGAGGTTTTTCAAGGTTGTTTTGACACCGCAGATCAACCGGATGGCAGAGGCTTCGACGGATGTTCAGACGATGCGCTTGTATGAGAGCTTCCTGGAACTTTCGCCTTCCGTACAAAAAGACATTATTCTTCATGAAGCGGATCATATCAGAGGGATGAATGAAGATCAGGTCCTTGCGGCAACGGCGCTGCGCTGGAAGGCTGATCTTGCCGGATTTTTGAAATTGTTTGATGATGCGCGTGCGTATCAGAATTTCTATGACAAGCATTATGTTCTGATGTTGCAACAGGCGGCCATGTATGCGCAGGTGATGTTGTTTTGGAAGAACAGCCTTCAGGAGCAGCAGTTTGCGGCTAAGATCCGCAGCATTCTGGATGGAACATATAAAGATCGTCGCACCGAGCTGGGTCAGTTGATCCAGAAGTTTTCTTCGGATGCGACGGATGTCTGGTTGCGTCCGACCGGACCTCAGGTTTTCTTCGATGGCGAAACGATCCTCATTCCTTATAGCCTTCCTCTTTTGAGTCAAGAACAACAGATCCTTGTGCGTGTGGCGAAAGACAGCTTCGTTGATCATTTGACCGATACAGCCAAGATCAGCTCTAGCTTTGGTTTTGGGCTGCGTGTTGACATCATTGAGAATGCTGATGAGGTTAGTGCGCTTATTAGAGAAGCACAACTTTACCAGGAATATCCGCAGCTGAAGGCCATTAAGGCCGTTTTAGCCGGCTATGATCAGGTGGCCATCCTTGATGCGTTCAATGATTTGACAATGCTGGCCATGGACGGTCGTGTGAATAAAGGCGTTCAGCAGGAAGCATTGAGATTTTTAACGGCGATGTTGGGTAAGGATGATATGCCTGCGGTTCAGCAAAAAGCGCAGAGCATTTTGAATCATATTTTTAGTCAGCGTCCAGCCGCGTTTCCTGTCGCGCATCGCGTGATCATTGCCAAGAATGATGAGCTGATCGATCTGGGTGAAATGGATATTGAAGTCGGGTTTGATCCTTTAAAAGATAAATTAGCATTGCGTCAATTCAAGGCGCAGGCGGTTGTCGCCACAGCTCTCGGGCAAAAGTCATATGCCTTACAGGTTAAGGCTGCCGATGATCATCGTGTTCGTTTGGTATTAAAAAAGAGCGATATCCTCAAAGCTGAAGGTGGCGTTATCCATGTTGCGCTGAGGGTCAAGGATGGTCTGTTCCATGGTTGGCGTTATGTGAAGGATTATCAGGCCAATGTAACGGTGTTCTGTCAGAGAGATCTGACGGGAATGCAGATCTATCAGGCATGGCCTGATTATTTGAGTGCGTATCATTATCAGGAAGAAGAAGTATTCAAAGGTGAATCCAGCCCGCGCGTTCTGGGCCGCGTCCGTCGTGATGAAAAGGGCCGGCCTTTATTCGGCCACTTCAATGTGATCGAACGCATGCTGCCGAAGCTCAAGGGCCAGGGTTACCATGCGGTGTATTTGATGGGCGTTTATCAGCTGGATGACCCGCGCAATATCATCGGTCAGGCTGGAGAGAATGCATCTCTCTTTTCACCGCTCAGCTTTTCGATCAGTGCGCAGCATGGGGGTGAAGATGCTTTAAGATCTCTCATTCGTGCCGGTCGGGAGCAGGGCATTGATATCATTGTGGATCTTATCCCGCATGTGAATCAGAATTGCAAAGACCTCCCGGAATGGTTCTTTGTCAAATGCCGTGGCGTGGATGGCAGGATCATCCGTAGGCTTGCCACGGATGGATCGACCAATCATGAAGACGGTTCACCCGTTGAATGGCATGATTCTGTGATGCCGAACTTCCGCGACAAGCGTGTGCTGGATATTTATCGTGACCTTGTTTTGCGTCTGGCTGCGATGGGCATTAAGGGCGTGCGCGTGGATGTCGCGCATCATTTTGGGACCATGCTGCCGGTTGAAAGATCATCCGTTTCGGATATTTTCGGACGAATCACTTCATGGGACAGGAATGATCATGGCGGCTTTAAGGTTGTCAATGGCTGGCAGGGTGAAGAAGCGAATCCTTTCCTGACATACCTTGTGACCGAGGCTACGGCGCGCCATCCGGATTTTCTCTTCATCGGTGAGAATTATGGCAAATATGTGCAGCTGATCAAGTCGGGTATTGTTCCTATGAATTCTGGAACGCACGACGAGCTTGAGGCGGTTATTGTTAAAGGTGCTTCCAGCCGTGGCGTGCTTAATCCGCATTTTTATTGGCTAAGCGGCGGCTTGCCTCAGGGCGCCCAATTGGTGACAGCACTTGAAACGCATGATTATTACCGTGTCATGGACATGTGGCAGAGTTATGGTGCGTACAAGATCAAGCCTGCCTTGTGGATCTGGATCGCGACGGCGATCGGAGCCGTGATGGTCTATAACCGTCAGGAAGAAGGTGCGGTATACCGCCCGCGCATTGATAACTGGAGTGAGCTTAATTTCCCTGAAGATGATAGCCATAAATATAGCGGACAGGTCGCGTTTGAACAGCAATTTGGATGGACCATTCAAGAATTCTATCAGTATCTTTTGGATTTCTTCCGGGCGCACAAGACGCTTTATAAAGCCAATAATTATATTCTGAATTCAGGTCACGATGCTGTGTTCGCGATGGCGCGCTACAGTCAGCAGGAGAACCGGATCTTCATTGTTAATACATCCTGGAAGGTTGCTCAGCCCAAGGTTGATTTTAAACCGTTGTTTGAGCGTATGGGTGTTGAGAATTCTTCCGAGAAGATCTATGTGGAAACAAATTTTGAGACAGGAACGATCCGTTATTTTACAGGCGCAGAACTTTTAAATGGCGCGCTGAAGGTCCGTCTTGCGGCTTACGAGACCGCCGTTATTACGATCAAGGATGTTACAGACCGGAAGGCGGGGGATCCTCAGGTTTTACGCCGCCGGCTTTTGATCGATTCGTTGTACCGTTATCACCGTGAACCGCGGCCTGCGCGTACGACATCGAACTATGTTTACAAGCTGCTTGAAAAAGCCGTCGTTAAAACGCGCGGGACAGCAACCTTTGTTCAATTGTTTTCTGAACTTGCGAATATTCTTGAGGATAAGAATCGGGATCACACCCTGCGGGCGTGTGATCTGACCATTATTTTGCATGACCTGATCGTTTATAATCCGAAGCAAAGAGATCGTGTGAAGAAACTTCTGAAGCTGTGCATTGATCAGGGCGGCAAGGTTTCTGTTGTGGCTGAGAAGGTATTGCGGTGGGTCGACATTGGCGTGATCGTTGTGGTTTCTCCTGAGGCAGGTCCTATTTCCAAGGCGGGCGGTATGGCTAATGTTGTCGAAGGCATGCCCATTCAGCTGGCGGAATCCGGGGTTAAGGTTTATGTGATCAGTCCGTTGTATTCCTATAAGGAAACGGTCAATGAGGAAGACGGGACCGTTGTGCGCGAATATATCAAGGATGCGACAGTTAAGAAATTCCACATCCGTTATATGGACGAGGTTCCTGAGATCTATATCGGCCGGCATGGTTCTGTATCGGCGGCTATCGGGTATACGAAGATCAAGGGTGTTGAATATTTATTACTGGATAATCCGGATTTTGCGGATGCGGTTTACGGGCGTTTGCGCGGGAATACGACGGATGATTCCCAGAAGGTGACCTCCGAACATGAGCAGCTGCGTTCGATCTTTTTATCGTTGGGAGCTCTTGAGGCGATGAAGATCATGAATGTTTATCCGAATATCGTTATCGGCAATGACTGGATGTGCGCGCCGTTAATGGCGCATTTGAATTCTGAACGATCGCTTTATAAACAGGATATGCATTTCGCGGATGTGATCACGATCGGCTGGGTGCATAACAACGGTCAGGATTATCAGTTCCGCGTGCCGCGCTATCAGGGCGGGGTTGATGTTCTGGAGAACATTGGTCTTCCGGCAGAAGATTACGGATGGTTCCTTGATCCGCATCGCCGTGAGCTGATCAATTTTATGGCGGCGTTCCTTTTGCATTCACATTATCTTGTGGCCGTCAGTCCGGGCCAGATGATCGATTACCTTAAAGGGGATCAGAAGGGTGGCGGTGAAGGTTCAACGCATATTTTCCGTCAGAAAGACAGCGAAGGTCGTTTGTTCGCGATCACCAATGGGCTTGAATTGGCAGAACGTCAGCGTAAGATCTTTGGCAAGAGCTTGTTTGATCTGGATAGAAATGATCCGGCGGATGTAGCCTGGATCCTTAAGACATACCGTCAGAAAGCGCAGGAAGCGGCGTACCGTATCGCGTCACGGCATCCTGAATTCTGGCCTGCGTCGGGCAAGCACTCCAAGTTCATGAGCACGGATAAGTTTATCTCGACCATGGTTTCCCGTGTGACAGAACAAAAGGGCATCCATTGGGTGGTGCCGTTCGTCCACCGTGTCCTGTCGTCCGGGGCATATCCCGAGGCCATGTTCGTTTTGGCCGGAGCAGGGGACAAGAACCAGATGGCGCAGTTGAGGGATCTTGTTTATACCTATCCGGGTAAGGTCGGATATCCGAGCGCGTTTGTTTCTGACCAGAATCAGATTTACTATGACCTTTATACTGTTGGCGATATCTTTCTCGCCTTTTCTGGTTGGGAACCAGGCGGGATATCTCCGATGGAAGCGTTGGCGTATTTGACCATATGTCTTGTTTCCGATAAGCAGGGGCACAAGTCGACTGTCAGAAGTGTTTTCATCCGGGATCTTGCCGAGGAGCTTGGGATCGATGTTGATCAGAACGAGCCTAATGGCGCGCGTTTTCCGATCGATGAGATGAGTGTTGACGCGACCGTGGCCTATGCGCTCAAGGCCTATGATGCGCTTTATCAGATCTGGAAGAATGACAAGCCGCGCTGGGAAGGGATGATGATCAATGCGTTCTTCTCGGATAATAGCTGGGAACGCGTGACCGAAGATCTTTTGGAATTATTTTCTAAGATCAATGCTCAGCGAACAGATCCTATTTTTGGTAAGCGACATAATTATCCTGCAAAAACCACGGACCCCGAGCGTGCGGATACGCATCAGGATTGGACGCATTTCCGGGTATACGTTGTTAATGCGCTTAAGACGGCGAAATCGACTTTCAGGATCAATAATTTTATCCCCAAAGATGGCCAAGCTGATGAAGGCGTTATGAATTCTTTACTGGATGAGCAGCTGGTCGAAGTTTCAAGATGGCTGATCGCGCGTGCGCCGCCACAGAACCCTTTGAGCGAAAACACCCGCTTGTTCCAGGTCCTTGTTAACGATCTTGTTCGCCATGAGTTGGAAGAATTAAACTCCGGTTCCCATCCGCGCGCTGTTCAAAAGAGCGTCCTGTATTTTAGAGATAACCCGCTTGAATTCTACGATCTCCTTAAAGCTTATAAGACATTCGCTATTATTCCTGATCAAGATTATTTGGACGAGATCTTCAATGTGGTCTCTGTAAAAGTTGATGCTAAAGGGTATGGCAAGATCCCGCAGAAGATCCTGAAAGCTGCGAGCATGCAACTTAAAGATATGCATGCTTTATACACGCCGGACTTTGAAAGCGCGACGATTTTGACGTTAGTCCAATGGGAACAGTTATCGAAATTCCTTGGCGCTTCGTTTGCTTTTACGAAAAATGAGCTTCTTCGGGTGATCAGTAGATCTTCCCGGCAGATCGAGTGTCAGGATGAAAAGATTTCTTTGATGGCTGTTCCGGCCTCAAATCAACGCGTGATGCTGGGGTATGAGCATGGCCTGTTAAGGGTTGTTGCGGATCCCCAGATGGTATTGAAAGAAACCATGAAGTTCTGGTTGGGCCTGATTTATCAAAAAGCTGTTAGTGAAGCCGCTGTAAAGACCATCCCGATCCAGACTGTGACACCCGTAGCGGCTCAAGAGCCTTCTTTAATAAGTGAAGCGCCGGCGCCTGTTGTGACCACGCGATCTTCAAATCGACGGGTGGTCAAAGAGCATGTTTCTTTCGACGGAATCGCAGACAAGGATATTAAAGATCTTTTTAAGGAAGAACATCCTTGGTTGGTGACAGCATGGGCTGATCGTGTGATGTCGCCTGCCCGCAAGAAAGAGATCCTCGCGTATGCCCGTAAATATCGCGTTAAATTAAAGGAATTCGCATCGGAACACGATGTGGCGGCCAGCAAGCCTTTCTTGCAGACGATTTTCACGCCAACGGGGATCAAGGTCGCGGCGTGGAATGAGCGTAAGGGGAAAATGGTGCTTATGCCATGGACACCACTGTCCGAATGTTATGTCGTTGAACCTCCTTTCAAGGATACGCAGGTTGCGCCGGTGAAGAACGGTGCAGATAAATTCATGACGTTTATTTTATTGGGGATCGCTTTTCCTGGGACTTCGTTCTGGTTCTTGGTCTTATCCGGAGCTGTTGCGTCTTATATTGGGTATAAGCTTTTACAAAAGTATGTGCATGCTCGAAAGGTTCAACAGTTGGCGGCGCAGGTTGTTTTTGAAGAATTTTCGCTTGAAGGCAAGGTCATGGTCGCTGATAAGCCGGAAATCCAGGCATTCTTGAACAGGATCAAACATAAGAATTGGTTTGTTGATAATGACATCTTGAGTTCGGGCGAAGCACATTATGTTAAAGCTGTTCTTGGTGGCAAGATCATTGGTCTTCTGGAGTTCAAGTGCCGCTTTGACCATGTTGATATTATTGTGATGGAGGTCCTTAAGCGGTATCGAAAACATGGCATTGGTAGGGGGCTTGTTGCCCAGGCGCGTAGGGTGAGTCAGGAGCATGGGGGGGGCGGAGCGATTAAGCTGTTGGCCGCAAGGCAGGCGGTTAAGTTTTACCGGAAACAAGGATTTGATGTTGATCATTATCGTGCACGTTTTCTTCAGAGATATGTCCCGATGTCGTTGTCCGCGGCCCATGCGATGAGCCGTACCTTTAAGGTTGTTCTTCTTGCGGGCGCGTTATTTCTCTTTAAACCGGGGTTCAGCCAATCCGACACAACACGTTTGCGTGAGCCTGTTACGTATCAATTGGAAGTGTTCACACGCATTTCGCCGCGATCTATTGTCAGAGAAGATCAGGTTACGTTCATGCCCGATGGGAAGGATCAAGCCTTGGGGACAACGGCCATTAAATACAATCAATGCATTGCCGTTATGATCCGTGATGACAGCACCAATGTCTTGGCACATTTAAGTCCGTGGTTTGATTCAGATCTTAATGAGCCATTGGATTCTATGGAAATAGTTGGGCTGGCCCAGGGTTTCCTGGAGGCCTTGAGAGAGAATAATATTGGCCCGGATAGCGTTCTGGCACATGTATTTTTTGCTGATGCGGAAGATAACAGGAGTTTTTTCAGGGACGTTCTTTTAAAAGAATTTCATCGGCAGGGTTTAAGTGTTAAAGAATATGCTTTGCCTGAAGTCGAAATATACCTTGATCTTAACGGGACAGAAGGCGTGCTCAGGAACAGTCTTTTGGATGTTTTTGGGAGGAATTTCAAGTTTGTTTCCCGCGGGGATATCAGGTTCTATGATCCCTATTTATGGGTCGTTCTCAGCATGGTTCTTTTGATGCTTGGGTTTGGTGGGTGGTTGCATCTCCGTAACAAGAAAGATGCTGAACGTACCGAGGAGTCTTTAGCTCCTGTTGTGGCCCCAATAGAAGGATCTGCTGATGAGCCGACAAGAAATCTTCTTGAATCCAAGCAAACATTCACAGAAAGAATGCCGGTTAATATTGTGCCGTTGACAGACCAGATTTTAAAACATTTGGTGCAGCATTCTTCACATAAAAAGATCAAAGAAGCTTTGATACATATTGCACAGAATCCGTTTGCAGGGCGCCGGCTTGGGCAGAAACATGTTCATCGCAAGTTACACGGCGTCTTGGCTTGGAAAGGTTTTCATCTTTATGAGATCGACAGATGCGAGCATTTGATCTATATCCCGCTGGCCGATGGAAGGATCTTGGTCCTTGGCATGATCGAGAATGGCGAAGGTTTTACCGGTCGTAGATTGAATCATACGATCGACGGCGTTATCGATGACTTTTTGTCGCGAAAAGATGACCGTCCTGTGGTCCAGAAAGAGCCGTTACTTTCCAAGGCGGAACATTTTCTGGCGTATGCCGATAATATGTTAATGAAGACGCTCAAAGATCGTTATGAAGGAATAGCTCAGGGTGACAGGTTGTTCTTTAAGGTCAGAACTGATCGGAGTTTGGGTGAAGTTGTGGGGATGTTCTCACAGTATAAACTTTCCGGTCAGGATGCCGCCACGTTGTCTTTGGAGAAAGTCGAATGCCCGTCAGGTGTGGCGTACAATATTTTCAAGAGAGAGCGTAAGGTCGGCCGCGTCGGCACGGAGCCTGGAAAGATCGTTGTTGCGACGAACAAGATCGACGATGCTTTGTTTATCATTGCTTTGGTTGAAAATGTTTTGGGCAAGCTTGTCCAGGATGAGACCAGGGCCAGGACGGATTTACAGACAGGTGCTGTTGCTGTATTAACGGCGATTGGACTTTTAGCTGCGCTGACCCATACGGTTTGGTTGGGGCTGGCGGCGGTGACAGCTTTGTTGGCAGGGATCGTTATTGTCCTGTTCCAATACGATTTAAAGTCGCGTCTGAACGTTACGCGTGAATTTCTGATGATGTATCTGCGGCTTGCAACGGAGATCGGTTTTCCTGTGACGGGTTCTGCACAGGCAAGGGATGCGAGGGTCAAGTTTCACACGATGTTGGCCAGGAGCAGTTTTAAGCTGTACAGGAATGCTTTGAGGCGGTTGGCCAAGCCCGCTTCTTCTGAAAATTTCCACAACATCGGGGTTATGAGCGGTGCGTTCAATCCGCTGACATGGGTGCATATCTTATCGGCCATGGAGTGTGCCGCACGCCTGGGGCTTGACCGGGTCGATCTGCATATGCGGGATGATTTTAATTATAAGAATATTACAGCCCTATATCCGGCCCCCATGGAGGCGTTGCATGATAAGACGCGGCGTTTTCTTCAGCGTGCGCGGCCTGTCCTTTATTACCGCCGGTTGACAGGAAGTTTTTATGATGCCATGGCGGAATATCTTGAAATGGAACAGGATCAGAACCTGCGGTTGTTCCGGATTATGGGTGTCGAAGATCTTGCACGTGCAGAACATGCTTTGGACAAGGCGTATGGCTATTTTTCGAGAAAAGGTTATCAGGACCGCAGTCTTCCATTGTCTATGGTATGGGTGTTCAGGGGAGCCCTGTCGCCTTTGGAATACAAGAGCCGGTTCTTTGATATGAATAGGGCCCTGGCTTTTGAGCATGGCTTAAAGGAGTTTGGAACTGTTTTTGTCGATGACCTGATAGATTTTTCTGTGGCCTCCACGTTATTCAGAAGTGAGAGGAAATATTACTGGAGTGCTCCGGCCGGTATTTTCCGCTGGGCGAAGGAGAATAAATATTATTGCTATGGCCTTGTTCCGTCGGCACGTCAAGAGGCAGAAGCTTTCAAGATATCTAAAACAAAGACGGCTGCATTCATTGATGCCTTTGAGAACAAGCTGCTCCGTGATTATGGTCTGACATTAAAAGAATTTGGTCGTCAGGTTAAGGGTAAAGATATTGTTATTTATGAAATGGTGCGCGAGCTTTTACAGACGTTAAGGCGCGATCAGGAGATCGCGGATGAATTTCTGGACATTGGTACGGTCCAGGAGACTTTTGATAAGATCGTGGCTTCATTTGATGATCGTAAAGAGGGCCCCCGTCCGAGGATCGAAGTCACGTCTCTGACTAAGGTTTTTGCGTTCATGGATCTTTTTACTGGCGAGATATCGGTGTATGTGCGTGATCGTTTGGCGCATTCACGGGCCGAGTTCGGGTACTTGGTCTTTAGCAGCAGCAATGTCGAAGAGGCGTTCAGGCTGTTCCCGGATCTTACCGAGATCTCGATCGTGGTGGGGGCATCGGATATTTATGAGAGAAAGAACAGGCAGGCCAGGCTGGATGATGTGAAGATCACGGCGGAGAACTCGTTGGCGTTCAAGTCCAAGGTCATTTCGCGTATCCGTGAGGTCAGTGCCGAGCTTGTGGCAAAAGGTGAACGTAGGAATTCAGAGCCGGTCCGGATCCGTTTTTATTTGAGCAATTGTTTTGGTTACGCCTATAAAGATGAAGCCGGAGAGCTTGCCTATGATGCCATTGCACCGGAAAAGGTCGTGCGTTTGTTCCGTCAGGCCATTGAATTGGGCGTTGATGAGCTGGTTATTTGTGACACGACGGGTGAGGCTACTGACCGACAGGTTCATGACCTTATTAAGTTGGTAAGAAATGAAGTGCCCCTTCAAGGGAAGACCCTGGCGCTTCATCTTCATACCCAGGGCTTCATGGATCTGGACAAGGCCTTTGCCGCCATTCTGGCTGGCGTTGATATCTTTGATACGGCGATCCTGCACCAGGGGGGTAATATTCTTTCCGGGAAATACGTTGGCAATCTTCCGTCCGAATCGCTCATTTTCTTTCTGGAGGCGTTGGGTGCGCGGATGAACATCAACGTGGAGCGGTTCTTTGCGGCTGTTCAATTTATTTGGAAGAAGCTGGATGAAAGGTTCCGTGTTCACGCCGAGTCTTTTGGGTTTGACAAGTTGAGCGTGCGTCAGCGCAAGGCTTTGCAGCAGTATATCCGCAAGCGCTTCAGTGTGAGTCGTACGGGCAGGAAGAATCTCAACAGTTTTACACTGCCTGTTTTTGTGTTGGGTGCGGCATGGATGGGAATTTCTTTCTGGATCATCGCCGGTATTCTAATCGTGATCGGCTTGGCAGGATGTGTTGTGGTGACGATCGCCAGGTATCGGAATAGTAAGAAAACTGTTGTCTTAAATGAGCCTGTTGCCGAGCTTCCTGTGGTTCAAGAACCGTTGCGTGGTTTAACGGACATCAAAAAAATATTAGTGATCAGTTATGGGTATATCAAAGCCGGAGATGAGCTTAATACAAGTGTTTGCCTGACGGGTTTAAAAGATCTTTATCCGCAATCAGATATTCATGTTGTAACGCATCAGCGCGCCATATGGCAGCAGCAGGGCATTGCGGTTAAAGCTGTTCGTTTTGCTGACATTGACCCTATGTTCAATGAAGATTTCAGGCACAGATTCAGGCATGAGGAGCTCACGCCGATTGAAGCTGTACGTGCGTCCCGTGCACTTTCGGATCATCTTCAAGCCGAGGATTACGATCTTGTTATCAATATTAACGGTTCTTCGATCTTAAGAGAAATAGCTCAGAAGATCGGACGGTATTCCTTGGTCAACATGCGGACACAGCCTTCTGTGGGGCCGCGTGGATATTTCTTTTTTGATCATACTAAAAACACAACTGTTATTTCCAGCGTTTTTACGCCGCAGATCGTCCCGGCGATATATGTTGCTGATGTCAACCGGATCGTTTATAGGAGCATGGGATTGAATGTGCCTGATACGGTCAGGCAAGAGATCACCCGGGATGATCAGCGTGGCGCCGATGATATCTTGCGTCAGATGGGCGTTGATCTCAATAAGCCGATGATCATGATCAGCCCCTTTGCCAGTACAGCCGTTAAAGAATGGCGCATGGAAAAATGGGCAGAGTTCATACCGCTCATGTTAAAGACATTTCCAGGGCTGCAGATTTTGGTCAATACGGTGGGTGTTAAGGATGATGCGGTTGTTCAGCTGCAGGCTTTAAGAAATATTCCGGATGTTTTTATGGTTGGGCTTTATAAGCTTGGAGAGATCAAGGGCATCTTGGCGCGTTGTGTCTTGAATATCAGTGTTGATTCATTCCCTGCTCATTTATCCGCGAACATAGGGGTTAAAACGCTTGTTCTTTTTGGTCCGACAATTCCGTGGAGAGATCTTCCGATCCGATCAAATGCCTATGCTCTCGGAGCAAAAATCAACATGCAAGAGAAGTGCGTTGGTTGGCAGCGGCCTGATTTTAAACAGCATGCATGTTCTTATCCGCAGTGCTTAAACAGGCTCAGTCCAGAACATGTGCTTGCTGCTGTGGGTGCCATGCTCGATAATCCCGTATCTGTGCTTCGGCTGGAGGCACGCGATCGTGCGCGGATGTTCTTGTTGGCAGGAGAAGAATTCTTGAAGGCGACAGATGATCAGGCTCCCCGGTTGTGGAAGAACTTGGTTGCCGCCTTAACGGATCTCAGGAACGGGATCAAAGAAGAGTATCTTCATTTTATATTTGGTTTCCACGAAGAGTTCTTGACCCGAGGAGCTCAGTTTATTCAAGATCGGGATATAGCACAAGCCAAGACCCTGCTTAAAACATCCAATGCTTATCGCTTTTTTACATCCGCTTCAGTTGATGTTAAAGATTTATCTCAAAAGAGGCTCTTTGATCAACTGAATGCGCCGGTTAACAATGAGAGAATCCTTAAAGATGAACAGGATATCCAGCGTTTATTCTTGAGCGATGAGGCCAAGGCCTATTTGACCCAGCGCTTTGACCATCCGCGTTTTGCCGAGATCTTTGCGCGGCACATCAGTTATTTGATGTATCTGGAGCGCGCGTATGAACAGGCTGTTACTGAGCATCTTCTTGTGCTGAAGCCGGAACTGGCACGCCAGACTTCCCAAGACGTTCCGTATTTGGTTGATATTAAATTTTATGATGTCGGAGGCGTTGATCGTTTTGTTTTCCGCACTGAAGTTGAGAAGACGTTGGATCTGTCGATACGCCAGGACATTGAGCGTGAAGTCCGTAAGACGGTTGATGGAGCATTCAAGACACCGACATCAGCGTATCTGTTAAAGAATAATCAACAGGATCTTGCGCTGGAACGGATGCATGAAGAGCGCAGTATTTATGAAGAACTTCTTAAGAAATATCAGCAGCGTGATGCTTTGATCGCCGATCTTGTGGCACGGCCTTATTTTACAGCTTCGTACATTGCGCGTTTGAATTTTTTGAATGAACATAATAAGGATCTGGCTGCGCGCATTGTCCCGTTGAATGATAGCCGAGAGATCGTTTCTCAGAGACTGGGTCGTGTTCAGGACGGTGTGCATGCGGGCATTGATCTTGATTATTTCTTGCAGGACGTTTTGGTCAATGTGCTGCGCCGTTCTTTGGCAGATCCTGGTATTAAAGATTATGCCAAGGCCATGTTGGACAATCGTGGGCCCGCTCTGGTGCTTTTTTCAACCGAGGGGCTTTTCCTGGATCCGAACACCGATTGTCAGAGGGACGCTACGATATTTTTGATCCGGGATATGCAAACGGGTAGAAGCGTCGGTGTAGATGAAGGCCGTATCTTGACCCGGGTTTCTTTGACGGATGAGGAATTAAGGACGGCGATCAACCGTGCAGAAGACCGGACGAAGAGCGCGGTCATAGAGGTCGTACGTGCCGCTTTTGTGGACAAGATCAATATGATCCGCAAGGATGAGGCTCGTGTTCTTTCTCGCCGGGATGAAATCCCCGCTGTTATTTTTATTGGTATTTCCGGTGTTGGTAAAAGCACGGTGATCAACCGTCTTGTTAAAGCTTATCCGGATATGTTTGTGGTGCCGACACCTGTAACGAATCGGACGCCGCGCCTACAGGGTGAAGATAAAGAGTGTGTGACGGATGCCATGTTCCAGAAGCTTGTTGATGAAAACAGGTTGGTGCTTGTCCGTGAAAGCCATAACCCGGGTCAGCGTTATGGTGTCAGACGCGCAGATATGGAACAAGCTGCGCGCCGCGGTCAGGTGATCATATTGGATACGACATCAGAAAGAACGCTTAAACTTTTTCAAGAACAGTTCCCTCGGGCTGTGACGGCGCTTATCTTGCCTATGGACCGTCAGAATATCATCGCTGAGAATCGCGAGTTGATCCGTGAGACCTTGGCCCAGCGTATTGATCGTCGCGGGACGATGGATGTTCAGGAGCGTGCACGTCGTTTGGATCGGGGTCTGGTGGATCTTTTCAAGTTTGTAGAGCAGAGATTTGATCTTGATATTATCAATGAATACCCGCAGGACATGGATAAACTTTTTGCGCAGGACCGGGTGGATCAACGACGCCTTGTTCTGGCTCGCCTACAAAGTCGTGGTTTTATGCCCATGACAGAGACTTTGCAACGATCGCTCCGGTTTATTTTTGATCGCAATCATGATGCATTTCTGGATTTTGCTGAGGCTCAAAAGGCTGTGCCTGGGCGATCGGACGACATTCAGCCTGTGCGTCAGATCACGGTTGCCCGTGGTAAGCCCAGTGGTTCAGGTGGTCCATTCCCGTTGGTCAGGCTGTTCATTCCGTTGATGCTTTTCAATCTTCCTTCATTTGTACAGGGCACGCCTGTTCAACCGACTGTTATGATGATGCCTGATCCGTTGACGACCACGGTATGGACAAGTGGCGCCCGTCCTCTGGTCACTCCGGTAGTCATAGGGCCTTTCGTTATGCCGGGTCGTCCGTTATTATCACCGCGCGTGTTGCCGACATTAACAGCCCGTCTTCAGCCGCAGCCTGTTCAGCCGAGCTTTGCGGCGAAATTACCTGGTGTTATGCCAATACCTTATCAGCATAGATTTTTGGATCTTTATCCTGTCATTTTTAACAGGCATGTTAATCCGGTATTCTTCGGGCGAGTGGTGCGTCAGCCGATCTTGAACGTTCCCCCTGTGAAAATAAAACCTGTTGAGGTCGCGAATGCTGGCGAGCGTCCCTTATTGCCTGATATGACGAGGCAAGAATTTGATCTTGGCGATGAGGTCCAGCGACCATTAAAGGGTTCGTCTCAGGGCACATCTAAAAAATTATCCAGGGAATCAGGGCGTAAGGCCACCGAGCGTGTCCAGGCTCAAGATAAGGTGCGTGCGGCGTCTTTCGTTGATCATGTTAAGTCTACAGCGCGGCCGGTAAAGATTGAACGCCTTGCGGCAGTCCGTACGTTGGTGAATCGTAAGTCGGCGGATCGGTCCGGGAATTTAGCGCGGCCTGATGCAGAGCATAAGGTTGTGGCAGAGCGTCCTGTTTTATTGAGGTCTGCGATGAACGGGCGTGCCCATAACCGCTTGAGTTCAGATCGAGTTAATGTTCAAGTTGGCACCACCGACACTCAAGGGATGGCAGATGTTGTGAGGGGACAACGGAATAATCCTGAAGTTGCCCCCACGCGTCTTTCATTCTCAAGAATATCGGATCAAGTGAGGGGCAGAAAGAATTCATTTGAGAAACTGCAAGCGTGTGTTCCCAAGAATTTTGTCAGGCCTTCTTTTCAAGAAGTTTCTTTTACGGGGGGGCGCACGAGATCAGCGCTGGTTGACGAAAGCCGTTTGCCTTCATCGGGGCGGATGATCAGGCTCACGGCACAGACTGCTTTGATGGAAGGCAAGACAAGTCGTGTTTTGACTGATCAGAATAAGAGTAGAAATTTGAATCCTGTTGTTCAGATCGATCGGATAAATCGAGTCAACGCGGTAGACCAAAATGCGTTGACTGTTCCTATGAAGACGGGATCGGGTACGTCTTTATTAAGGTTGGAGCAAGGGATGAAGCAGGTTGTTGAAGGTGTGGCCGTTGTTGATAGTATGTTTGCTTATCGCATGGCTGAACTTACGGCAGATGTGAAATGGGTTTTGAAGGCTCTTCAAATGGCGCTGGTCATGTGCCTGATCGATTTCATTGCCGGGTCGAATAAGATAGTGACGAGGTTCAGGAGGAAAAGAATTGCAAGAACATTCAGATCGCGTGGTGGATTTTAAGGCCGATGATCTTGCGATCAATCGTTGTTTGCTTTTAATTTTGGGTAAGCTTTGAACATTTTTGCAACCAGGCTAGGGTCCTGGGCCAGTTCAAGGATAAGCGGGCTGGACATGAGGGTGGCATAATCTTTATTTTTGATGGCCTCTTGGAGGGTTGTGTCGGACAGGATTTTTTGTATTTTAGGTTCATTGAGGAGTGTCTGGGCGTCTTGTTCAGGCGAGGTTTCCAGAGTTGGGCGCGGGATGAGGTTCAGATCTTCCAGAGGTTTTTGCAATAGGCGGTAGGTGGTTGAAGCTTGAACATCATGGGTGATATCACTGAGCCCGAAGTTTTTTAATGGCAGGATGACCGCAAGAACGATCAAGATCACGAACATCGATCCGCCCCAGATGATTTGAATGATGGCGCCGCAGATCGCGCTGAGGGTGTTTACGGGAGGAAATCCATTTTTCCAAAGCGTTATTTGGAGGATCTGATGTAAGAACCATCCCAGCAGCAAAGGGCCGAGCAGGGCGATCACCAGGGTTGAGGGCATGCGATGGGTCGCGTTGAACCAAACCATGGCGCCGCCTGTTGCGATCAAGAAAGACGCAGGTCCGATCAGGGTGCGCAGAAAGCCTTTGTGGGCACCGCGGGCGGCAAGCAAGAACAGGATGATGAGTAGTGATAGATCTGTTATGGTCACGTTAGTATGCGATCATTCCGTGAAGTTTTTGACGTTGATGAAGTACCAGAGCATGGTTAAAAGAAAAATTGATAGTGGTATTAATATAGAAACAAGAACAGGTGTGGGATATAAGGAGAATTTAAATTTGCTCTTGGCAGCTTTCTCTTTAAGTTTTTGATATTCCTGGTAAGGGATCTTTTCGTTCTTTTTTCTAGCCATGACATGTTTCCTTGTATGCGTTAAGTTGATTATAGCGTCTTCGGTCATGAATAAAGAGAAAACTTAACTTTTTTTGTGGCAGCACCTTGCGAGAAAGCGTTTTCATGTTATACTTGCAATGGTTTGGTAGATTTCGGTTCGCACATAAAGTCAATAGTTCGTTAGAGTTCTGTTAAGTTGTATCGTGTGAGTAATGTTCGATAAGGTCTGATCTTTAGCGGGCAGACCGGTGGTTGGAAGAGCATTTCATGGACGATGCGGATAATTTCTTACAATGCACGCAAGTCTTTTGTTTACAATGGTTTGTAAACACAAGAAATCAACAAAAGCCTTGCAAAGCCAGAGAATAGGATTAGAATAAAACTATGGAAAACGTGGCCAATAAAAGAAAGTCTGCGCGTTTCGATTGTTACGTTCCTGTCGACGGAAAAGAAGGAGCTTCTTTTTCCAGCACCAAGACCGTAGATATTAGTCGTGACGGCATTGGGTTCCTTTCAAACCGTGCGATCCCTTTGAACGAAAGAGTCGCGATCGAGCTTGTGCTTAAGCCAGATACCGAGCCCGTTCTTGTCATCGGCGAGGTCAAGTGGGTGCGTAAGATCGTCAACACTGACCAGTATCGTATCGGCCTCACATTCGCGGATGTTATCGACGGGTCTCGGGATGATATTGATTCATCACTGAATAATCGTTTCCTTGATCGAGAAATGGCGTAACGACGGAAAGGTTGACGTATGGATCCGAAATCCGGACAAGGGGAGCGCAGGATGTTTGAAAGATTTTCTGCCAAGTTCCCGACCAGGTTCAAAGATACGTCGGATGATTTCGGTGTTGATGTTTCCATGAGAGATTTTTCTGCATCGGGCGCTCGTTTGCATACACGCGAGCGTTTTTTTATTGATGACATGCTTTCCATTGAACTGGAACTTCCCGATGGCCATGATCCGCTTCAGTTAAATGGCCGTGTGCGTTGGATCAAAACCCAGACACCTTCCTTGTGGGAAGTGGGGATGGAGTTTCACAAGGTCCATTTGATGAAGCTGCACCGGTTGGTGAAGTATGCCACCGAGGTTGAAGAAGCCGCAGCTTAGAATTCCCTACCGTTCGCTTCGATCATGTTTTCCTCTTGTTATTTATTTTAAGCTAAGTTAAAATCATTCCTTTGTTAATCCTATTAGGGGTGAGTATGTCTGTTTCAAAGCCTTACGCGTTTCTGCCCGATGAGCTTTCTTTTCGTTGTACCTCAGCTGCCCATGACCGTCTTATTTATGCCCCTTTGTGCGGCATTGATAGCGGGTCTGTCAAATCTGCGATCACGCCATTCTTATCCGGAGATATCAAGATCGATAAAGGGCATTATCTGACAAAGCCCGCTTCGCGCGAGGATCTGCGCATGTCTGTGCGGAATTTCTTTGTGCGTGTTGAAGGCAAGGGGGTTCTTGCGATGGCTCAGCGTGCGACAGAAGATGAATCTTGCGTCGAGGTCGGGCAGCTGTGGCATAAGCTCACACGTATCAATCCTGTTTTCGGGCTTCAGTTGACGGCGCTTAGTTTTGTTCCTGTTTCGGGTGAAAAGATCGAGTTGACACGTTTTACTGTGTGCAATAAGACGCAGGAAGATATGTCTTTTACACCGACGGCAGTCATTCCGGTCTTTGCCCGATCTTTGGCCAACAAGCACGATCATGAACATGTGACAGCGCTTCTTAATCGGGTGGACCAGCTGCCTCAAGGCGTTGTGGTTGAGCCGACGATGCGATTCAATGAAGAGGGACATAAAACAGCATCCGAAGTTTACTTTGTTTTCGGAGCACGGGAGGATGGGGCGTTGCCGCTAGGGACGTTCCCGACTTTTGAGAATTTCTTTGGCCCTGAGGGAGATTTTGATCATCCGCGCGCTGTGATGACCAATGAATTGCCGCGCATGCTGTCTGAGGCCGAACGTCAAGGTCAGGAGGTAGCGGGTGCGATCCGTTTTGCGGATGTCATCCTTAAGCCCGGTGAAGAGCAAAGTTTTATTGTGGGTATTGGGATCGGCACCGATCGAAAACTTTGCACGGATGAATTTTCTAGATTTAATACAATGTTGAAGTTTGAGGCGGCATTGGCCGCAAATACTGCATTCTGGACAGGCAAGACAGGGTCGATTAAATTTGATGACGGTGATCCGGCATATGGTTCGTGGATGCGCTGGGTTACCCTCCAACCTGTTCTCCGGCGGATCTTCGGATGTTCTTTTCTTCCGGATCATGATTATGGCAAGGGTGGCAAGGGTTGGCGCGACATCTGGCAGGATCTTTTATCGCTGATTCTCATTGAACCGGAGACGGTGCGGGAAGGCTTGTTGAATAATTTTGCGGGCGTCCGTATTGATGGTTCAAATGCGACGATCATCGGTGAGAAGCCGGGCGAGTTCATTGCGGACCGTAATGCCATCACGCGGGTATGGATGGACCATGGTGTGTGGCCTTTCTTGACCACGCGCCTTTATATGGATCAGACCGGTGATGATGCGTTTTTGTTGGAAGAGATCTCTTATTTTTCCGATCCTCAGATGTGCCGTACGTTGGAACATAACACGGCGTGGACGTCGTCTTATGGCCATCAGCTCAAGGATAAGAAAGGCAAGATCTATCGGGGCACGGTGCTCGAGCATATTTTGGTGCAACACTTGGTGCAATTTTATAACGTGGGTGAGCACAATATTACGCGCCTTGAAAGTGCGGACTGGAATGACGGCCTTGACATGGCCTTTAAGCGCGGTGAGAGTGTAGCTTTTATGGCGTTTTACGGTGGGAATCTTTTGGCCATTGTCCAATTGCTTGAGCGTTTTGCCCGTGATAAGAATGTGCACACCATCACGGTGGCGAAAGAGCTTCTGCTTTTGCTGGATACCATGAGTCAGCCCGTGAATTACGATGATCCCCGGGCCAAACATGCGCATCTTTTTAAGAAATATTTTTATGCGGTTCAGCCTGAACTTTCTGGAGAAACGGTTGAGCTTGATGTGGCTAAAGTGGCAGATGACCTTCGCAAGAAGGGGGAATGGATCCTGGCGCATATCCGTAAGCAGGAAAAAATGACGGTGGATGTTGCCGGCGAAAGATTTACGTGGTTCAACGGTTATTATGACAATAATGGAGAACGCGTTGAAGGTTTGAAGAACGGCCGTGTGTCCATGACATTATCGGGCCAGGTGTTTGCGCTCATGCACGGGGTGGTTTCTTCTGGTGAAGCACAGGAGATCGTAAAATCTGTTCGCAAGTTTCTCAAGGATGAGGATCTGGGCGGGTATCGTTTGAATACAGATTTTGGCGTTCGGCATAATCTTGCTTTGGGCCGTGCATTCGGGTTTGCGTTTGGTACCAAAGAAAACGGGGCGATCTTTAGTCATATGTGCGTCATGTATGCTTACGCCTTGTATGTTCAGGGATTTTCCAGAGAAGGCTTTGATCTTTTGCGTTCACTTTATACGATGAGCACACATCCTACGCGTGCGCAGATCTATCCCGGCATTCCTGAATATTTTGATGCCAAAGGACGTGGTATGTACCATTTTCTGACAGGTTCAGCCAGCTGGTATGTTTTGACCCTTTTAACACAGGCCTATGGGGTACGCGGTGAAGCCGGAGATCTTGTGTTGGCGCCTCAGCTTGTGAAAGAAGAATTTGGTTCTAAAAATGAAGCAAGGGCTTGTTTGCAGTTCGCTGGCCGAAAACTCAGCGTGGTTTATGTGAACTCAGAAAAACTTGATGCGGGGCAGTACAGCATCAAATCGCTTGAGGTCAATGGCCGGCCTTTGGAATTTACCCGTAGGACAAAAAATCAGGTCCGTATCGCGCGTAAGGACATAAGATCTCTTGCGGACACGGCAGAGTTGAAAGTCGTTTTAGGCGTGTAAGTTACGTTCCCGATATTTTTTGACAAATAAAATAGGGGGTGTTACAATATCGCCTTATTTATTAATAAAGAATGAATATATTAAAAAATCAAATATTTCTATAATAAAGGGAGGTAGTTAATGGCACAGCCAACGAATCAGCCGACTCATCATGTGACAGCTGCTGCAGACCGAATACCTTTTCATCAAAAGGCTGTCTACGGAATAGGTTCATTCGTTAACCAGTTTCAAGCGGCCGCCATTGGGCAGTTGATCACTGTTTTGAACGTAGGGTTGGGTGTGAATCCCGCTTTAGTCGGTTGGATCGGGGCTGTTCCCCGGTTTATCGATGCCTTTTCAGATCCGCTGATCGGGTATACCTCTGATAATACACGGACCAAGTACGGGCGCCGTCGTCCCTGGATCTTTTTTGGAGCTTTGGCTTCAGGGATCTTGTTAGCGCTTATGTTTCAGCTTTATAAAGGACACAGCGAACTTTTTTATTTTGGCTATGTTCTGGGGATCCAGATCCTTTTCGTAATCGCGTTTGCCTGTTATTCGATCCCGTGGATCGCGCTGGGGTATGAGATGACGCCTGATTATCATGAACGGACACGGCTGCAAGCTTTTGCAAGCTTTTTTGCCCAACCGGTCTGGATGATTGCGCCGTGGTTCTTTTCCGTTATGAGCAATAAGGCTTATTTTCCGGATCTTGTAGCCGGCGCCAGGACTCTTGCTATTGTTGTTGGTGCGCTCATTCTTGTCGGAGGTATTCTTCCGGCGATCTTCAATAAAGAGATCTATGGGAATTTGCCTAAGCCCGAGAAAGTCAAGGGCTATGCCAATGTCATTAAAGACCTTTGGCATAATTGTGCGTCATCATTCAAGTGTGGCCCGTTTGTTAAGCTGTGCGCGGTCACTTTTCTGATCTTTAACGGGTTCATGCTGGCGTCTTCTTTTACCTTTTATGTTATTTGTTTCTATGTTTATGGCGGCTCACAGCCTTCGGGCACTACGTCGGCCATGGACGTCATGTGGCATAGCGGCGGAACGTTGATCGGGCTCTTTGGAACGCTTAGCTCTGTATGCGCTTTCGGTGCCATTTCTTTGACGGCCTGGATCTCTTCCAAGATCGGCAAGAGAAAAGCGTTTTTGATCACCATGGCTTTGGCGGTCATTGGGTATGCGCTCAAATGGATAGGGTATAATCCGGAGCATCCTTATTTGCTCTTGATCGCGGCGCCCTTTTTGGCATTTCATCTCGGAGCTCTCTTCACCATTGTTCCTTCCATGGTTGCTGATGTGTGTGACTATGATGAATTGCAGTGCGGAACACGGCGCGAAGGGATGTTCAGTGGCATTTACTGGTGGATCCAGAAGCTGGGAATGGCCGGGGCGTCGGTCATCGGGGGATACCTGCTTAACTGGACTGGTTTTAATATTGCATTAGGTGTCGGGCAGTCAGCCCATTCTTTGTTGTATATGAGGCTTTTTGATATCGGCATTCCGATCGTGACCACGCTTGTTGCTATTTATATCATTGCGACCTTTGAGGTTTCGGAAGAAAAGGCGTACGAGATCCGTAAGCAGCTCGAAGCAAAACGAGGCAAGGCGTAACCCAAGCCTCACCGGAAGTAGAGACAAGATATGGCCAGACCAGCGAGTAAGAGTCCGATGTCGAAACCTGTCATTATTTTCCCCTACCTTGGGTATGAGAATAATGAAAAGTGTGAGTGGTATTTTTGGTGGACCGTCGAGCGGTGCAAGGAGATCGATCCCAAGCCGATCGTTGTGTTGCCCAGGGATACGGTCATCCGGGGGGATGCGGTCTCGTTTGTGAAGGACGAAAGGTACAAGACCCTTGAGGTCGTGCCGACATGGTCTGTGGATACCTGCCAGACATGGCTTGCGGGCTGGGGTTATGTGCTTGATAATTATCCTGAGGCAGACCGGATCGTACAAATACCCGGCGACATTGATTATATCGATGAGGATATTGCCTTTTATGATAATTTGACAGACTTTATCAAAACAACAAGTTCTGATATTGTTATCGGGGATTTTAAGACAGGCGACCAGTACAGTGCAAAAAGTTTGGTCGATACTTACGGCACATATTCGCTTTTGGCCAACTGGTTCCCCGAGATAACGCGCAGTATAAAATCCCTGCCTCTGAACAGGCCGCGATCCGAATTCATCAATATTAAAACATCTGTTTTGCGCGACCTTATCATTAATAACAGGAATTTCGCCTACGAACAGACGCTGAACTTTCTTATCAAGAGTTGGAATTATACTGACGTTAAATGGAAATATGAGATTTCCACATCTCGTCTGGGAACATTGTCCGATAATAAGTCGTTTCGCAATTACAGAAGCTGTGTGGACCAGATCGAGCGGATCGAACGGATGCTTTCTTTGTTATGGCGTGAGATCAAGGCGCCTAGAAAGATGGATCGTGTCAGTGATAAGGAATTTGAAGAGCAATATACCGTGTTTAGCAATGAGTATGACAAGCTTTCCACCAAATCAAACGGTATTATGGACACGGCCAGAACTACGCTAAGAGCCCTCTTGGGCGTATAAAAGGAAAAAGCATGAAAAGACTGGGCGCCTGGTTGTGTTGTGCGCTGCTGGTTGTTATAACATGCGGTTGTGCTCAGCCCAAGAAAGCCGTCAACGAGATCGAACTCTGGCATTGGATGACCGACCGGCAGGATGCGCTGGAGGCTCTGGCCAGGAAGTACGAACAAGAAACCGGCATCCGTGTTAAGCTTTCTCTTTTTGCTCCCTCCGATTCTTATATCCAAAAAATCATCGCTGCCGCCCAGGCCAATGTTCTTCCGGATATTTATGGTATTTTGGACAAGAAAACTATTTTTGCTTCTTTTATCAAGGCGGGCCTGGTCGCGGATCTGACTTCGGCATTTGAAGCGGATGGAAATGCCTGGGGTAAGAGGTTCTTTGTTAAGGCCGTTGATAATAATCGTTTTGCTGTGGGTAATATGGATGGTGTTAAGCCCGGCATTTACGGGGTCCCTCTGGATGTGTCCACGGTCCAGATGATCTATAATCGCAATTTATTGAAAAAAGCCGGCATCGCGACAGTGCCGGCAACATTTGAGGAATTCCTTGCCGCGGTCAAGGCGCTTAAGCGCGTGGGGATCGTGCCGTTCGTTACGGGGTTTGGTGAGACGTGGATCGTGGATTGTTTTGCTTCGAATTATGCGTTCAATATTATGGGCGAAGCCAAGGTCATGGCGACTTTTCGCGGGGAAGTCCCCTATACGGATCCGGATTGGATGGCGGTGTTCACGGTTTTTCAAACTTTGGCCAAGAAAGGCGCTTTCATAGAGGGGATCGTGACCAAAGGTAATAAATATGCGGAACAGGATTTTGCATTGGAACGTGCGGCCTTTTCTTTTGATGGTTCCTGGGGCGTTAATATTTATAAGAGCATGAATCCTGTGCTTGATTATGGGGTCGCTCCATTGCCTGCCCTTAAGGCGGCTAATCCTATGCGTGTATGGGGTGGCGCCGGGTCGTCTTTGGTCGTTAACGCGCTTTCTCCTAATAAAGATAAGGCTGTGGCATTTTTACAATGGATCACGGACACGCCTCAGCAGGCATATCTTTCGGAGCAAACGAATAATTTGCCGTCTAATCGTGAGGCTAGCGTCGGGATTTCACCCATACTGGGCGATTTTGCGAAAGCCATGGAGCAATCCACGCATCCGAGGGTTTGGATCTTGAATGAAGATCCGATCGTCGTTGAAGCCTTTGATAAGGGGATCCAGTCGATCATTATTGGTGAGAAGACCCCTGCGCAGGTCGCCGTGGAAGTGCAGAAGATCAAGCTGCGGCAAATGGGAAAGGTAAAGCGCCCTTAAGCCGGAATAAAGAAAGAGATCATGTTTTCAAAAGCAGTCCCTCGTCATAATCAGGCCATCTCTTTTGACGCATTCAAGAACTTTCTTTTTGTTCTGCCTGCGGTCGGTATTTTTTCTATTTTTTACATCTATCCTTTCTTTGATCTGTTTAATCTCTCCTTACATCAGTGGCAGGGTATTGGCCCGAAAACTTTTGTGGGTTTGCAGAATTTCCAGGAGCTTTGGGGTGATAAGGTCTGGTGGTCGTCGATGGGGCATGCCGGATATATTACGCTCATCGCGCTTACGTTCCAGAATGCTTTAGCTTTTGCACTGGCCGTTGCGTGCGATCGTGAGATCCGCATGAAGCGTTTTTATACACTCATCTTTTTTATTCCGCCGGTGCTTTCTGAGGTTATTGTCGGAATCCTTTGGAATTGGATCCTTAACGCGGGGACACAGAATGGCCAGCCGATCGGGCTTTTCAATCATTTATTGGTCCAGGTCGGACTGCCGAATCTGGTGCATAATTGGCTTTCCGATCCTGCGAGCGCGCTAACTTGTATTGCCGTTGTGCATGCCTGGAAAGGCTTTGGCTGGGGTTTTATTATGCTGTTGGCCGGGCTGCAGACGATCGACAGGCAACTTTATGAAGTCGCCAAGGTTGATGGGGCCGGGAGTTGGACCACTTTTTGGAATGTTACCGTGCCGATGATGGTGCCGGTCATTATGGTGGTTGTCATTTTAACGATCCTAGGGTCCATGCAGGTCTTTGTGCTTATTCTGTCGCTGGTTAACCAGGGTCTTGTGTACCATACGGAAGTGCCGGTCACGCGCATCCTTAGTTCCATGTCCGTCACGAACCAGTTTGGCTATGCCTGTGCCCAGGCCGTTGTTTTCGGGATCATTCTTGTTGTTGTCTCATTTGCGCTCAAATCACTTTCTAACCGGATGAAACAGGCCTGATATGTTTTTCAACAAGCATAAGATAGAGAATTTCTTTAAGAGCGCGCTCATCCATGTTTTTCTGATGATCGTTGTGGTCTCGTGTCTTTTTCCGATTTTTTGGATGGTGCGTTCTTCGCTGATGTCTAATGCCACGATCTTTGTTGATCCATCACTTATTCCCCAAGAGCTTCATTGGTCCAACTATGTTGTTGCCTGGACCAAAGGTAATTTTGCGGTTTATTTCCTTAATAGCATGATCTATACCATCAGCGTGGTCATGGGCATTGTGGTCGTTTCATCGCTGGCAGCATTTGCGTTCTCGCGCCTGAAGTTCCCGGGAAGGGATTTTCTTTTTTATATTTTTGTTGCCGCGATGATGATCCCGCTGCCGGGCAGTTTTGTGCCGATCTTTGTTCTTATGAACAAATTGCATCTGGTTAACACGCGTTTGGGGTATATTCTGTGCATGATCAATGTTGGGCTTTGTTTGAGCATTCTTCTTTTAAAAACATTTTTTGATAAA
Organism: Candidatus Omnitrophota bacterium; assembly: GCA_903959815.1. Classification (GTDB taxonomy): domain Bacteria; phylum Omnitrophota; class Gorgyraeia; order Zapsychrales; family Fredricksoniimonadaceae; genus Fredricksoniimonas. The sequence goes on from CAJBYM010000009.1 coordinate 27,352, forward strand.
ATGCCGTCGGACCTTGAAGATTCAGCACGCATGGATGGATGCAATCGTATTCAGATCTGGTGGCATGTGGCACTTCCGTTGGCGGCACCAGCATTGGCCGTTATTGTGATTTATAACTCTTTAAATGTTTGGAACGAATATATTCTTGCCACACTTCTTTTAAGCGATAATAATCTTATGCCTTTGCAGCGCGGCCTTATGGTATTTAATGGCGCTTATCAGGTCGATTATCCCGTCTTGATGGCCGGATTGACCATGACAGCTGTCCCGATCATCGCGATCTATTTCTTGATGCAAAAACATATTGTTAAGGGGCTTTCTTCCGGAACTATTGGAGGTTTATATGATCCAGCATAAGACAAAAGTGAGGTTTAAGTTGATGAAGAAATTTATTCTTTGCCGTATTATTTTCTGTGTTGTCGCGATATCGTTGCCGTATCATGCTGTGGCGTCGGAGGAGTCTGTCGCAACGCAAGACCCTGCTGTGTTTGAGCAGGTATCTGCCGATGAATTGACGCGCCTGGCATGGGACGCGCTCAACAGGGCTGATTACAGTGCGCTTGCAAATATTTTTGCTGCCGCGGTCAAGGTCTACGAGCCAGACGCCATGAAACTGAACTCTTCCCTGACGGGTTTTCCTGCGCGCGACAATATGGATGCTTACAAGATCATGAATGATGTTGCGGGCATTCATTTTGTTATGCTCGAGGGGCTTCGCAGTCAGGGTAAGACGGAAGAAGCCGTGGTCATGGCCCAACAGATCATCCTTGAGTATCCGTATGGCCAGGCGTGGGATGCCAGCCGTGGGGGATATTGGTCGATCGCGGAAAAAAGCCAGATCATCATGGATCAGTTGACCGGGGTTGCGGAAAAGAGAGAAGATGCGGCACGCAATATGCCGTTGACCAAACCGACACTCGCATTTCCCGGTAAAGATAGGATTATTGATTATACCAAGTATGGAAAATTCACGGGGCTTGGCACAAAGGATTATCATTATCAGATGGGAAGCCCGGCTGTTCTTGCTGAAGCGATGGGAGAGGGTATTTATCCGAATACAGCGGATGTTCTCAAAGACTTGCGGTACAGGGAGGTTTATAAAGAAGGCCGGTTGAACGGCAGCCATTGGGATCATGTCAATACACGGGATCTTGAGGGCGCGTTCTACAAGTGGGCTACAGCGCAGGAAAGCCCGGGCGTGAAACTTTTTTATACGGGGCTTGTTTTGGAAAGAGCCGGCATGTTCGTGGAAGCGATCAAGGCGTACCATGCGGTCGTGGTTCATTTTCCAAAATGTTTTGGTATGACATATTGGCAGACGCCATGGTATCCGGCGGCTGCGGCGGTTGCCAAGATCAAGAATATTATCCGCTTTCACCCGGAGCTTAATCTTCAATATGCGGGTGGGAAGGTGCGGGTTGTTAATGGCGCGGATAAAGATCTTGCTAATGATACTTTTGTTGTGAATCCGGGGGTGATCACGGAGCGTCTTGCGTCCAAAGGGCAGCAGGTTAAAGAGAAGATGGTCAGCCTTGGCGGTATCAAGCGCCGTCTGGGCGGAAAGAAGGTGCAGTTCGTTCAGTATGCTAATAGTCATTGGCGAATGCTCGTTGATGGGAAGCCATTCATGATCCAGGGAGTTACTTATGCGCCGACTAAAGTGGGACAGACCCCGGATAAGAATACGCTTGAGAATTGGATGTTCCAAGAAGCGGATAGTGCGCATAAAGCCTGGGTCGATAAGAATGGTAATAATATCCAGGATGCGGATGAGCCCACGGTGGGTGATTTTAAGCTCATGAAACAAATGGGTGTTAACACCATTCGTGTTTATGACAATATCAAGATCAATAAAGAGTTGCTGCGCGAGTTGCATGATAAATACGGCATCATGGTCATCATCGGTAATTTTCTTGGGAAATATGCCATTGGATCAGGTGCCGACTGGAAGAGCGGTACAGATTATGAAAATCCGCAGCATCTTGCCACAATGATGAAGGGCGTTGAAGATCTTGTGCGCGATCTGAAGGATGAGCCGTTCGTTCTGATGTGGCTTTTGGGTAATGAGAATAACTATGGTGTGGCCTCTAACGCGGATAAAAAGCCCGAGGCGTATTTCAAGTTTGTTAATGAGGTGGCCAAGAAGATCAAACAGATCGACGGGCAACATCCCGTTGCTGTTTGTAATGGAGATACGTTGTTCTTAGACAAGATGGCGCAGTTTGCTCCTGAAATCGATGCTTACGGGGCTAATGTTTATCGCGGGGATTATGGTTTTGGTTCATTTTGGGATGAGGTGCGTGAGACGGCGGATCGTCCTGCGTTTATTACGGAGTACGGTGCGCCGGCCTATTCCAAATTTTCAAGCTTGGAAGATGCGGATATGGCACAGGCTGATTATCATGAAGGCAGCTGGATGGATATTCAGGCCAATGCGGCTGGTCGTGCCGAAGGCGATGGCAATGCCGTGGGAGGTGTTGCTTTTGAATGGGTGGATGAATGGTGGAAGAATTATGAGCCTATGAAACATGATACCAAGGCGGATGTTATCGGTCCTTTTGCAGGCGGGTATTATTTTGAAGAATGGTTTGGCCTGACAGGTCAAGGTGATGGCTCTCAAAGTCCGCTTTTACGTCATTTGCGTAAAGCATATTTTATGTACCAGAAATTATGGACAGGAAAGAGGTAGATCTCTTCTGATGTAATATGTTAAAGAATGTTGAAACATGTTACAATAAGGGTGTTGTTTTTTTATTGGCATTTCTTTAAAAGGTATGCCATACTTATCAGCATCTCAACATGACAATTAGAAAATATTTGTAGTAGGAAAAGTTCAAAACATAATAGGAGGTATCAGATGAAGAAGTTAGTTATCATGATGTGCGCGTTGGTCATGGCCGTAACAGGCGCCCAGCTCGCGAATGCTCAAGCGGCTGCGTCGACCGCCACACCATCTTATAATTTCGGGGATTACAAGTCTTCGACATTGGCGGGTAAAGCCTGGCAGGCTCTCGCTGATAAGAATGTGGAAGCGGTTGTTGTTTACACGAACAAGTGTTTGGAGCTTTACGCAGCGGAAGCTGTGAAGATGCAGGCTGGATTGCAGGCTTATCCTGCGGGCGATCCTCAGCAGGTTTTTTCTTTCTGGGCTCTTAATGACGTGGCCACATGTCTTTATATCCAGGGTGAAGCCTATCGTCAGGCCAAGCAGAATGACAAGGCGAAACCTGTGTTCGAGCGTATTATTAAGGAATTCTCTTATGGTCAGACCTATGATCCGGGCAACAAAGCTTTCTGGAAGCCTGCAGATGCGGCCAAGGATAAGATCTCTATGATCGAAAAGGGCTTGGATCTGGATTTTGGTAACATGTCCTCTCAAGCGATCGTTTTGAAAATGTGGGAATCGCTCGGGAAAAAAGAGCTTGAGTATGTGATCGCTTACAACACCAAGCTCAATGACGTTTATGGTGATACGGCCAAGAAGATGCAGGCCACCATGACGGAGTATGCGTGGGAGTCTCCTGAAAAGATCCATTCTTTCTGGGCACTGAATGATGTTGGTACGGGCATGTTCATTCTCGGTGAGGCATACCGCATTGCGGGCAAGAATACCGAGGCTATTGCCGCGTTTAAGAAAGTTGTCAGCGATTATCTTTATGCACAGTGCTGGGATACCAATGGCTGGTTCTGGAAACCTGCAGAGGCTGCACAGCAGAAGATCGTTGAACTTGAGACGCTTCCGGCTGACGTTAAGAACTAATGTATAAAGCAGTTTTTTACTTTATAAGTATTGTTTTTCTGGCGGTGAGTGCCACGGCGTGTTCTCAAAACACGCCTGGCACCGCAGCTGGAAAGACAGAGAAATCTGTTGTCATGGCACCAGCTGCCGTGGTCACAGAAGTTCATCCCCAGGGTCAGGCCGCAGCTCCCTTTACGCCTTTTTATGTTTATCAGGATAAAAGTTCTAAGAACCGTTATACCGCTTCCGGATATATGCCAACGGGCGAATGCCTGAGCATTGATGATGGCTGGCAGTATGATGTTAAAGCGGGTAAAACGTGTTCGCGGGTCGTTTATGATATTGCCTGTTCGAAAGAAGGCCGCAAATGGTCGGGTGTCTATTGGCAAAATCCTGCGGATAATTGGGGTTCAAGAAAAGGTGGTTATAATCTGACTGGAGCGACCAGGCTTGTTTTTTGGGCCAAGGGTGAAATGGGTGGGGAGCGTCTTGAGGAATTTCGTGTTGGCGGTATGGGCGCCAATCAAATGTATCCTGATAGCGACACATCGAGCATCGGCCCTGTTATTCTGAGTAAAGATTGGAAAGAATATACCATTGACCTGCGCGGCAAAGATCTTTCTTATATTAGCGGAGGATTTGCCTGGGTCGCGAACGTGGATTCCAACCCGCATCACTGCACATTTTATCTAGATGATATCCGCTTCGAATAACTTGATTTAGAAAAATGTACGAATCAGGAAAATATTTTCTTTTTTTCTTGAGTCTAGCATTCTTATTTGTTACTATCTCAAGTGTTCTAGTATATTTGTCCCCTCTGGAGGTTCAAAGACCTTATGGAAAAAACAAGCACTGAAATGGGAATAAAAGGAATGAAAAAGGAAGAGTTCAAAGGCAACGAC
>CAJBYM010000010.1 GCA_903959815.1 Candidatus Omnitrophota bacterium
ATGGGCTTTGGAAGGATTCTCTGAATCTCTTTATATGGAAGTAAAGCCCTTTAATATTGATGTCATCCTAGTTGAACCCGGATCTTACCGCACCAAGATCTTTACAGACAATGCGCGCTATGCCAAAGAGTTTAATAATGAGAACAGCCCCTATTTTCCCATGAGCCAGCGCATTAAAGAATTTATTGCCCAACACGTGCGCCACTCGCGTCGAGATCCGGAAGATGTGGCTAAAGTCATCGCCGATCTTGTAACGGCCAAGAATCCTCGTTTTCGAAATATCATCGGGTTTCAATCCAAATTGCGCTGTTGGCTTGTCCGCCATATTCCTTTTGAGTTTTATGCTCACATTGTAAGTAAAATTCTTTTACAAGGTAAAACTCCGCATGCTTGAAGTGGCATCTTTCTTTCAACGCTGTTCTATTGTTAAAAAGATCCCGGTCTTTTCATTTTTAAGCTGGTTTCACATTCAGACCATTGCCCGCTGTGGCGAGCTTGTTCATTGTAAAAAAGGGGAGGCGATCTGTAAGAAAGGATCTGTTCCGGATTTTGTTTATTTTCTCATTTCTGGTCGTCTGCAGGCTTACACACCGGATCATGCCGGAACCAAAAATGATCTTGAATTCATTCATCGCGGCATGTTCTTTGGTATTATTTCGGCCTTAACTGGAGAAGAACATTCCCAGACGTTTGAAGCTATTAATGATTCTGTCATTTTTCGTATTCCCGCAGCTGCCTTTCGGAATATCCTTAAAAAGATCCCTGAATTAGGCCTTAAGTTCAGCAAAGTCCTTTCCGAGCGCATTCGCAGTAAAGTGACACGCACCGAACTTGTCAGCAAAAGCACGATCATTTCTGTTTATGCGCCCATTTCCGGATCTGGCGGGTCAACATATGCTCTGAATCTGGCGATGAGCCTGGCTCGCGAAAGCGGGGACAAGGTCATTTGGGTGAGTATCCGCTCCGGGCAGCCGCCGACGAATGCCATGCTCTCTGACATCGATGAGGTCAGGCCAAAATGGCGACGTGACCCCCAGGACATCACGTCGCTGGTTAAAGATTTTGAAAATATCCCGAAACATGTGATCAAGGGGCCTATTGGCGTGGATCTCTTAAATGCCCGTTTTGACCCGCAGGACAGGTCCATCGTCGATCATATCAGCGAATTTGTCAGTCGTTTTATCGATGAATACCGTTATGTGATCGTGGACCTTCCCAGTGACATGGATGAAGTGGTCATGAAAACTTTATCTCAGTCTGACAGTATTCATTTGGTCATGCTGCGCAAGCGTGAAACTTTGGAAAGCGGGCGCGCTGTCTTAAACCGGATCGAAGCATCCTTGAAAGAAGAATTTAATGATGAACGGGTTAAGGTTATTATCGGAGGTGTTCACGCCCATCGTAATATTTCTGAAGATACGGTGCGCGGCATCCTCGACTTTGAAGTCACAACGTTCTTGCCACATATCCAGCGCAAGGACCTTGCTTTAATGGTTGAAACAGATGCGATCATATTTATGGCCTTGTCTCAGGGAAGTAATTATGCGCGGCAGATCACGCGCATTGCCCGTCAGATCTCGGGTGTTTCCGTAGGACTTGTTTTAGGTGGTGGCGCCGCTTTCGGGTTGGCTCATATTGGCGTTATCAAGGTGCTGGAAGAAGAAGGTATCACGGTAGATGTGATCGTGGGGAGCTCTATGGGCGCCTTGATCGGTGGGCTGTGGGCGATCGGCTATCATGCGGCAGATCTTGAGAAAATGGCCCTTGAATTTAAAAAGCGTTCTAATTTGATTAAGTTGATCGATCTCGTGCTGCCATTATCAGGTCTCATTAGCGGTAAGGCTGTTATGGCCTGGTTGCATGGCAAATATGGCAAAAGAACCTTCCGTGATACCAAGATCCCTTTAAAGATCGTGGCCTATGATCTTATCCACCGCCGGGATGTGGTCATGGAAGAAGGTTCTTTGGTCGAGGCGATCCGCAGGAGCATTTCGATCCCCGGTGTATTTCAGCCCATTATTACGAAGGATCAGTTGATCATTGACGGTGGGGTCATGAATCCACTGCCGACCAATGTTCTGGTCGCATCTCATATTAAAAAGATCATAGCGGTCAA
>CAJBYM010000011.1 GCA_903959815.1 Candidatus Omnitrophota bacterium
CTCCGAAGCCATTTGCATGACCTGTTCCTGATAAATAGCGACACCGTAACTGTTCTTTAAAACCTTCTCAAGCTTGGGATGCAAATACTGTATGGGCGCTTCACCGCGCTTGCGTTTCACAAAATCATCAGCCATACCGCTACCCAAAGGACCCGGACGGTAAAGCGCCAAGAGGGCAATGATATCTTCAAACTCGGAGGGCTTGCTCCGCACCAGAAGATTTCTCATCCCGTCACTTTCTACCTGAAACACGCCAGAGCTATCCCCTCGCCCCAAAAGTTCATACGTCTTTTTATCGTCAAGGGGGATACTGCGCATATCCAGATCAATGCCACGGGTCTGCTTGATGATACGCACCGCATCTTGGATCAGCGTTAAGGTCTTAAGGCCTAGGAAATCCATTTTAAGAAGCCCGATCTTTTCCACACCTTTCATCGTATAAGCTGTGGTGATCTGGTTCTCAACTTTATAAAGCGGCACATATTCGATCAAAGGTTTATCAGAAATAACGACTCCTGCCGCATGCACCGATGCGTGCCGGGTCAAGCCTTCGAGAACCTGGGCGATCTGCATCAAACGACGCGCCGTATCGTCGGACGCGATGAGTTCTCTTAACTGCGGCTCACTGTCAATGGCAAGTTCAATGGTCACATGCACCGGCTCACCATTCTCGTCCATAACGCGATCCGGCAAAAGCTTCGCGATCCGATCAACATCAGAATACGGCAATCCCATCGCACGGCCCACATCCCTCACAACAGCTTTGGCCTGCAATGTCCCGAAGGTGATGATCTGTGCAACATTCTCACGGCCATATTTCTGGGTAACATAATCAACAACTTCACCACGGCGTTCAAAACAAAAATCAATATCAATATCCGGCATACTCACACGCTGCGGATTCAGAAAACGTTCAAAGAACAATGAGTATTTGATGGGATCAAGATCGGTGATACCTAAAAGATAGCTGACAAGGCTTCCGGCGGCAGAACCGCGCCCAGGACCGACAGGGATGCCCTTCTTTTGAGCGAAACTTACAAAGTCCCAAACAATCAGAAAATATCCAATGAACCCTAATTTCCCAATCACATCAAGCTCAAAATCAAGCTGCTTGATCACATGGTCCGGAACACTCTTGCCATAACGCTCTTTGGCCCCCTCCAGACACAAACGTTTCAAATAGCCTTCTTTAGTCTCACCGGCAGGCGTGGCATATTCCGGCACGTGATACTGACCAAAATCTAACTTCAAATTGCATTTATCAGCAATGGCCAAGGTGTTCGTCAAAGCCTCTGGTGCCCAGGCAAAAAGAGAGGCCATTTCCTCAGCACTTTTAAAATAAAACTGGTCGGAATTCATCCGCATGCGCTTGGGATCGGATAACGTCGTCTGCGTCTGAATACACAAAAGCGCTTCATGCGCTTCATAATGGGCATATTCCAAATAATGGACATCATTGGTCGCGACCAGAGGAAGCGCCATATCACGAGAAAGTTTTAAAAGCGCCTGGTTGGCGGTACGTTGGTCTGCGAGTCCATGCTCCATGACCTCAAGATAGAAATCACCCGGCGCAAAGATCTGCCGGTAATCATCTGCCGCACGGCGCGCCTCATCATATTTCCCGGCCACAAGCTTGGAGGTGACCTCACCTTTAAGACATGCGGATAGACCAATCAGCCCCTGAGAATACCTGGCAAGGATCTCTTTATCGATCCGCGGCTTATAATAAAATCCTTCCAAGTACCCTGCAGAAACCAGTTTCATCAAATTGGCATAGCCGGTCACATCTTTAGCCAAAAGGACGAGATGGGATGTGCTGCGTTGGTCGCCCGAACGTTCTTGCCTCGCTGATGGCGCGACATAAACTTCACAACCAATGATAGGCTTAACACCGGCATGCTTGGCCTCTTCATAAAAGTCCAGCGCACCGAACATATTGCCATGATCGGTCATGGCCACAGCCGGCATTCCATAGCCCTTAGCTTTTTTTACAAGGTCTTTTAAGCGACAAGCCCCGTCGAGGAGGCTGTATTGGGTGTGAACGTGAAGATGGACGAAGGAATTAGACATGAAGAAATAATTTGGGGACACACACTTAATTCAAAACCAAAGAATGAATTAAATGCGTGTCCCCAAATTCAATTACTATTCCCATTCAATGGTGGCAGGCGGCTTTGAGCTAATGTCATAAACCACACGGTTAACACCACGAACCTCATTGATAATACGACTGGAGATCTTACCCATCAGATCATACGGCAAATGCACCCAATCCGCTGTCATGCCATCGACGCTGTTAACGCAACGCAGCGCAATGACATTCTCATAGGTGCGTTGATCCCCCATCACACCAACCGTCTTGATCGGCAAAAGGACAGCAAACGACTGCCAGACCTCGTTGTAAAGCCCTGCACGCTTCATCTCTTCAAGCACACGCTCATCCGCTTCACGCAGAATGGTCAATCGCTCGTCGGTAACATCTCCCAAGATCCGAATAGCAAGGCCAGGCCCCGGAAAAGGCTGACGCTTCAGGATCGATTCAGGAACAGCAAGATGTTTGCCAATAACACGGACCTCATCTTTAAAAAGGTCGCGGAAAGGTTCAACCAATTTAAGCTGCAAACTCTTGGGAAGTCCACCCACATTATGATGGCTCTTGATAACAGCCGAAGGACCACCCGTCGGAGAAACAGATTCGATCACGTCAGGATAAAGCGTGCCCTGACCCAAGAATTCCACGCCCTTGATCTTCTTAGCCGCCTCCTGAAATACTTCCACGAACACGCGACCAATGATCTTGCGCTTTTCTTCAGGATCAGTGATCCCTTTAAGCTCATCAAGGAAACGCTTCTGGGCATCGATCACAGTTAGATTGATCTTGTAATAACCTTTAAAAGTCTTTTGGACAGAAGCGACTTCATTCTTGCGCAACAATCCGTTATCGACAAAAATGCAATACAAGTTATTCGCAATAGCCTTGTGGATCAACACCGCAGCTACGGATGAGTCCACTCCACCAGAAAGCCCCAAAACAACCCTCTTTTTACCAATCTCTTCCTGCATTTTCCGAATAGACGCATCAATGAAACGATCCATGGTCCAGCGCGGCAAACATCCGCAGATCTGGATCACAAAATTCGTCAAGATCTGAGTGCCTCTTTGCGTATGCACAACCTCAGGATGAAACTGCACACCGAAGATCTTCTTGGAACGATTCCCCATGGCCGCGCAATTATTATTAAGCGTATGGGCCAATCTCTCAAAACCTGGCGGGACCTGAATGATCTCATCACCATGGCTCATCCAACAAGTCAGATTCGTAGGAAGATTCACAAAAAGATCGCGGTTGGAATCAACAAAGAGTTCCGCACGGCCATATTCACGATCTTTGCATTTATTGACCTTGCCGCCCAACATCTTGGTGATCACCTGCATCCCGTAACACACACCCAGAACCGGAATGCCCATGCTGAAGATCGCCTTGTCAGGCTGCGGTGCATTCGGATCGTAAACGCTCATGGGACCGCCGGAAAGGATAATACCTTTAGGACCGATCTCCTTGATCTGCTCGGGTGTGATATTAAAAGGAACAATGCGGCTGAACACCTTGCTCTCGCGAATACGCCTTGCGATGAGCTGGGTATACTGCGAACCAAAATCAAGGACCAGAATAACATCCTTGGTCCTGAGTTGTTTAACCTTGATATTAACCGTCTTGGAAGATCCTGCCAAAAGCGAGACCTTCTTGCGCTCCATACGGAAGGCCCCGTTCCTGAAACCATTCTTCTTCGCAAAAGGCTTAACCGTTCTTTGAAAAGGATGCTTCACAGGTTTAGCAACAACCTTGACCGCGGCCTTTTTCACCGGTTTCTGAATCGCTTTTTTAATGGTTTTTTTGGAAACTTTCGCCATGTGACATTTACCTTCCCTAGGAGGTTATTTTATTTTCCCATCCCGATCTTCTGGCTCATCTGAAAAACCTTGCCTTCACTCTGGAACGAATGCGCAATGATGATCTCAACATCATGCATTTCCTTGATATTGGAAGCACCGAGTGAGCCCATCGAAGTCTTTAAAGCGCCGACCAAATTCTGGGACCCGTCATCAACTTTAGCCGGCCCAAGGAGGATCTCTTTGAGCGTTCCGGCTTGACCAACCTTCACACGTGTACCACGCGGTAAATTCGCATTGGATGTCGCCATACCCCAATGATAACCCCGGCCAGGCGCTTCAAATGCTTTCGCAAATGCGCTACCAACCATACACGCATCACCACCCGCTGCAACAGCCTTGCAGATCTCTCCGCCAATGCGCATCCCACCATCGGTGATGATCGGAACATATTTACCCTTGCGCTTAAAATGATAGTCACGCGCAGCAGCACAATCAACAGTCGCGGTGATCTGCGGAACCCCGATGCCCAAAACGCCACGACTGGTACATGCAGCACCAGGGCCAATGCCCACCAAAATAGCAGATGCACCGGCTTCCATCAGCTCAAGCGACACATCATAGCTGACCGTATTGCCGATCATGATCGGGATCTTGGACTTCTTACAAAAATTCTCAATGTCTAAAGCTTTATACTCTGTGGCCACATGGCGGACAGTCGCAACCGTAGACTGGACCACGAACATATCACATCCAGCTTCCATGGCAATAGCACCGAACGTCTTGGCGTTCTGAGGGATACAGCTCACAATAGCAGGAACTTTATGCTTTTTTATCTCTTCTACTCGCTTGGCAATAAGCGCTTCTTTGACAGGCTTAGTATAAAGCGTCTGAATAAGCTTCGTTGCTTCATCCGGTGTAGCGGACGCGATCTGATCAAGGATCTCATCCGGATTATCATAACGGGTCTGAATACCGTCCAAATTAATGACCGCAATGCCACCCAACTTACCCATCTCGACGGCAAACTTGACATTCACCACGCCATCCATGGACGCAGCCAGGATCGGAATATTAAATCTCATTTTTCCGATGGCCCAACTCACATCAACTTCATTGGGATTAACAGTTTTATCTCCAGGAACAAGCGCCACTTCATCGAAACCGTAGCAACGGCGGGCTCTACGATTAATACCTATCCAGTCAGCCATGAAACCTAACCTCCGTATTTTGAAGCACTTATAGAAATATAGCTAATTTCTATGGTTTTTATCCCGGTATTAGCCTTATATAATATAATAATGTTACAAAATGTCAAATGGAAAAAAGAAGCCCCGTGAGGTTTTCACAGGGCTTTATCTTTAATAATCAGCGAACTTTAAGAAACTATTTGTTTGATCTCATCTTGGCTCATTCCCAAAAATACCGGAAGGCTTTGTAAAGGATCCATCTGAATGATCACGCCTTTCAAACCAGGCGCTAAATCCAAACTTTGAAGAGAAGCAGGATCAATGGAAAATAACACACTTCCATCCCGACCGCGCATTTCAAGAGGCATCGACGACTTTTTGAAATCAATACCACCCTCCCGGAGCTCCTCAGATGCGTCAGGCACAATACTTCTATTCTTAACAACGCTCATATCTTCAGCCCAATTAGCTCCATCGATCGCCGTAATCGTAACACCGCGGTATTTTATTTCAGAAGGCCCTTCACTTGGCCAAAACGGAACAGGAAGTTTTTCTCCCTGCAAATCTTTCGGTTCTTTGCCCAAGATAGCCAATCCTGCCAGGATATCAGCCGGACGAAATACGATGGGAGAATATGGATCAGAGGAAAATCTGGATGTTAAATTCCAGAAAAGCTCCTCGGGCGTCCAGCCAGGTATACTGGCGTATTCCGGAAAGAAAGCGGCTGTCAGATTATAATCTTGCGGTATCACAACAGGCCCTGCCCCTGTCACATTAACAACCTCGAAGACATGGGGCAATTGTCCTTGCTCCCAGATCGTTTCAATACGAACCGTTCGAGTTCCTGCCCCTACAAGTAAACCACCATAAAGATTAACGCCGTCTTTGGATATTTTCCAATCTGTGTAATCTATACCTATTTGCTTCAATTTCTTTACAAAAGCACTCATCCCATTCCATCGCCAAAAATAAAGCTGGGCCAAAGGCTCCTTCAAAGACCCACCATTATCTTTAATTTGCTGATCGAAGCTCAACGCAAGATCATATAATTTCTTTTCGACTTCATTAGTCGCGTTAACATAATCCTTCATATTCTCATCCAAGGCTTTCTGATCTTCGTCAGAGATCGAAGTCAAGGTCACCGAATAATATGATGGCATTTTTGGTTCATATTTCTCACACCCATACCAACTCGCTGAAATCATCAACAGAGCACTCAAAATCAAAACTTTCCCCGTCGGAAAGGAATTCCTTATACGCGCCAACAAGCTGGGCGCCTTCTTCTGATCCTGCAAACCTGTGTCCTCACCCCAGTCAATGCTGTAATAACTCACAGGCACAAACCTTCTGCCATCAGGCCCAATTTTCTCCTGATCAAGGCCAAAAACAGGAATAGGTGTTTCTTGCGTATCAAGATTCAAAAGATCTTTGACACCCCTGATCTTATCTGGAAAAAGACGTCGTAACAGATCCAGACCTGCGTGAACATTGGCTTGATGCAAACCCCTGCCCGTGTTCCAATACTGCGGCATAGCCGTCAAGATCCAACTTAAGCTCACATCCGAAAATGCTGTTCCATTATATTCCTCATAATAAGCATGCGCTTTAAAACCGTCTCGAGGTATCAGGAAATAAAACCTTTGTCCGTCTTTAATAGGATTCACAATATCAAAGGGGTATTCTTGACCTTCAAAGAATATGGCAACCGTGCGTTGACTGCCATAATAACCATCCTTGTTATACGAATGGATCCCTTCAGGCTTCAGCTTATCATTACTATAATCAACACCCAATGCCTTCATTCTCTTGACAAAGAAATCCAAAGCCCTCCACTGTTGAGCAAGTATCTCACCGGGATAATACTGCGGGACCGCACTTTTAATCTTATCAAGCTCTTTCGACCAATCATACAGGCGCCGCTCAAGGTCATTGGTTGCCTGGGCGTATAACTGCAGATCTTGATCAAGCGCAGTTAACTCCTCAGGGGACAAATCTATAACAGGCGCTACATAATCATTAACCTTCTCACACGAAGTCAGAACCTTTATTAATCCGCCGCCCAAAGCCAAAGCACCGGCTCCTTTGGCCATCCATCCCAAAAAGCTTCTCCTGCTTATCTTCTCTGAAAAATCCCGGCCTTTAATACCAAAACCACCCGCAAAATACTTGCGCGGAATAACCTCACCGGACAACGGGTCCTTTTCCTCTTTAATAAGATCCACCGCACCTTTTTTAAAAGCTTCCACATACTGAGCCCAGATCTTTCGGGTCACTTCTTTATCCTGGACATCCACACCCGCGATCTTGTTACGGTCCACATAAACAGATGCAAGAATGCTGCCTTGCAGTTTTTCTTTATACCAAAGAGCCAGGATGATCGATCCATAAACTTGTCGCAAAGCTGAAAAATTCTCGCCCTCATTGACCTCTTTCTGAAGTAAAGGGATAATGACCTCACGTGCGACTGCCTTGGCAAATTCCTGACCATCAGCTGTTTGAGAGGTGGCATCTGTCCCATGCTCTTTGGTCTGTGCCAAATAATCACTTTCCAGCATCACTTTTAAACTCGAAGAAACAACAAAGGCTGAAGCCTGCCCGGAACTCTGATCAACATTCTCATAGATCTCAGCCTTTTCGGGCATGATCCATACTTTATTAAAGGTATCCACCGGGATCTCGGTCGTGCCAAACTTCTGCTCAGCCATGGCATAAACGCGCGCCCAGAATTTCTTACCTGCATCTCCTTCCGGATAAAGCAGTGATGCGGTGATCTGTTTTAAAAGATAATCCTGCGCCAGAAGATCCCGTCCCATTTGCGTCTGACCGAATTTCTCGGTGGTGATACGATCCTTCTCATAGGGAGACAGGTTGACCCAGATATCCTCATCCGGGATAGTCAGCGTTGTCAAAAAATAATTCACAAGCCGCTGGGACTCATCCTTAAGCTCCGCCTGCATAGCACCATCAACCTGACCACGAATACGGGCCTGGCGCTGCTTATCACCCGGATCCAGAATGAATTCAAACTTCAAAGGATCTTTCGTCGACACCTTAATGCCGCACAAAACAGGCGGGTTGACAGGCTTGGAAAGACCGACCATAACACCCGGCTCAGGCAGGACAGCCATACCTTTACCTAGTAACACGCCCTGAGCGTATGACGGCAAAACAGAATTGGCCAAAAAAAGAACAGCCAAAACTAAAGAAAATAACCTTTTAAACATAATATGTCCTTTTTTTTAAACGGATCTCATGGGTGAAATAATGGGAATTGAAAAATGGATATACTTAAAAATAACACATGGGGACCATGAAAAACAAGGGCAGGCAAAAAAGAAGCCCCGAGGTTACCCTCGAGGCTCTTTTAATATCGGGGACACGCACCAAATTCAAAGGACGAATTTGGAGCATGTCCCCGCAATTATTCACTCAATTACATCATACCACCCATACCGCCACCCATGCCGCCCATACCGCCGCCCATCTGAGGCATCCCGCCTTTTTCCTTCTCGGGAGCATCTGTGACCAAGCATTCGGTCGTAAGCAACAGGCCCGCGATAGACGCTGCATTCTGCAACGCTGTACGTGTAACCTTGGCCGGATCAATAACACCGGATTCGAGCATATCAACATATTCATCCTTGTTGATGTCGTAGCCGATATTTTTCTTTTCCTTTTTCAGGCGATCCACAATGACCGAACCTTCGAGGCCGGCATTGAGGCACAACTGACGGATCGGCGATTCGATCGCGCGCAGGATGATCTCTGCGCCCGTCTTCTCGTCACCCTTAAGCTCAAGGGCAGAAACTTCATCCAAACAACGGAGCAATGCAACACCGCCGCCGGGAACAATGCCTTCTTCAATGGCCGCGCGGGTCGCATGGAGCGCATCCTCAACACGGGCCTTCTTTTCCTTCATTTCCGTTTCGGTCGCCGCGCCAACATTGATGATGGCCACGCCACCGGACAACTTCGCGAGACGCTCCTGGAGCTTCTCTTTATCATAAGACGAATCCGTCTTGTCGATCTGTGCCTTGATCTGCGCAATACGACCCTTGATATCAACGGTCTTGCCTGCACCCTCAACGATCGTGGTATTCTCTTTATCGATCTTGACCTTCTTGGCACGGCCAAGGTCGGACAACTGGATGTTCTCAAGCTTCTGACCCAATTCTTCAGAGATCGTACGACCACCTGTGAGAACAGCAATATCCTCAAGCATGGCTTTACGGCGATCGCCATAACCCGGAGCTTTAACGGCCGCGCAGGAAATGGTCTTACGCAGGTTATTAACAACCAGGGTCGCAAGAGCTTCACCTTCAACATCTTCCGCCATGATCAAAAGAGGTGCGCCTGACTTGGCGACCTTTTCAAGAACCGGCAGGATCTCCTTGATATTACCGATCTTCTTCTCATAAATGAGAATGAAAGGATTATCAAGTTCGCACTCCATCTTCTCCATATCCGTGGAGAAATAAGGAGAAAGATAACCCTGGTCAAACTGCATGCCTTCAACAAGTTTGAGCTCAGTGTTAATGGTCTTGGATTCTTCAACCGTGATAACACCATCCTTACCAACCTTCTCGAACGCTTCGGCGATCTTCTTACCGATCACATCATCCGAATTGGCCGCGATGGTCGCAACCTGCTCAACTTCGACCAGGTTCTTCATATCAACCTTCTTGGACAGCTTCGCGATCTTTTCAACAACGGCGATAACAGCCTTGTCGATCCCGCGCTTGAGGGCCATCGGATTCGCACCTGCTGTGACGTTCTTCAACCCTTCACGGTAAATAGCTTCAGCCAGAACCGTGGCGGTCGTCGTACCATCACCGGCATTATCCGATGTCTTCTCGGCAACTTCCTTGACCATAGCCGCACCCATGTTCTCAAAAGCATCTTCGAGTTCGATTTCCTTGGCCACGGACACGCCGTCTTTGGTAACCGTCGGAGAACCAAACTTTTTGTCCAAAATGACATTGCGGCCCTTGGGACCCAATGTGACCTTCACAGCGCGGGCGATCTGTTCGACACCGCGAAGAAGCGCCCTGCGGCCTTCATCATCAAATTTTAGGATCTTTGCACTCATGTTCTTGCCTCCTGATTAAATATTACTTAATATTTTATTCGGGCAACCCAACGGGTCGCCCCTACAGCACGATTACTTTACGATCGCGAGGATCTCGTCTTCACGGATAATAAAAAGCGCCTTACCATCTTTATCCTTGATCTCGGTACCGCTGTACTTACCATAAAGGACCACATCCCCCACCTTGACTTCAAGCGGCTGGACCTGCCCGTTCTCGCCTACTTTACCCTTACCCACAGCAAGAACTTTGCCTTCCTGGGGCTTCTCTTTGGCTGTGTCAGGGATATAGATCCCGCCCGCCGTCTTTTCAACAGCGTCCAAAGGCTCAACAATGACCCTGTCAGCTAATGGTTGTAACTTCATCTTTACTCCTCCTTTTTGGAACTTTTGTGTGTTGGATTTTCTAAAGTTGCCGTTAGCAACTAATTTTCGCGAGTGCCAATTTAATCAAATTACCATGCTTTTGTCAAGAAAAATTTTTGTTAACCCCTGTTGCTGGCACTCATAGTACACGATTGCCAACGATAAGTGTAAAAAATATGCCCCGAAGGGCGTTTTGAAAAACACGTCATGCTGAGCGTAGCGAAGCATCCCCAGCTTATTTAATCGTTGCCCAATTAACACGTCCCAAATAACACAGAGATCCTTCGCTGCGCTCAGGATGACAGCAATGCCATACCTTTAAATATGAGGTCCTGATCCACCGCATGGACAGGATGCTTCATGAACTTGCGCATGGTAGACGCATGGCCGCCGGTCATGATGACCTTGGGATGACAGCCCATTTCTTCGCCCAGCCGATCGACCATGCCGTCGCACAAAGCGCCGTAACCATGGAATATCCCGCTCTGGATACTTTCTTCGGTCGAACGGCCAATGACCTTCTTGGGCTCTTCAATACGGACCCGCGGCAACAGCGCTGTCTTCTCAAATAAAGCCTGTGCGGAAAGGCGCAATCCGGGAATAATGGCCCCACCCAGATATTCCCCCTTCGCTGAAATCCCATCAAAGGTAATGGCTGTTCCAAGATCGATCACAACGGAGGGTGCGCCATAAAGTTCAAGTGCGGCAAAGCCACACAACAGACGATCCTTGCCCACCTGACGCGGCTTACGGTATTTATTCTCAATGGGGATCTTCACATCCCGCCCTATGATCAAAGGCGTCATGCCCCAGGCTTTCTTGATCCTGCGTTCCAATTTCTTAAGCGTAAGGGGCACTACACTGCAGATCACGACCTTGTTGATCTTGTAACGCTCGGCCACAGATTCCATGAAATTCTCAAGTTTCGCGCGCACAAGTTCGCTGTCGAGCTCATTTTCAATGACCGACACACGCTCCACACGCCCGTCCTTGACGAACCCAAAACCAATGGTGGAATTACCGATATCGATGGCGATGATCATAACCTATTGCCCATAATGCGTCCTTGCACGCTCAATGAAAATGGTATGTTCTTTTTGATCGATCTGATAAACGATCCTGTCTTTAAAAGTCAAACGATAAGAATAACTGCCCGCAAGATCCCCCAGCAAACTTTTTCCTTCGTAAGGATCCTTTGCAATAACTTCAATGAGTATGTCTTTAAGCTTTTTCTTAAGCAGCGGGGGGAGTTTTTCAACATCTTTTTTGGCTTGATGAGAAAAACGGATGCTATACGGCTTGCTGCTAAACACCAAAAACCTCATCCATGGAATACGTCTTTCCAGCCTTGATCTCTTTGCGCGCCTTATCCAAGCTTTGCACAAGACCCGGAACAGACATCAGCTCGAGTGTTTCCAAAAGATTGTCGTAATCATCCTTGGATAAAAGAACAACCTCACCATCCTTGGAAGTGATCTCATAAATGCGATGCCCCCGCACAGACTGTTTAAGGATGTCAAACCAGTTCTTGCGGGCATGTGTAGCTGTTACTGTGGTCATAAAACCTCGCCATGATTATATGTACGTTATTGTGTACACATAAAATATAGCATTCCATGATCAAGAAGTCAAACAAACAAATCAATACCGTCCCGCACCGAGGTAACCGGAACCAATATGGGCTTTGATAGAAGGAGCGGCGGGGCCGCCTTCTGTGTAATAAACCGTGCTGCGGATGTGGTCGACAAACGCATCTGCCATAGGATAAACTTTTGGGGCAATCGCAACGCCAAAATCAACATCATTAATACCTGAAGCTGACCATGTCTCACCCCATAAATCTGAAGCCCCTCCAAATGTTCGATATGCATCAGAAATTGGCCATTGATTGTGTAGAGCTATTACATTTGAACCTATTGTTCCATCTGCTTTTATAATAGCCATTATTTCGTCATGCGTTTCCTCGGAAGTACTACACTCAACTTCTACAACAATCCCGTTGATAGTAGCACCCGCAGGAATTGAAAAACCGAAATTAGTAGCTTTCAAATAATGTAATTCCGTCGGCATGAACCCATAATTACTGGCCATAGAATAATTGTTATCGCTTATTTTTGCATTATTAACTGTACTCCATGCCAATAAGCCAGTGGCTGCATCATCCGCCATAGTCCCCGGTGAATTAGGGCCTGCGGATGTTGCAAAAGCTAAGGATGGAGAACAAACCAGAAGAATAAGAAGGAGAAAAGTTTTTAACATGGTCCGATATTATATCAAACACAAGATGGTTTCAATGAAAAACACGCGCATCACTGGAGCGAGCAAAGGGCGACCCGGCGGGACGTCCCTACGACAAAAACTTGATCGGCAGGAATTTTTTGAACATTTTGAAATCATTGTCAATGGTCAGAAGTGCACAATCATAATGAACTACAACAGCACATATCAAAAAATCAACATGCCCACCATTAACACCATGCATTTTGCAAAGATTATAATATTCCGCGGCTCTGACATAAACGTCATCGATCATCGCAAGTCTATCGAATGACGCAAACTTCTCCCTGAGTTCCGCCAACTCTTTTTTACTCTTAACAC
>CAJBYM010000012.1 GCA_903959815.1 Candidatus Omnitrophota bacterium
CCCCCCCCCCTTTTCAAGCAGAAGACGGCATACGCGATCTATCGCTGTGACTGGAGTTCCAGACGTGTGCTCTTCCGATCTAGGCCTCATCAATCAACAAAAACTTGCGCTGTGCGTGCAGTTTCTCGGAAGAAACGAACCGGGTCACAAAGAACATAATGTTCAAAAGGACAACCAGCTGAAGATCGGGATAAGCGCTCAATTCCGCCAGCTCAAAGACAGTGAACCGCGTGTCGATCGTGAACGCATGGGGACCGTCAAAAAATTTTCCGTACTGCCCGTTCTTCATAAAAGGGGCCAGCCGCAAGGCCAGGCGACGGCCCATTTCGCCGTCAAGGACCGCGACAACATCCGAAAGCACAACCTCTCGGTTCTTAACACGCTCATACGCCTCAAGGATCGCCTGTTGCAACAAACCTTTCTCTTCACGCCCCAAACGGTCACGCTCATCCCCTCCGGAGGCCATGAGCGCGAGCACTTCAACCAAAAACGCCAGATTCTCAGCCGTAGGGGGCGCAACGAACGGATTAATGGTCAGCGGCGCTTTAAGGTCAAAATGAATATACTGCCCGCCGAGGATCTGGCAGGTCTTACGGTAAGAATGCCCCTTGTCCAAAACAAAGAAATGCCCTCCCAGACGGTAATTCTGATAGATCAGGTCATTGGTCAAGAAAGACTTGCCCGCTCCGGAAGCCCCTATAATAACCCCGTGCGGATTGGTCTCGGAATCAAAGAGATCCGCCCCCACAGGTTCACCCCGACGATTAACATACAATGCCGCCGGTGTCCGGGTGCCCCGCATGGCCCCGTACAACGGCAGCATATCCGCAAAGTTGTCCGACAATATCCGTCGATCCCGACGCACAAAAGACTCGAGACGATGATCAAAGTTCAAAGGCAGGCACGTTAGAAACAATGATGGCGCAATGATCTCTTCTTTCAACCCCTCAGCGCCGGCACGATGCCATTGGACCATGAGTTCATCATTCACCTGATCCAAGGAGGCTTCATCTTCACCCCAGAAGATCACATGAACCCGCGCCTGAACGATCACGCGCCCGCTTTTAAAGATCTGTGTGATAAGCGAACTCAACTCTTCCTTTTTCTGCACCGCCTCTTCACTCACATCCCCCATCGACGATGTCCGTTGGATAAACGCGAATGTTTTCTGGAATTTTAAACGTTGCATCGCCTCATTTTGATCCGGCACAACAAAATTAAAGACCAAAAGAATATCGCGATGACCGTCCAAGAACGACGAAAGTGGCGCAAACATCCCCGGGGAAGTCTGTTGCGGCAATTCTTTTAAGGTCATGACCCTTGCATGATACCCATCCAGAATAAAACCATCGCCACGCGCCAGGGGCGCACCATAAAGAACCTGCTCACGGATAAAATCATGCGTGATCACAGGCTCGGAAATAAGCTTACTCCTGCGGGGATTCAGCCAACGGTACAAAAGCCTGATCAAACCCGAACCATCAAGAGGCGTGAACGGGATCTGTAAAGCCTGAAGCTGGCTTTCAACGGCATGGCACATCCTTACAAATTCCGTCCTGACCTTGGTCCAATCTTTGGCAAAATGTTTCGCAACGCCGTCCACTCCCCTGAAATATCCGTTGATACACTCCTGTTTGATCAACGGGCTCCATAAGGGAAAATATCGAACCGTGAAAAAGACCCTCAATCGTCGGGAACACACATTCCCGTGGACAACATCCCGATCCTTAAGCATATGAAGGAGCTTTTCATCGACGATCCTCGAAATGAGCGTCTCCCCCTCCCCTTGAGCTGATATCGCGCGGTACGCCTCCAATGCCGGGGCCACATCCGTATCTGACCAGACCATGAGCTGAACATGCAAGCCTTGCGGCATCCGCGCGACCAACCCTTCTATGCCACGGGAGATCTCATCTAACCGCACCGACTCCAGGCCTTCACATCCAG
>CAJBYM010000013.1 GCA_903959815.1 Candidatus Omnitrophota bacterium
AAAAAGAGGTCAATGAAGGGGAAAACTTTGCGCAGGTCCGGCAGATCTATAGCGCCATGATCCTTGCGACATGGTATAAGAAAGCCCTTCGTGAAAGTCTTTTAGGCCAGGTTTACGCGGATCAGAATAAAGTGGGGGGCATTGAGCTTAATGATCCTGGGGCCAAGACCAGGATCTATGAGCAGTATCTGGATGCGTATAAGGTCGGTGTGTTCAATTATATCAAGGAAGAAGCGGATCCATTGACCAGCGAGGTCTTGACGAGAAAATATTTTTCCGGTGGAGCATCGGCGCCGAACCCGTCAGAGGTGAATCGTGTCAAGATGCCGGGTAAGGAATTTTTAAAGAAGATCGCCGTGACAACGGCGTTTGTTGTGGTTGCGACGGTGTTTTCTTTGATCAGCGGCACCCCAACAGTTCAGGCCCAGGAGGTCAAACCGGTTGAGATCACCCAGCCAATGTCGGCTTATGAATGGCGGATGGATAGCTTGAAGAAAGAGGATCGTCGCCTTAAGGAACGTTTAAAGGAGCTGGGTGTTCAGGCCCGGCAGTTCAAGCGTGATTGGGTGAGCGGTGATATTGACAGGGAGAAAGTCAATAAGCATGCGGTCCTTGATTCGCTCAAGGCTTTGCGGGCCGAGGCCAGGTTGACCAGAGAGGCTGTTGAGGACACATTGTATTTTATGTACAGGAGCTCGGACGATTATCTTAAATCCATGCGTTTGGTAGATCAGATCGATAGCCTTGATTTGGCGCTGGATATGATCTATGGGCGGTTGGTAGATGCCAGAAATGAGTATGATTCTGAACGTCTCACGGTCGATCGCTTAACGGTATTTATGTCGAATTTTAAAAATAATATCAGGGAGGAAGAGGCGAAAAGGGAATTGGATATCCGTAATTTACAACAGTGGTATGACGACCTTGTACTGCGCAGGAAGCTTTTGATCGCTCAATTGAATAATGAGAATGAAAGGTATGTGCAGTGGATCCTGGAGCAAATCGTTGAGTCTAACGAGGCCAGAATGGCCGAAGAAAAAGAAGCAGAGCGTTTCGCTGAGGAAATAAAGGCACAAGAGCTGCGCGATGAGGAGGCCAAGAAAGTAGCCCGTGAACAGATGTCTCTTTATGAACTTAAGCGGGATAGCCTCGTCGATGATTTGAATGATCTGGATGATCAGTATCGGTATTTAAAACACAAAAAGTTTTTAGCCAGGGTGCTTTATAACAAGGGCTTTCTTGATTATCAAGGTATGACACAGGATGTGGATGCCATTGATCCCTTGCTCGATGAGGTGGGTAGGAAATACATTGAACTTTTTAATAAGATTTTTGATCTGGACCGCGATCCTCCTTTAGATCCCCAGGCTGTTATTTATCAACAGGCCATGGATAGTATCAACGGGATCATGGCGCAGGAGAGGGTAAGGTTTGAAGAACTTAAAGAAAAATATCAGCAACAGTACATTGATCTGACTGTTCCTAAAGAGCAGGTTGAGCGTACGCGGCAACAGATGGATGTTATGAAAAAGAGGATGCGGTATTTGGAGGGCTTAAGGCGCGCGTTCAAGGCTGGGAGCAAGGGCGCTTATAAGAAGGCAGAAAGAATCCTCGAAAAAGTCAAAGCAAAGAATCCGGATGGCGGTGAAGACATGCTGGGTGGTATCAATTTGAGTGATGAGCATTTGACCATGAATATCAAGGTTGATGGCCAAGGCATTCCGTTGTCGGCCAGTGCTCAGGATCCGGCTATGATGAATATTCAGGGGCTTTCACCTGTGATACGGGAGATCGTACCCTTGAGTTCTGTGAGTATCCCGGTTATTTCCGAGATGCTTGCAGCCGGAAGTTCGCGTCTGTAAGCTGTTCGTAGTCTAACTGTTGCATTCCAAGCCCCGGCTGTATACCGGGGCTTCTTTTTTGTCATAGTGGTTTCACTAGACATCCTTTCTTCTTTTACTTATAATAACCGAAATCTTTATTAATATTTATAGGAAGAAGAATTATGGAAATGGATGAAATTAGACGGATCAGGATTGAAAAGCGCGATGCCTTGCAAGCCTTGGGTCAGGCTCCTTACGGGGGCCGGTTCCTTGGCACTGAAGCCATAGCTGCGGTATTGGCAAATTTTGCGGAAGAAAAGCCTGCCTTGGTGGCCGGGCGCGTGATGGCGCTACGCGATCACGGCAAGGTATTTTTTGGCGATCTAATGGACCGTACGGGACGGATGCAGCTGTTTTTTAAAGAAGCTGTGCTGGGAGAACAATGGGCTGCGTTCAAGCTGATCGATATTGGCGATATCATCGGCGTTGAAGGAGATCTTTTTACGACGAAGATGGGCCAGCAGAGTTTGCGTGTCAAGAAGTTGACCGTGCTTTCCAAATCCATGATGACATTGCCCGAGAAGTGGCATGGCCTGAAGGATATTGATATCCGTTACCGTCAGCGCTATGTGGATATGATCGCGAATCCTGAGGTGCGCGATGTGTTCATCAAGCGTAGCCGCATTGTGACGTTCATCCGGAATTTTCTGGATACGCGCAATTTTCTCGAAGTTGAAACGCCCATGCTGCAGACACAGGCGGGTGGTGCCAGAGGCCGTCCGTTTCAGTCCAAGCATAATGCGTATGACATGGATGTGTTCCTGCGCATTGCGCCCGAGCTCTATTTGAAGCGTCTTCTCGTCGGAGGCCTTGAACGCGTGTACGAGATCAATCGCAATTTCCGTAATGAAGGCGTATCGACCCGTCACAATCCTGAATTTACCATGCTGGAGATGTATCAGGCGTATGGCGATATGCAGGACATGATGGATATCACCGAAACCCTGGTCAGTTCTTTGGCCAAGGAGATCACAGGGGATTATAAAGTCCAGTACCAGGGGCATACGATCGACTTTACGGCGCCCTGGAAGCGTGTGAGTTTTGCAGGGCTTGTTAAGGATAAGTTTGATATTGATCCGGATGATACGGCTGAGGCCATGCTGGACAAGGTCAAGATCAAACGGCCGGGAAATTATAAGGTGGCCAAGCTCACCAAGTCCGCGATCATGAAGATCGTGGAAGAAGTTCTCGACGAGGATGCGACCATGGATCCGGTGTTCTTCACGGATTACTTTACCTTCCTGTGCCCTTTGGCCAAGACGGATCCGGCGAATGCGGCGCTTTCCAAACGCTTTGAGTTTTTCATCGCGGGCATGGAAGTGGGCAATGCCTACTCGGAGTTAAATGACCCTGAGGAACAGCGCACGCGCCTTTTGGAAGACCTTCAGGATGATACGGAGACGGGCCTGCGCAATATCGATGAGGATTTTGTACGCGCGCTCGATTATGGCATGCCGCCGGCGGGCGGTTTGGGCATCGGCATTGATCGATTGGTCATGCTGTTGACAGATTCTGCGTCGATCAGGGATGTTATTTTGTTCCCTTTGATGAAGCCGCAGGAGTAGATCGTTCTTGTTCCCCCTCCCTTGGTCCCTCCCCACGCATCGCGGGGGAGGGAGATCTAAGGAGAGGCGGGTTTAAGAT
>CAJBYM010000014.1 GCA_903959815.1 Candidatus Omnitrophota bacterium
GAGATCACAGAGCTTGAAATGCTTCCGATCGCAGCAGCATTGCTTGAGCAGGGAACAGCAGAAGATTTCTATGCGCGCGCAGAACAACAGGATTTTAAAGGGCGGTGCATCTTTTTTGAGCCAGAATTGAAATTGGGCGCTCCTGGTCATTGCGGCATTTATGAGCATAGGCCGCTGATCTGCCGGCTTTTTAGTTCATCCGGGAATACGGATAAATCCGGTAAGACGCGGCTTGTTGTGTGTTCGCTGATCAAAGAGACGCAGGCGGTCCCTTTTCAACAGGCGGCGGCGGATGTTCTGTCGGGACGTTTGGCGGCTCCTGTTATGGGGCATTATAATATGCGGATCATGGCTGTGGATGCCGAGCTCGCACGTGAAAATCTTTCGATCAATAGTGCATTTAAAAGAGCCATTGAGCGGATATTCATGCATAAAAAATTGAGTGGAACGGGGCTGTCCTCGTTTGTAAAGGAATAACGGAGAACGCATGCAATACGATATCAGGAATAATAAAATCATTATTCAGGTCCATGACCGCATTTGTGAAACAGAAGAGGAGATCCTCTCGAGCGAACTCTTCATGGCCATTGTGACCGCGGCTATTAAGAAACTTGCGAAACGTAGGTCGATCCTTTTGGATGTGTTCGGCAAGAAAGATGTTGGCCGGGTCGATATTGACGTGCTCATCGAGGCGCTTAAGTTCCTTTATAAGATGCCGGCAGAGTTTGTGCCGAGTGTTGTGCCAGGGGCTGCCGTGCTGTTACGTCAGCCGTCACAGTTCAATGAGCTCATTGAATATTTCTATAACTACTGGCGTAGTTTTGACCGTTTCATCATTTCTGACGCACAAGGCCGGGATATTGATAAGCGCCCCTACCGCACGTTCAATGCGACCATTGGTCAGTTGACGGGATTGGTCCGGGGTATGTACCGCGATATTCAGGAGAATGTGACAGGGCAGCATCCGCGCATTTATCGTCAGGTTGCCGCCGGGGCCGAGGTCTCGACGATCGCTGTGGCCAAGGATATTCCGTTTAAGAGCCAGGAATACATGGTCTTGAACAAAGTCCCGATGGTGCGTCAGATGCTCATTTATCCGCCGCTCATTTTAAATCCTCCGATGAACAAGCGTTCCGGCCGTTTTGAGCGGGTTAATGAAAATCCTCTTAAGGGCATTGATTTTAATGCGCGCGAATGGATCTGTTATCCGGCGAAAGTCGGCGAACTTGTGATCCTCATTTATTTTCATTACAGCTTTGCGGAACTGGGGCATGCTCTGTGCAATTTGTTCCAGGTGGCTGAAGATGAGGATCTTTTGCGTGCACCGGATGCGATCTATGCGTATGGTGTGCCGGAATCGGCGTTGGATCGTTTTAATTCCAAGCAGATCTTTTATGAGGATGAGAAGGCCGGAATGCTCGTCGGTGCGGTACCTTTGAAGGATGAGTTCGGGTATTTTGGTTATTTAAAGAAGATGGTTTTAACATTGCACAATGTCATCATGATGAAACGGGGCATTTTGCCGTTCCATGGTGCTTTGGTGCGCATTATCCTTAAAGGGGATCTAGACCGGACCATCCTTTTTATCGGGGACACCGGCGCCGGGAAGTCCGAAACGCTGGAAGCGTTGCGTTCATTGGGTGAAGAAAGCATTCAGGACATGATCATTGTCGCGGATGATATGGGGTCTATTCAGGTCAAGGACGGCAAGGTCCTCGGCTATGGCACCGAGATCGGTGCGTTCTTGCGTCTGGATGATCTTCAGCCGGGGTATGCGTTGGGTCAGATCGATCGCGCGATCATTATGAGCGCCAACCAGGTTAATGCAAGGATCATCATTCCTGTGACGACGTTTGAGGAATTGATCAAGGGTGAACAGATCGATTTTGTGCTTTATGCCAATAATTATGATGCCATTGATGATGATCATCCGATCATTGAACGTTTTACGGATGTTGACCGGGCGATGGGGGTGTTCCGCGAAGGCACGGCTATGAGCAAGGGGACCACAACGTCCACGGGCCTGGTGCATTCTTATTTTGCCAATGTGTTTGGGCCAGCGCAGTATAAGGATGTGCATGAACCACTTGCCAGAAAATATTTTGATGCCTTCTTTAAGCAGGGTGTGTTTGTGGGCCAGATGCGTTCACGCCTTGGGCTTCCGGGGTGGGAACAGAAAGGTCCTGAAGAAGCGGCCAAAGAATTATTGAGGGTCATTCAAAGCAAGGCCTGAAAAGATCATGTTGAATAAGCCGTAAGTTTTTGTATTTTTGATTCGACCAACCAGCATGAACAATTTTATTATTGTCATGCTGGTTTTTTATTTAGGAGGTTTTATGGTCCTATCAACCGAAACGTCAGCTTCAACGGTGAAGCGGGCGGTCTTTGCGGGCGGTTGTTTTTGGTGTATGCAGCCGCCTTTCGATCGTGTTGCGGGGGTTACGTTGACAACAGTGGGTTATACCGGTGGAAACACTCCGGATCCTACATATGAACAGGTGTCCTCAGGACGTAGCGGACATGTTGAGGCTATAGAGGTTGTTTATGATCCGGGCCAGGTTTCTTATGAACAGCTTTTGGATGTTTTTTGGAAGAGCATTGATCCGACCGACACAGGAGGGCAGTTCGCAGATCAGGGGTCGCAGTATCAAACAGCAGTGTTTTATGCCGATGAGCATGAAAGGCAAATAGCACAGGCTTCCAAAGATGCGCTTACGGCTTTAGGAAAATTCAAACAACCCCTGGCCACGCAGATATTGCCCTGCAAAGTTTTTTATCCCGCCGAGGAATATCATCAACATTATTATCTTAAGAATGTCCTTCATTATAAAATGTATAAGAAGGGCTCAGGTCGAGAGGATTTTGTTAACCGGACCTGGGGGAACATGATAAAGTAACGTTCATGGTTTCCTCGTCTTTTTCCAACGCGCAGATAACATGGGATGATGGTGGCACCCCTCGTGCTGTTCTCTTTGACGACCAGTATTTCTGTAAAGATAATGGTTACGAGGAAGGGATCCATGTCTGTTGTCATGGCAATGCCCTTGAGCAACGTTTTTTAAAACTTGATCCTCGGACTCAAGGAACATTTGTTATTCTTGAGACAGGTTTTGGCACAGGTCTTGATTTTTGTTGTGCCTGGGAGCTTTGGGATAAGTGCGCGCC
>CAJBYM010000015.1 GCA_903959815.1 Candidatus Omnitrophota bacterium
ACTGCACAGCCTTCTTTTAGCATCCGCTTCCATTGGTAACACAAATATCATCCGTCGTGGATTTTACCACCGCGCCGGCATCATCAATCGTAATGTCACTTGCTCCTTTGCCATCCGGTCCATTAGAAGCAACAACATAATAAGTACCATTGCTGGATAATAAATAGCGATACTCTGTCGTCCCTGTAGCGCCGAAAGGATCATACATGATCGAACTCAAGATCTGCGGGCTCGTCAACACAAGCGTGGTTGCTGTAATACTCGCCTTATTTTCCTTGCTCGCTGGCGGATAGGCATTAGGATTTCGATTGATACGATACGATTCAAGCGCTGTCTGCAAAGATTTAAGCTCAGATTTAACTTTCGTTATACTTCCCTGATCCTGCATACCTTTAATACGCGGCACAGCCATGCCGATCAATATCGCCAAAACAGCGAGCACCACCAATATTTCAAGAATAGTAAACCCTTTGTTTTT
Source organism: Candidatus Omnitrophota bacterium (assembly GCA_903959815.1). Lineage (GTDB taxonomy): Bacteria > Omnitrophota > Gorgyraeia > Zapsychrales > Fredricksoniimonadaceae > Fredricksoniimonas. Next base: position 479 of record CAJBYM010000015.1, read on the forward strand.
CATCATCGACATCTTTTGTTGTTTTATTCCCTTATTTCACACCCAAGATTCCTTTGAAACCACCTTGTCATTCTTTTCTTAAATCTTTACTTCTGAATTGTTTTAACAAGATCGAACATGGGCAAAATAACAGAAGACAACATGACACCCACGATAACACCCATGACAGAAATGAAGGCGGGTTCGATATACACCAAAAGTCCTTTGACCGAGAATTCAACCTTGTTCTCATAGAAATCAGCGATCTTGTGAAGCATCACCGCTAATTTCCCGGACTCCTCACCCACAGAGATCATATAAACAACATCTTTAGGAAATTCCTCGCGCTGCATAAGTGGTTTATGAAGGCCTTCGCCTTTTTCCGCGCTCGTATGAACAGCTTGAACGATCTCTGCAAATACGGCATTATCAATAACCTCTTCTAAGATATCGAGGGATCGAAGCATGGGCACGCCATGCTCCATCAAAGTGCCGAGGGTGCGACAAAACCTTGCCACAAGGATCTCCGCGGTCAAGGGGCCAAACAAAGGCATCTTTAACAACACCCGGTCAAAGATATTCCTACCCGCTTTAGTACGTAAAGTTTTCTTAACAAGAACCGTTATCCCAATAAGCCCACCCAAAGGAATGAACCAGAAATGTTGCAGCCATGTCCCTGTAACATACATGATCTGGGTGGCTGCCGGCAACTCCACGCCAGACTTCTGGAATATGCCGACAAATTTAGGCATAACGAAGGTAAGAATGAGCCCAATAACCCCCGTTCCTGCAACCATTAAAAGCGCAGGATAAATGAGCGCCCCATGGATCTTCTGACGCAGGTTTTCCTGCTGCTCCATATAAATGGCCAATGTTTTTAAAACCTTTTCCATAGTCCCCGATGTTTCTCCCAAACGGACCATGTTCACAAAAAGCCTTGAGAAAACATCAGGGTATTTCCCCAACGCCTCTGAAAAAGCAGACCCTTCACTCACCGACCTACTCACATTGATCACAACAGATCCCAAATAAGGATTGTTCATCTGTTTACCAATAACATTCAAAGCACCCAACAAAGGGATCCCGGCACCCACCATATTAGAAAGATTTATACAAAAGACCATAATGTCACGCACATCCACCCGTCCAGACTTTACCTCTGCAGTCTTCGGTGTTTCAGACACAGCGGCCTGTTGTTTAGACGCCTGCTTGATGTTGACAGGAAAAAGCTGCCGTTGGCCCAATTGCTTCATGACTTCCTGCTCAGAAACAGCTTCCAGCGTGCCCGAAATAAGCTCGCCTGAATTTTTTCTAGCTTTATATGCATACAACATAGCAATGATCCTTTTTCAAACCTATTGTGTAACGCGATATACTTCTTCTGTGCTCGTCAACCCTTCAGCAACTTTGGCCGTTCCACTATCCCTTAAACTTTGCATACCTGCGGCCACTGCGGCCTGATGGATCTCTTCTGCCGAAGATTTACGTAAAACCAACGAACGGATCTGCTCATCAAAGACCATGAGTTCATAAATGCTTGTGCGCCCTTTATAACCGCTCATAGAACAAAGTTTACATCCTTTACCGCCGCAATCTTTACACAACAAGCGCACCAAACGCTGAGCAACAACCGCGATGATAGAAGATGCCAGCAAAAACGGCTCGACGCCAATATCAATCAGACGGCTGATCGCTCCCGCCGCATTATTAGTATGCAGTGTCGCCAGCACCAAATGCCCTGTAAGAGCCGCCTGAATGGCAATGCGCGCCGTATCAACGTCTCGGATTTCACCGATCATGATAACATCCGGATCTTGTCTTAATATCGCACGCAGCCCGCTGGAAAATGTAAGGTCGACCTTAGGATCCACTTGTGTTTGACGAATACCCGGCAAACGGTACTCAACAGGGTCTTCTACCGTCACGATCGATTTCTCAGGACTATTAATCGTGCTTAGTGAAGAGTAGAGTGTCGTTGTCTTACCACTTCCCGTCGGTCCTGTGACAAGAATGATCCCATTCGGCTTCTGTAAAAGATCCCGAAATTTCATCAAATTATCATTCTGAAAACCGATCTGCTCAAGGCCCAAAAGAATATTGCTTGTATCCAAAAGCCTGAGCACAATATTTTCTCCATACACCGTTGGAAGAAAAGAAACGCGGATGTCAACACGGCGGTTTTGTATCTGCGTTTGAACGCGCCCGTCCTGAGGTTTGCGCGTTTCTGCAATATCGAGATTGGCCATGATTTTAATGCGAGAACTTATCGCCGGCTGGAATTTCTTCGGAGGCTTTGCCTGTTGATGAAGAATGCCGTCGATCCGGAAGCGGATACTCAATGAATGCTCTTCTGGTTCCAAATGAATATCTGAGGCTCCTTCGGCGACCGCCTTGGAGATCATTAAATTAACAAATTGAACAACAGGATGTTCCTGCCCCATCCCTTTTAAACGAACAACGTCAATATTCTCGCCATTTTCATCCCCAAGATCGACATCATCAAGAGTTTTAATGACCCCCTGAATATCTCCCTGGACCATATAAAACTCATCCAGTGCTTTTTCGATCTCATCCTGTGTTGCGATCAACGGATCAATGGTCATCCCTGTCTTGAGCGCCAACTCATCAATCGCATAAATATCAAACACATCAACCATCGCACAACTGAGAGTGTTCCCGATCTTCAGCACAGGAATCGCAAAATATTTACGTGCCAAATTCTCGGGAACAAGATTAATGATTTTGGGGTCAATGATCATATTCCCCAATTCAACCTGCTGGATATCAGTATGCTCGGCAATGAAGTTGACAACCTGCATTTGTGTCATGAAACCCAAACGGGAAAGGACCTTGATCATGGTCTCGCCGGTATTCTTCTCTTCAAGATTAACCTGATCTAACTGCTGGGATGAAATAACCCTTTTTTCCAGTAGCAAATCGCGAATGGCTCTCTTTGAATGTTTATTCATACACGTCCTGATTTTTAATTTTTATCTGCAACAACTACGCCCAACCGATCAGAGTTTTAACTTTTGACTCGAGATCATTGATATCCAAGGGTTTATTAAGAAATACTTCAACACCCACTTCCTTGCTAAGCTCCTGATCAGACTTCTCAGCGCTCGCTGTGATCATGATCACCGGGATCTTATAAAATCGTTTATCTGCTTTAAGAAAAGCACACGCCTTGATGCCATCCATCTTCGGCATCATACGGTCAATGATAATAAGATCCGGTAAATGCTGTTTAATGATATCCAAAGCTTCTTTGCCATTAGAACCCTTAAGGACCAGAAAACCTTTTTCTTCCAATGCTTTCGATATAAGGGCCACGGCGCCCGGATCATCATCCACAACAAGGATCTTTTTTCTTTGAACGTCTTCTGTCATATCTGCCACCCCTTTAATAAAAGCTTATGGAGCATCCCCAAGCCCTGCTTTCTTGCCACTATTGGCTATGCTCCAACATATATTGACTTCTGCCTCAGCCTCGTCTAAATAAGGACTGTCAGGAAACATGGTCCTCAACTTCATTAAGGCCTCTTCTGCTGATTCGCATTTGCCAAAACTATGCGCATAAATAGCAGCGATCTTGAACAAACACAGATCACTCTTTCCTGAAGAAGGGAACTGATTTAAGATCGATTTATAAACCTTTATCAATTCCAAACTTAAATAAAGATCCGGTGAGGACTTTCGTGCGGCATCTTTCTCCAGGATTTCTGCATAATGCATATATCCTAAAAGCATGCCCGTGTCCTCTCCCAACGTTTGCGCATCAATCCGCACTTCAGGAGAAGTATTTATTTTAAGATTGACCGGAGCATCGACCGGAGTCCGTATGATATGCGGCGTGATAAAAACCATCAATTCCGACTGCGTATCACTCGACGACTGCCTCTTAAAGAGCCAGCCCAAACCAGGAACAGACGCAAGCCCAGGGACTCCATTATTGGAATGATCTGTGTTCTTACCCATAAGCCCGCCAATGATGATCGTTTCATTGTCTCTGACCCGTATCGTTGCATCAGCTTCACGGGTCGTGGTCTGCGGCCCCGCATCTGCAATCATCTGAACCACGGAAGAAACCTCGGGATGAACCTTCATGGTAATCCATCCGTCAGAAGAAACCAAGGGTGTCACCCTCAATGTCGTTCCGACTTCCGCAAACTGAACAACGGAATTCGTCGTCGTCCCCCCTGTACCCGATGAAATAGAATTTGTGGACGATTTATACGGGATGCGGTCGCCAATAATAATGCGCGCCTCCAGCCCACTTAGCGTCGCGATCGATGGCGATGCCAGAATACGAGCATCAGATGTCTGAAGCAAGGCATCGATCGAAAAATTAGCGGAGAAACTCTTAAAACGAGGAAGCAGTTTCATCAAGGCACCATCTGTGTCCTTACTCACCGATCCCGTACTAAGATTATTCGACGCTACCGCAGGATCGCTATCACCGGGGATATTCCAAGCCGTGCCGATCTTCTCCACATCAGAAGATTTAATATCAACGATCTTGGCTTCAATCAGAACCTGAAGGGGCGGCTGATCAACAACTTTGATCAACTCTTCAACTTTAACCAGGTTTTCCGGATAATCCATAACGACCAAACTATTGGTCGACTGATTCACCTGGATATCACCCTTCTTCGATAAAACCTTGTTCACAAAATCCTTGCAGTCTTTGGCAAACAAATAATTCAACTGGAACGATTTATTCGAAAGCTCTCTTTCATCTTGAGAAATGATGTAAAGAAGGTTTTGCACACGATAAAAAGTATAATTGTTAAGCGTCAATAAAGCATTTAAAGCGTCATCCAAAGTCACATTCTTTAAGCGCGCAGATACTTTTCCAGAAATATTTTTAGAAATAACAAGATTCAAGTTATATGAATAAGCTATGCTTTTTAAGACAGTATTCAGATCGGCTTCCGTATAATCAAAACTTATTAAATCTGTCGGTGCCAATATCGCAGGAGGGGTTGATGCCAGAGATGCGGGGGCAAGCGAGGGGTCAGCTTGTAGTAATGACGGTCCTACACACAAAAAGAATATTATTTCTGCAATAAGGCAAAGTTTAAAGAATCTAAACATGCAAATTTTTCCTTATGCACAACAAGTTTTGCCTTAAAAGTCTTAACAAGAATCAGGTAACTTTTTTCAATTTATATATAAAATTATATAATCTTAGGAAGGGATGTCAAACCTTAGTGAATAAATCTTCAAAAGGCCTGGTTTCAAATATCCTGGGTGATCTTCATCGCGCAGAAGTCAGGACCGCACATGGTACAGCACCTGGCAGATGAGTCCTCTTTATTGGCAAGAGCGGCTTCACGAAAACGGCGGGAACGTTCGGGGTCAAGGGTCAAGCGGTACTGGTCCTCCCATCTGAATTCATAACGGGCTTTGGACATCGCATCATTCAAAAGAATAGCCATGGGATGCCCCTTGGCAAGATCAGCAGCATGGGCCGCGATCTTGTGAACAATAATACCCTCTTTCACATCTTCCTTATCCGGAAGCGCTAAATGTTCTTTGGGCGTAACATAACACAACATAGCGGTTCCTAAACTGCCAATCAGAGCAGCTCCGATAGCAGATGTCACATGGTCAAACCCAGCGCCCATATCAACCACCAAAGGCCCCAACGTATAAAATGGCGCCTCATGGCAATGCTTCAACTGAAGATCCATGTTCTGTTTGATCTTATTGATCGGCACATGTCCAGGCCCCTCGATCATCACCTGCACATCGTGTTTCCAGGCGATCTTCGTTAGTTTTCCTAAAACTTTCAATTCCCCAAACTGAGCTTCATCATTGGCATCATGCGTTGACCCAGGGCGAAGGCCATCGCCGAGTGAGAAAGCCACATCATAAGTTTTCAATATTTCACAAATCTCTTCAAAATGTGTGTAAAGAAAGTTTTCTTTTCCGTGAATTTGCATCCACTTGGCCAAGATCGACCCACCGCGCGAAACGATGCCGGTCATGCGCTTTTTAGCCAAAGGCACGAATTTCTTAAGCACACCTGCATGGACTGTAAAATAATCAACACCTTGCTCACACTGCTCAATGAGCGTATCCCGATAAGCATCCCAGCTGAGGGCCGCCACCTTGCCCCCGACTTTTTCAAGCGCCTGATAGATCGGGACCGTCCCGACCGGAACCGGCGCATTACGGATAATACCTTCACGCGTCTTATGAATATCCTTACCCGTCGAAAGGTCCATCACCGTATCCGCGCCCCAACGCACAGACCACAACATCTTCTCGAGCTCCTCGCGGATCCCTGAAGACAGCGCAGAATTCCCGATATTAGCATTGATCTTAGTCAGAAAATTACGGCCTATGGCCATGGGCTCTAACTCAGGATGACGGATATTGGCCGGAATAATCGCTCGCCCTTCCGCAACTTCTCGACGGACAAACCCTGCCTTCAAACCTTCACGGATCGCCACAAATTCCATCTCAGGCGTGATCACGCCTTTTCGGGCATGCGCGATCTGGGTCAATGCCTTGCCCTTTTTAATCCCCCATCCCTCTCTTAAACAAGATAAGCCTTTCGTGAGATCGATCTTAACCAAAGGATCAGAATAAGGACCCGTCACATCATAAAGACGAAGATTTTGTTTGCCGTCATCTAAAACAACTTCACGTAACGGCACACGCAGCTTCGGATGCAATCGACCATCAACATAGATCTTGCAAGAACCTTCAAACGGAAGGAACGACGGTGTAACAGAATGCGGACATTTAGATTTCTTCATAAGACCAAGTTTGTGAATTATAGTATAACCTTACCTCCGAGGCAACCAGATAAACAAGAATCGAGAATCGTATAAAAATCATCAGGCCCTAAAAATCCATTTTCTGCCTTTTCTCCAGTATTGACTAAATCCAGAAATCCACCTACAATCGCTCTTATTGAAAGTTTGCCTTGCCTCTGTGCACTGACGTACAGAGCTCCGCGATGACGCGGAAAAACATAAACAAAGGAGACGTTCTATGACAAGACCCGACAAGATCAATGATGCGATCGGCTCAGTCAATCGCGGCAATCCCTGTGAATCAGGATTGTGCACCTTATGCCGCGCCGACTGCGCTGGACGCTGTGAAACATGGCTTTCCAGCCTCAAAGGTAGAAAAATGCTCTACCCCAGAGACTTTGGAAGCATCACTTCCGGTAGCGCCAATACCACCCATGTCGGGGTCTCCTACAATTCACTGCGCATCGAAGGTTACAACTACGGCGCCCACGGGCTCCCCAAAGGGATCTCCAACTCCGCCGACGATTGCATCTTCCCGAACGTTGACATCACCACCGAATTTGGCCAAAGCGTCAAAACAAAGTGTCGCATCCCGATCATGACAGGCGCGCTGGGATCAACCTTCATCGCGGCAAAATACTGGGATTCATTTGCGATCGGCGCGGCCCTGGTTGGCTTCCCGATTGTCATCGGCGAGAACGTGGTCGGTATCGATAAAAAAGCGGTCATTGAAAAAGGCAAGATCAAAGTCGCTCCCGAACTTGACCGTCGCATCCAGAACTACCTTAAATATTACGACGGCTACGGTGCCATCATCGTACAAATGAATGTCGAGGACACCCGTAACGGGGTCGCCCAATATGTCATTGAGAAATACGGCGATAAGGTCATGATCGAACTCAAATGGGGGCAAGGCGCCAAAGACATCGGCGGTGAGATCCAGGTCACTGATCTTGATTACGCGATCTTCCTGAAAAAGCGCGGCTACGTTGTTGATCCTGACCCAACAAGACCCGAGGTTCAATCCGCATTTAAAGCCGGCGCTATCAAGGCCATTGCCCGTCATAGCCGGCTGGGTTACACCAATTTGTCATCCGAAAGTGAGGTCGAAAAAGACTTTATGGATGCGGTCAAACAGTTAAGGAAATTAGGCTACAAGCGTATTTCGCTTAAGACCGGATCTTACGGCATGGAAGCATTGGCCATGTCCATCAAATATGCCACAGATGCCAAACTCGACCTTCTGACCATCGACGGATCTGGCGGCGGTACAGGCATGAGCCCGTGGAACATGATGGAAACCTGGGGTGTCCCCTCGATCCTCCTTCATGCGAAGGCTTATGAATATGCGAGCATCCTCAAGAAAAAAGGCAAGAAGGTCGTAGACATGGCTCTCGCCGGCGGTCTGGCACGTGAAGACCACATCTTCAAGGCACTTGCGTTAGGTGCACCGTTCACAAAACTCATCTGCATGGGCCGTTCGGTCATGATCCCGGGATTTCTGGGGGCGAACATCGAAGGCGCTCTCAACCCTGAGCGCAAGACAGAACTCTGTGGCCATTGGGACAAACTCCCGTCTGCTGTAACCGAGATCGGCAGCAACAGCCCCGAAGAGATCTTCGCGGGTTATTACGACGTGCAAAAGAAGGTCGGGAAGAACGAGATGAAAAATATCCCTTACGGCGCTGTGGCCGTATGGACGCTCGCCGACAAACTGGCCGCCGGCCTACAGCAGTTCATGGCAGGCGCACGCAAATTCTCATTGCCGGCGATCGCACGCGAAGATATTTTCTCCGCAAACCGAGAAACAGAAAAAGAAACCGGCATCCCCTTCATCACGGATGTCGCAGATGCAAAAGCCAAGAAGATTCTCAAAGGCTAAGCGTCCAGCACATTAAAGAACAGAAAAACCCGGTGGAATAATATTTCCGCCGGGTTTTTCTTTTTAAAAAACATACTAAAACTTTTCGTACAACACCGTCATCTCTGCTTTATCAAGCAGGTGTCCTGCCATAGCTTTAACCAACTCATCCCTCGTTGCACCCTCTTTCAAATCAAGCATGGCGTCTAAGGCATACGCATCAAAAACATAATGATGCGTTCCCGACGGTGGACAAGGGCCTGACCAGCGAACATCACCAAAATCATTACGACCTTCAACACCAGGCGCAATGGCCTCATCCACTTCAAATTTATCCGGAGGAATATTAAACACAACCCAATGAACCCAATCCCCCGACCCCGAAGAGGCATCCGGATCATGGACAACAATCGCCAGGCTTTTGGCCTTCTCCGGCAGATTAATGAACTCAAGTCTGGGTGACACATTACGGCTCTGGCAAGTATATTTAGAATGTAAATAATCACCGGGACGAATATCAGGACTGGTCAATTTCATCGGCTCAGCGTAAACAACACCCGAAGAAACAAGAAATAAAAACAACAGAACAAGCGTCTTATGAAAAGAACAGCCCTTACATCCCGCCTGAGACGGTTTCTGATCACAGCCTGAGCATGAAGATCCTTTGGCCGTCATAGAACGCATACAACGAACAAGCAAATAAACCGCCGCCCCGGCGACTAAACCTCCAACAATAATCTTCTCTATAAAATTCCAATTCATAAGCCCCATCCGAAAAATTTGCCTGTCTGATAAATAAGACAACATAAAGACCACGCCAATACGAACCAATAACAAATAGCAAATAAAACCCATTTCCATCCGATTTCCGCATTCATCGCCGCAAGTGAAGCGAAACACGGGACAACAATCAACATAAAAAGCATTAGCACAAACGCCACCAGAGGATTAAATACCGGATCATTCCTTAATGCTTGGCGCAATGAAGCATCCTTATTTTCATGATCACCGACCTTATAAAGAACCCCTAACGTCGAGACCACCATTTCCTTGGCTGCAAATCCTGTCACCGCAGAAACACCGATCTTCCAATCAAAACCCAGCGGCGCGATCAAAGGCTCAATGGCCTTGCCCGCCCGACCCGCATAACTGACTGAGATCACATCTTGTGTGTGATCAACAGACGTTGGAAATGACGTCACCGCCCAGATAAGGATAGACGCGGGCAACAAAACAAGCCCCGCTTTCTTCACATACCTCCATGTTTTATCCTGAACATGCCATAAGATCCCTCTGAAAGTAGGCATCCGATAAGGTGGCAGTTCCATCACAAAAGGAGTGGAATCCCCTCTCAAAACTGTCACACGAAAGATCCACGAAGAAATAAGCGCGAGCATGACGCCAATCACATAAATTAAAAGAACAATATCGCCCGCTCTATCAGGAAAAAAAGCTCCCGCCAGAAGCACATACACCGGCAATTTAGCTCCACAACTCATGAAGGGAGTAACCATAACCGTGATGATGCGATCACGCGGACTTTTCAAAGTCCGTGCGGCCATTACAGCGGGAACCGAACACCCGAACCCGATGATCATCGGCAAGAACGACTGCCCATGCAACCCGAAAATATGAAGAAACTTGTCCATAATAAACGCAGCACGCGCCATATACCCTGTGTCTTCCAGGATGGAAATGAACATGAACAAAAGAACAATGAGCGGCACAAAAGAAAAGACACCTCCTACACCGGCGACAACCCCGTCAACAACAAGAGAACTCAACATGCCTTGGGGCAAAAGCACAGACAGAACAGCTCCCATCCAGGCAAAGAAAGATTCCAGTGCATGCATGGGATACTCGCCAAACTTAAAGGTCAGTTGAAAAACAATCCACAAGATACCAAGAAAGATCGGAAGACCGAAAACCCTGTCCATGAGCACTTTATCAACAACATCCGTAACCGTTTCTTTATCCAAAGGCTGACGGACCACCGCCTCGGCGACAGCCCCATGAATATAACCATAGCGCTGCTCCGCCACAATGACCGACGCATCCCTGCCAAAATGAGCCTCCATGCGGGCGATCCTTTTTAAAGCAAGCGCTCGGATCTCTGATGCGAAAGCATGCGAAGTCAAAACCTCGTCGGCGCGCGCATCTTTCTCAAGGAGTTTAACTGCACACCAGTGAGGAGGATATTTTTGCTGAAAAGAAAGATCCTTCGCAATGATCTGCGTCAACGCATTCACATCTTCCTCAACTTCATGGCCATAACTGACAGCGTACGGCAAGGGGGCTTTCTTCTCAACCACATCAATGACCTTGTCTAAGAGCGCTTCAACCCCGTCGCCTAGAGTGCCAATTGTTTTAAGAAAAGGCATCTTCATAAGTCGCGAAAGATGGGCTTCATCAATGACGATCCCGCGCTCTCTGGCCTCATCCATTAAATTCAATGCCCCGACGACAGGAACATTCAATTCTTGGAACTGAACACATAAATAAAGATTGCGCTCAATATTGGTGGCGTCAAGAACATCGACCACAATATCAGGCTTTTCATTGATGATAAAATCACGGGCTACAATCTCATCGATAGAATAAGCCGTCAGGCTATAAATCCCCGGAAGATCATAAACATGAATGTCATAACCTTTGTAAGAACGAAAGCCCTCTCTCTTCTCAACGGTCACACCGGGATAATTGCCGACTTTCTGCCGGGCACCGGTTATGGCATTAAAAAGAGTGGTCTTTCCTGTATTCGGATTCCCGGCCAAAGCCAACTTAATAATTTTCTTCACCATACCCGAACAGCCTTCTTTTTATCTTCGGGAAGAACAAGATCAACTTCAATCCCCCGCGCCTCTTCCCGTCGCAAAGAAACGTTGTAATGACAAATCTTCACTTGCAACGGGTCTCCCAAAAGACCACGGCGAATGAACTGACCCTGTGCTCCTTTAACAAAACCCATATCTGCTAAACGCTTGCCAATCTCTTTGTCAACACGCACGCGTCGGACAATGAATAAAGATCCTTTTTTTAGATCAGCGATCGTCATGAACAGCCTCTTCAATCTTTTTAAACCTTGCAACAAAAAAACCTGTATATGCTTGGTCGGGCTTTACCCTTAAACATTTCAAGACATCTGGATGGTATTCATTTTTACCCCATGACGTCAAACATGGCAGAACGGGCACACCGGCAATACCAGCC
>CAJBYM010000016.1 GCA_903959815.1 Candidatus Omnitrophota bacterium
ACAATACAAGTCATACTATATTGTACCAACTTCCCGTGATTTTTGAAGTTCCTTCGTAATGTCTTTTCTTATTTTTTGGTAACCTCCGTCGATAAGGGCTTGGCAGGCTTTTAAGTTTTTCTTGACTTTCTCGATGATGGGATCCCAATCGTATTTATTGAGGACATGGTCCTTTGTCTTCTTGGGGCAGAGTTTAGGATAAACAGCTTTGGCAATTTCCCGGTAATTCTTTCCTTGTTTGTGTAAGTCGTAAACCTTCAAATATCTGTCATATTCATTAAATCTGGTTTGGGATGGGACCTTTTTGTGTAGCCAGGATATAATTTGAGAAAACTCCTCAAAGATTATTTCCTTCCTTCGTGTAATATCAACAACAATGTTTAACTTTACGGCGTTCCTTGGCAGTTCGGGGTCTTCCAATAAGAGCTGTTCAACAACATCATGTCTATCAAAGTCTTTGCTGTTGACTCGATCTATCCCGAGATGTTTAAGCATTACAGAAGGAAGTGGTTTTACATCAGCATGCAACATGAATTTATCAACGCTTTTAGGCTTTAAGGATGAAAAAGGAATGGATGGGTCATACGGGAATTCGATCTGATATTTCTTCTGCCAATATTTGGATTTGTGTTTCTTCCCGCTGGAACATTCGCGAATGTAGTTTTTATTGCGCCTAAGAAACTCCCAGCGGTATTTAGGGATTTCCGTTAATATTTCTTTTGCTACCGTTGATTTATTTTTTCCCACGTCATCCTCACTTTGTATGGATTTTTCAACTTTTTCTAAATTGTCCTCCGATTAGCATTTGTATAAATTATATTCTATACTTAATCATATCAAAGCTGATTAGTTTCAAAAAATGACAAAATATTATGAAATTCGTCTCCCTGTTTATTGATAATTCAGTTGCCCGAAGGATATACGCCTGGCTGGTCCTGGTCGCGTTCGTGTTTACCGGGACAGGTGGGCCTTCGCATTATGCCTATGCCCAACAAGCCCTGACATTGCCTGTGCCAGGGACAAGGATGGAGCTTAGCTCTGCCTTTGAACAGCCGTTTCTCAGAGGTGTTAAGGTTTATCCTGATGATCCGTTCCGCCTTGATTTTATCCTCGATAAGGGTGATTCCAAGGATTCTATCGAGCAGCTGAAGTCTGACTCAACCCGCCTGATCAAGTATTTTCTCGCCTCTGTCACAGTTCCTGAGAATGACCTGTGGGTCAACCTTTCGCCTTATGAGAAAGACCGGATCATCCCGGATGCTTTCGGAGTTACCGAGATGGGACGTGATCTTTTGGCGCAGGATTATGTGCTCAAGCAGATCACGGCCAGCGTGATCTATCCGGAAGGGGAGATTGGCAAGGCGTTCTGGGCCAAGGTTTATGCCGAGGCGCAGGAACGCTATGGCACGACCGATATCCCGGTCGATACATTTAACAAGGTCTGGATCGTGCCGGAAAAGGCGGTTATTTACGAGGCCAAAGATGCAGCTTATGTGACAGAAAGCCGGTTGAAGGTGATGCTGGAATCTGATTATCTTGCAATGGAACATAATGTTGTAGGGGCGGACTTTATGTCCGCCCATGAACGGGCCGAGATCCCCGCAAGGGGGACTGACGTAAAGTCGGCTACGCAAGAATTTGCTAAAGATATCCTCCGTGAGGTCGTGATCCCTATCCTTGAGAAAGAAGTCAACGAGGGCAGGAATTTTGCCCAACTGCGGCAGGTCTATCATTCACTCATCCTGGCGATCTGGTTCAAGGACAAGATCAAGGAGAGTATCTTCGGCAAGACTTATGTTGATCAAAAGAAGACCGGTGGGGTTGATATAGAAGATAAAGCCGCCAAGGATAAGATCTGGGCGCGGTATGTCGAGGGGTTCAAAAAGGGGGCGTATAACTACATAAAGGAGGAGTACGACCCTGTTACGCAGGAAACGGTGCCGAGAAAGTATTTCTCTGGCGGGGCATGGTTGGCAAAGGTCAGGGATCATATTGAAGTGAAGGATGCCGCCCAGAACGGTTTGCCTGAAAGTGTCGCGGAGCATGCCATGATCATCCGTTCAGATCTGGCGATGGAAAATGCATTGAACCCGGATATTGTTTCGATTGATGTATTGCTCCATGAGGCTGCAGTAGAAGTTGTTGAGGAACTGCAAGAGATGAAATATGCGGGCCTTGGGGTTGATTTGAATAAGAATGATGTTAAGACAATGAAAACAACTGATATAACCCGGGATGATCTTCCGTTTCCTGAGGGTGCCAACGTCGTTATTTTTCCTTCCGGGTCGGAAGGATTGAAAGCGTTAAGTTTTTGGGCTGCAAAGGGGAGATTTCCAGGTGTGAATTTTCTCATAGTTCCTGTTGAGGGCAGTTTGTTTTATGGCCAACGGCATTCGGATATGGTTTTTGTGAAGAATGCGGCTTTTTTTAATAACAAAGGGGCTCTGGTTTTGGGACGGTTCAAGGATCCTGTCGCGGCGCATGCATTATGCCTTGAAGAGTCTGATGAAACAGGGAACCTGGCCGCTTTGGATGGAAGAGGTATTCCTGTGCTTAACATGCTGTCCGCCGCGGCTTTTGTTAGTGACAAGGTAAAAGTCGGGGGTTTTCTTAAAGAACTAGGCGTTCCAACGCCGGAGTTTGAAGTGATGGAAGGGTCTTTTTCAGACCGCGAGATCAGGGAAAGAATTCAAAGTTTTCTTGAAAAGCTGAAGATCGATACGTTCGTGTTGAAGCCAAATCATGGCAGCTCGGGTGATGGGGTCAAGATGTTTTCATCTGGAGAGATGGAGGATGCTCTCAAGCATACGAAAAAATTATTGAACCAAAAGAAAACAGTCATTTTGCAAAGAAGGATCGTCAATCGGCTTTGGAAGGACCCTGTGACAGGAAAACATATTGACTCGAACTTGAGGGTCTTTGTGTCTTGGGATCACGGCAAGCCCGTGATCAATGAGAATATGATCATGGTCAGGTACGGCGAAATGAACGGGGAGCCCAAGAATTTGTCAAAGGGCGCTAAAGGCATGAGGCTGGATCAGCTCTTTGACGCATTATCTTTGGATCAGGTAACACGGGCCAGATATTTTAAAGAGATCGTTGATCAAATGGAATATGTGATCACGCGTGTGGAAGAGAAGGTCCGCGCGCTTGACCCGAAGGGATTGACTTCCGCGCGGCATATCGGGTTGTCGGGATGGGATCTTGTTTACGGCGATGACGGCAAATGGTATGTACTTGAGGGGAACGTCGGGGCGGTGGGAGCGCTTAATGATATTGAAAGCCTTGCCCCCGATGCAGATAAAGGGAAGAGCCTGGATCCATTTGGCCAATATCTGTCGGAAATATCGTTGGCATATCAGAAAGAACATCGAGAAATTACCACAGATATTTTATCCACAGAGGCTGAGTTTGAAATGTCGGATATAAATAGAATGATAAAACTTGCCAACCGATCTCTAAATTACGGAGATGACAAGACTGCAGAATATTTTGCGGGGCGTGTGCTCGCGGCTGATCCGGATCATGTCGCCGCATTATCAATTACAGGAGTTGTGTTGATGCATCAGCGCGGACGCTCGGAGGCTGAATTGTATTTTCAACATGCGCTTGATATGGATCCTGATAGTGTTAAAACGATGGAATGTTGGGGTAATACATTGTTGGAACAGGACCAGGATGTTGACGCTGAAGTGCTTTTTCGACGGGCTTTGAAGAAGGATCCGAAAAGTGCTGGTGTGCGGGCAAATCTAGGGTTCTTATTGATCAGGCAAGGAAAAGATGCCGAGGCTGAAGAGCATTTACAGCAGGTTCTCACTATGGATGCCAGGAACTTAATGGCTATATATTATATGGGATTGTTGAAACAGAAGAATGGGCTCGTTGCTGAGGCTGAGGCGTCGTTCCTTATGGCGCTTGAGATTGATCCATGGCAGGCGCGTGTATTAGGATCATTGGCTGCGTTAGAGCTGAATCAAGAGGATGATCTGGATGCTGAGAAATATTATTTAAAAGCGCTGGAAGCTGGTTCCAGGGATATTGAAGTAATGAATAATTTGGGGGTGATCAGTGGAAGGAAGAAAAATTATTCCGAGGCTGAAAGATATTTTAAGATGGCACTTGAAATAGATCCGGGGTTTATGCTGGTGCGTAAGAATCTGGTAGTTTTATTAAGAAAACAAGGTAAATATTTCGAGGCGTATAAGTATTTAAATAAACCATTTATGAAATTTCTAAGGGAAAAGTTGTTTAAACCAACGTTAACTTTCTTCAAACGACAATCGGATCATGCCGAGACTGGAAAATATTCATTCGATCAATCGACGCTGGATGCAGGTCGACGGAATACCGGAGGTATTGACCTGACTGCTGATAAGCTGCCGCGCACTGTTCAACGTTTCGGCGATGCCGTGCAGTTCAATTTTGATTCTGCAATGATCGATAAGTTACAGAACGCCACTGGTATGACGCCTGTCATCATCGACATCCAGCCCATGACAGGAACCTTACGGATGTTCTTGGGCGACAGTGAACAAGTTGCGGCCGAACAATTGAGCATGCGATAAATTTCTTGAAAAAAATTTATCAATTTGATCAGCATGGTCATGGAGATTTTCGAATTTGACTTGTCATATGTGTCCGAGCCCTGAGTGCATGCCGGGCTCCTCGATGGATGCTATACCCCCCCCTCTTTTCTACGGGAATGTGATGTGGTTTTTTAGGCCAGGCCGCATGCTTGCAACTCATTGCAGGACTAATTATTCCATAAATTACTGATACTGAAGGGGAAGGGGAAAACTGGCTGTATTGTACAACGCCCAAAATGCTAATTGATCATGGCCAATTCTCGGTAAAGTTCTTCCCTGGGAATGGTCAATAAAGCATTGCGATATTCGTTGATGAAGGGGAGCTTTAAACAAAAGGCCCATCCATTTTGGATGGGCCTTTTTGTTTGTCCCCCGGGAGCTGAAAAGGGTTCTAAGGGAGCCTTTACTGTTCTTACAGAGCCTGCGACCGAGCGCGGGGGTTAAGCCCTATGGCGAGGAGCATCAAAAGGGGTGGATATATGTGCATAAAAATCCTCATCAGTTGCGGCACGGCAGGCCCCATTCCCAGCGAGGTTATTCCCCAGACGATGATGATGTAGGCGACGGCCGAGATGCTGATGCACAGCATGATAAGGTTGAGGTTTTTGCCGCGGATTAGCAGCGCCCATATAATGGGCAGGAATAGGAACAGGAGATAGAGGTGTTTCGTAATCGTGGTCATGATTGTTTTGTACAGTATTGGCAAGAGTGAGGTTGGCAAGCAGGAAAAGAAATGCTTGACCATGTATTCGGGCCCTATGTCCAGGTTAGGTAATCCGTTGCGGTAAAGTAGCCACGGGGCAAGTATGAGGGCCATGATGCCGATGTGTCTGAAGGGGAATCGTTGGTCCTTGATCCACAGGCAAATTGTAATAAGCCCTATAAAAAGTACCGCATCATTCTTGATCAGTAGGCCGCTGACGCACAAGAGGCTGAAAAGATCGCATTGCGGGGTTGACGCACGTGGAGTTACGGTAAGAAAGGTCTTGGCTATCAGGAGTATGGCGAGGGCAACGAATACATCGGTCGATGACATGATGAACTGGTTGCACAAATATTCGGCGGTTGAAATGAGGATAAAGCACCATGCGAAGGCTTGTGCTTTGCCGGTGTACGGCGTCAGTGCGTTGTAAAGTGTCATAGCCATCAGCAGGACAATAAAGTAGTTTATGGCTTGGTAGTCTGCGATCCCTCCAAGGCCTAGTTGGATCATGAACCCTTGCAGAAACACAGTCAACGGCGGATAGTTATTGCTGGCTGAGGCAAAGATGGGATCATGGAAATAAAAAGCACTCGCGTAAGAAGAATCAGCAATGATCTTTCCTTTCATCATGATATGCCCGATCATATCAATGTCGAAATATGGATAAGTGATTGCGATCATGAAATTTGTTGTCAGCAGCAGCGTGAATATACTGAACATGATGATTTCAATGAAGGGTGTGCGAGGTTGATTTGCAGCGGTTCGATTTTTTTTGACAGACATGGCTGCCGTGATCACGGCTGGGATGATGAGCATCCACCACTGTGTTTTTATGCCCATCATGGATAGCGGTAAGCTTGTGAGAGTTATAGCTGACCCGCCGAGTAAAAAAGAAGCTGGCATCCAGCCAGTGAAATCTTCGCGGCTTTTATCGGTATCGATGAGAAAAAGGATTGCCCGGCCAAGCCCTGTGATGAAGGCCAGGAACAGCAGGAACGTGATGATGTGTAAGGTTATAGTCATAGGCCTTCGATCGGGGTATCCACCCCCAGGAATTCCACTTTATTATTGCGCATCAGGATGATGACCTGAATGTTCTTTGATTTGATCCAGTCAAGATCCTGGTAGGTGCGCGCTTTACCGATATATCTAGCGATGAAGTTTTCTTTCGTATAGCGCAATGATGCGTTATGGCTAAGGATTATCCGCGGATAAGCAAAGTAGCGGGTCAACACGAACACATACCACCACCAGCGTCCGGTGTTTCCGGAATCCTGGAAACAGGGCATGAAATAAAATCTTGTTTGTGGAGGGAAGGCATTGACCGCCCGGATCAACGCGAAAAGATCCGGGGCCAGAACTTGTAGTTTTTCCGTGTCATTGCGGCTGATCATGGCCGGGATATCTTTTCGGGCAAGGAAGAATGGCTTGAGGGAGAAATTGAATTGGTTTAGGCCCGCGCTCACAAGCAGGGCTCCAATAACAGCCCAGCGCAGAAGGCTTAGGACTGGAGGGGTAGTTTTTATCATAAAAATATTTTATCATATTTAATTTGTTCTGGTTATTTGTAATCGTTTCGAATGCATATCTCTGATTTCTATGGTTCTGCCGTTTCCTTGTAATAAAAACTATTAGCACCCAAGAGCATGTTCAGAGATAGGTATATCCATCACTCTGGACCTGCGAGCTTTTTCATTTTATGGCAATTCCATGACTTGGCGCAGGAAGTTTCTTTCAGAGATAAATATTTCTGCTGATATAATAAAGCTCATTTTATAATTTTATTTAAGGCAGTGGCCATTGATCTCTAAAGAAAAAATCAAAGAATTGTTAAAGAGCTTGTTAAAGCTCAACAATACGCCTCCGGAGATGGCCTTGGGGGTTTCTATCGGCGTTATGATCGCCGTTATGCCGCTGTATGGTTTTCATACGGTCCTTTGCGTGATCTTCGCTTTACTGATCCCGCGCGCCAATAAGATCGCTATTCTGATCGGGACTAACATTTCTTTGCCTCCGACGGTGCCAGTTATCACTTGGGCGGGTTACAGCATAGGGAGTTTTGTCCTGAGAGGGAAATATCCGCCTTTAAGTTTATCTTCGTTCAAGGGGATCACATTTCAGAAGATGCTCGATTTTTATTACCCGCTGTTTGTGGGAAGTTTTATCCTGGGGATCTTTCTCGCTGTAATATCTTATTTCTTGACGTTATGGTTCATTGAAAAGAGACAACGATTTTCTGTTTGACAAATATTTTTTTATCACTATTATTGACATATGTCAATAATACACATTGAGGAGTAATTATGCCTAGGCCTTGCAAGAAAAGAACAGTATGCCTGGATTTGAAAGCAGCGTACTTTAAGCCCCGTGGCATTCCCATGACAGAATTGTCCGAGATCATCCTTGAGGTAGATGAAATGGAGGCCGTTCGGTTGGCTGACCTTGAAGGTAAGTATCAAGAAGAAGCGGCTAGCCAGATGGGTGTTTCACGCCCGACCTTTAGCAATATCATCAATCGTGCACATGGCAAGATCGCGGAGGCGTTGATCAAAGGGAAGGCTCTTCATATTAATTGTCCAAAATTTGCCAAGAAATTAAACCAATAAATAAAAGAGGTAGAACAATGAAGATTTGTATCCCGACAGAAACAAACAAAGGTAAAGAGGCTATAGTATATGGTCATTTTGGCAGCGCACCGTTTTTTACGCTTTATGACACGACAAATGGTTTGATTGAGATCATTGCCAATGCCAATCAGCATCATGCTCATGGGATGTGTCAACCGATGGCGGCATTAACGGGTAAAGGTGTAACTGCTGTTGTGACGGGTGGTGCCGGTGCGGGGGCTATCCAGAAATTAAATCAGGCAGGAATTAAAGTTTATCGGGCTATTCCAGGGACAGTCTCGGATGTTGGAGCTCAGTTCGCTGATGGTAAACTTGAAGAAATATCTGCTGAAAATGCCTGTGCGCATCATGATTGTCATTAAACAAGTTTAAATGTGGATTATAATATCCAAGAAAGTCAGAAGGAAGAGTCATGGCTGGAAAAATTGCAAAGAAGCATTTTCTGGGACAAGGGACGCCTCGTCTGGGTTGTGCACAGGCTGTGGCGGAAGCTTTGCGGGAGCCGCTTGGGCTGGATGATGCTTTAGTTCATTCTATGGTTAGTGCCAGGGGAGGTCAGGCTCCGCTGGGTTATTGCGGGGCGGTTTATGCTGCTATGCGTGTTGCAGAGGAAAAAGCGCTCAATAAGAAGCAGGAGATAGAAGATTATTTCAAGAAAGAAGCGGGTGGTGTAACTTGTCATGATATCCGTTCACGCAGGCAACTGATGTGCGCGGATTGTGTAGAGAAGGCAGCAAATCTGCTTGTGGGTGATATCAATAATAAGAAATAATATGAGAGAGCCTGTAAGAATAAAACTCATTGCCAATGGATCCCATCCATGTGAACGCTGGATCGGGCGTTGGGGTCTTTCGTTTGTAATCGACGAAGAGATCTTGTTTGATGCTTTTGGGGACGCGTGGGCATTGATGGGGAATTTAAACCGATTCAAAGTAGATATCGATAAGATCAGACAGGTGGCTATTTCTCATGAGCATTGGGATCATGTCGAAGGCCTTTGTTCTTTCTTGGAGCGAAGGCCGCATCTTAAGGTCTATTTTCCACAACATTCAGATAAGAATATTAAAGACAAGATATCTGTCTGGGGAGGGGATGTTGTTGAAGTAAAAGGGCCCGTAAAGCTTAAAGATGGTGTTTATCTCTCTGGGGAAATAGCCACACGGTATGCAGATAAGGCTATGTTTGAACAAGCTTTGGTTCTTGAAACAGAAAAAGGTTTGGTCATTGTCGCCGGATGCGCACATCCCGGGATCATGAAGATTGTTAATCGGGTGAAAAAGGATTTCCTTAAGCCAGTTTATGGGGTGATCGGAGGATTTCATCTTAAGGGTTACACAATGGAAGATATTGCTCTTAAGGCAGCTCGATTAAAAGCTGCAGGTATTAATATGGTGGTGCCCCTTCATTGTACAGGAGCTAAGGCAAAGAAAGTTTTTCAGCAGGTTTTCGGATCCGGTTGTCTTGTCCTTCGGGAAGGACAGGAGATAAAACTTTAAGGAGCAAGACTTTGAATTCAAGTAAGCGTGATTTTGATAAAGAAGCCATGACCTGGGAAACTGCGCCACGGCTTAAATTGGCGGGTGATGTCGCTGGCGCAATGTTTAAGCAGCTTAAACTGACGCCCGATATGGATGTTCTGGACTTTGGTTGTGGGACGGGTCTTATTGCCTTGCAGTTTGCGCCTTATGTTCGTTCTGTTACAGGCGCGGATACCTCAAAGGGCATGTTGGAAGTTTTTCAGAATAAAGCCAAAACTAAATCTTTGGATAATGTTAAGAGCTGTCATTTGGGTTTGACGGATGAGGAGGTGTTTTTCGGGCCGTATCATCTGATTACGAGCAGCATGACGCTGCATCATGTCAAAGACACACAGAAGATCATGGAACAGTTTTATCGGGTATTGCTTCCAGGTGGGCGTATTGCTATCGCAGATCTTGATGAAGAGGGTGGTCGTTTTCATGATAATAATGATGGCGTTTTTCATTTTGGTTTTAACCGTGAAAAGCTTAGCCGTTTATTTCTAGAGGCAGGTTTTATTGATATTTCTTTTATGACTGCGGCGTGCATGAATAAGCCAGGTTTGGATGGCCAGGATAGGGTTTTTAATATTTTCTTGGTGACTGCCAGAAAAGTTTCTTAAGTTTTGTAAGTTATTTCTTTGGTCATTTTTAAGCCCATCCTTTTTGAATGGGCTTTTTTTGTTTTATGCTATAATCTCATCATTAATTAATTTAAAAAAAGGAACGAGATCATGTCAAAAGTACCTGCTAATGAAGGAATAAAAGCTATCCGTGAGAGCGGCAGCGGTGTTTTTCGCTCGGGAGCGCACATGATGCCGAGTGTTTCTTTAATGATGGCGGAAGGAGTTTTGCGGTCGGTCAAGGACCTTGAAAGACCGTTTATTACCATTATTAATTCTTATACCACGCAGATCCCCGGGCATGCCCATCTTGATCAGCTCGGACGTTGCGTGAAAGAAGAGTTGGAGAAGCAGGGAGTGAATGTCTGGTATACGAATATCGGCGGTGCTATTTGCGATGGCATTGCCATGGGGCATTTTGGAATGAAATATTCTTTGCCCTCAAGGGAGCTTATCACCGATCAGATTGAAACAATTATTGGGGCGCATCCTTGCGACGCCTGGATCGGTATTGGCAATTGTGACAAGATCGTTCCTGCGATGTATAACGCGATGGCCCGGATGAATATTCCGGCGATCTATGTGAGTGGTGGCCCGATGTTGTCTGGCAGTGGCAATACGGATCTTATCTCTGTTTTTGAAGGCGTCGGCAAGCATAGTGTCGGAAAAATGAAGACGGATGATCTGGAAAAGCTTGCCTG
>CAJBYM010000017.1 GCA_903959815.1 Candidatus Omnitrophota bacterium
AAATTTTCTCGTCGGTAAAAACAAAAATAAGTTTTCATGGCAGTTGAGTGTGGATTTGATTTCTAGAAAAAAGAGAAATTGATATTATGACACCATCAATTTATGTTCATATTCCTTTTTGCGCAGGCAAATGTCCGTACTGTTCGTTTCCTGTTGTGATCGGACAAGAACAGCGTGAAGAAGATTATCTGTGTGCGCTTGAGCGTGAAGCAGCTCAGGCCGCGCCTCACATGAAGATGCCCGTACAGTCGGTATATGTTGGTGGCGGAACACCATCGTTGTTGTCGCACGATGGTATTAAGCGGCTCTCTGCCATGATTTTAAGGCATTTTCTCGTCGATAAATGTGAGAGCACGATGGAACTTAATCCGGAAAGCGTTACACCTGACAAGGCGGCATTGTTGCGGTCAAATGGTTTTACGCGCATGAGCTTTGGTGTGCAGTCGTTCCATGCGAAGTATTTGGCCTACCTTGGACGGCAACATACCCCGGAGGATGGATTTCGTGTTTTTAAGGTGTTAAGGGCCGCGGGTTTTGATAACATTAATGTGGATCTGATGTTTGGTTTTCCCGGCCAGACGAAGCATGAGCTGGACGAGGACATTGACGCTGTTCTTTCTCTCGGGAGTGAACATGTTTCGTTGTATGCATTGAGCGTGGAGCCGCGGAGCGTTTTTTGTGTGCGCGGCGAGAAGATCTCGGATGATATGCAGGGAGAATTTTATTCCCGGGTGTGCGAGCGCTTGAATCAGGCGGGTGTGCTACAGTATGAAGTCAGTAATTTTGCGCGCAGTGGTTTTGAGTCTGTTCATAATCTGAATTATTGGCAGGGTGGTGAATATTTGGGGCTTGGTATGGGCGCTCATTCGCATGTGGCGGGCGAACGTTTTTGGAATGCTGATATATTTCCAAAATACTTAGATATGATCCGTGATCGTGCTGTCGCCGTTGTCGGGCGTGAGAAGCTTTCTGCACCGCGTAAGATGATGGAGGTTTTTCTTTTTGGATTGCGGATGAATGCCGGAGTGGACATGGATGTTTTAGAGAGACGGTTTGGTTGTGGTCTGGAATCAGATAAAGTCAATGAACTAGAGAACTTGATCGAAGCGGGTTTTTTGATTGAAGATGAAGCCCGTGTTCGTGTGACGGATAAAGGGCGACTGGTCCTGGATGAGATCTCGGCGCGGCTGATTTAAGAAAGGAGTTCTTATGCACAAGAAGCGTTGGTATGTGGTTTTTGGGGTTGTTGCCGTGCTTCTTTTTGTCGGGAGTGTGCTTAATACCTCATGGCTGACCGAATCTTTATTAGGACAGTTCTTGGCGGAAAAGCCCGGCATTAGCGTTAAACGTGTTCATTTTGGTCAACAGCATTTTGCTTTGCCGGGCCGACTTGAATTGCGGGCGGTTGATCTTGCGCTGGAGATCAATGGCAAGTTATTGACCGTTCAGGTCCCTGATGTTGTGATCACAGGATTACAGACATTCGGGGCGACGGATCGTCGGGTTCTTATCAGCGCGCAACGTATGACGGTGCGCTACGATATGGGTTTTGCCAAAGAATTTAAAGCAGATCTGACCATTGACCGTGATGGTGTGAGCGGTCCTTTGACAGCGGTTGAGTTGGATTGGGATAAGTTACGCGCAAAAGATGCTTCGGGATTTTTGATCGTCAATGCTTTGGGGATCGAATTACGTGCGGTGAAGCTCGCGGCGTATGGCGGCAAGATCACGGGGAAGATCTTTATACGTACGTCACCTGAGAAAGATGCGGGTATTTATGTTGCTGAGGTTTTCATAGAAGGGCTGGATGTGCGCCGGCTTGCAGAAGTGAATCCTGAGATTTCGGTACAGTTGAACGGCTTGGTGACGGGAACGCTTAAGTTCGAAGGGGATCGAAAGACGTTACACACAGTTGATACAGATCTGGCTATGCCGACAGGCGGACAGGTCAGCGCGTCGCTTTTGGCCGCGCTCACGCAGTATCTTCCACAGTCGCGGGAAAAAAAGCGGCTTGATCTTCTTATCCGTAAAGGTGGAAAAGTTGCTCTTGAAGGATTTTCGTTTACAATGAAGGGTGGAGCGGCAGGAAAGTTCTCGGGTGATGTTCGTTTAAGGAGCCGTGAGGTTAATCTTGAGCTCAACCTGACGCATGAGATCAATACGGATGGAACGATCGATTCACTTTTGGGGTATTGGGGAAAATTCTTGAAATAGGAGGAGGCATGGGAAAATTTAAGATAGGGGCGCTGGCCATTGTTGGCGTTGCGCTGTTAACAGGATGTACGGTTAAGGCCGTGGGAGATCCGAATCGTCCGATCACCATTAACGCGCATATCACCATTGATATCAAAGGTCTGGAAAAGACCGCGTCGAATATTGAGGATATGGTCAGTAGCGGGCAAACTAAATAATTTGGGAGGCTTTATGAAAAAGTTCGTTGGTTGTGTTGTAATGATGCTGGCTTTAACATCGTTTGCATTCTCTCAAGGTTACGATATCAAGACATTGACGCCGGATGTGAAATCGGCGCTGGATGCGCGCAAAGCACGTTTCAGTGATTTGAAGATGCTTAAGGCCAAGGGTGTTGTGGGTGAAAATAATCGTGGCTACGTGGAAGCTCTAGGTGGCGCAGCGGATGTGAAGTCGCTGGTCAGCGCTGAGAATGTGGATCGTAAGGCTCTTTATGCGGCGATCGTTGTTCAAAATGAGCTGGGTGACGCAGCGCTTTCGACGGTGGAAGGGGTTTTTGCCGGTGTTCAGCGTGATAAAGCTGTGGCGGGTGAGAAAGTTCAGGATCTGGCAGGAAACTGGATCACGAAATAGGTTGACGCAGATTTAAAAGATTTTACAATCGAGGGTATATCTGAAGCATAACAATGGAGGTGGATTTGGTGGTTTATCTTGGATGAGTGAGGTTGAACCTACTAATAACGTTATTTTTATAGGTAATACTTCTACTATTGGTAGAGGACCTGCAGATAAACCTTTATTTTATCCTTCATTTAATACAAGTGATGCTAATATAATTTATGCTGCTAACACATTACCTGGTTCACCTCGTAATTTTACTACGGTTGCTGGAGCATATGATTGGGCAACTAATAATAATTTTTTTATTAATAGATCAAATAATCCAATACCTAGAGTTAATGGAGATAGTT
>CAJBYM010000018.1 GCA_903959815.1 Candidatus Omnitrophota bacterium
AGGCTAAGCTTGACCTTATAGCCGTTAGCTGATGCGGCAATAGGCTTACTTTCACCTTGCGCATTCATCTCATACTGAACCCAATCTCCTTTTGTATTCAAAGGCTCGATTATCGGCTTCGCGTTCGGCGCCGTTGTATCAAGTACCGCCGTAGCCTCTAACAGCTTAGGCGCCAAGAACTGATTGATCTGGCTTTCAAGTTTGCTCGCAGCCTCCTTCGCCGTAAACAAGGAATCGCTGTAGTTCTCACTGTTCGGATCTGCGGCCTGAATGCGTTGCAAGGCCTCGGGGATACTGGTCTTCAATGTCGCGATCGTATCCGCGATCTGATCATGCTGAATCAAATTCTGAATGCTATCCCCATTGACTTTGTTGACGTCGATCTTTGTAAAAAGGGAATCGATCGAAATCACGCGCTGATGAATATTCTCTAAAACCTGCTGATGTTCCGCCTGACGATTGTTAAACTTCTTCTTCGATTCCCAGAAACTCTTCTTTGGTTTAATATTTTTTGCTTCCAAATCGCGTATTTCGGCATTGATCGACAGGATCTCCTCACCCATGCGTTTGATGCCCTGTTGTTCGACGGAGAGAGGCTTCTGTTCCTGTTTTCCTAATTGAGAATTCTTAAGATCAGCAATAACGCTTGTTGTACTGTTGATCTTGTTCTTAAAGTCTGTCTGCTTCTGATTAAATGCCTCATTCTCCTCAGTCATGTGTGCAACGATCGTATCACTCGCAGCTTTTAAGGCGGCCTGTTTCTCTGCGATCTGCGCCTGCCCGGACGTCATCAAATTAGCGATCTGAACATTAACTTCATCGATCTTCCTCTGGTTGGCTTTTTGTGTTTCAGGAAGATTTCCAAACTGCCCCGCCTGCTGATTTGCCATTTCATACTTATTCTTCATCACATTCAGCTGATTAAGCGTGTCTGCAACAGCCTTCTCTATATCTTTAATCTGACCACCTGTAACATCCTGATTCACTTTGATCAGACTATCCGAAGTATTGACATAAGTCTGATATTCTCTCTCCAACTGCGTGAGCTGGCCTTGAATTTCTTTAACATTCTTCTCAAGGGTGTTGATGACTTTGGGCACATCGATCCCGTTAGCGGCGTTCACATCACGAACGGCCTTGATGTTCGCTGCCACCGTCACACCATTGGCTTCCATGACCTGACGCACTTGCGCCATCTTCAAATCAATCGTCGTATCTGCCTTGGCTTGATCCTGAGAAGTGGCTGCCATCATCGATGGCGCATTTCCTCCCAAGAAAAGACTATCAGCCGCCGCTTGACTTTGCGCGCTGGCTGAATTGGCAGAGAAAAATATGGCCGTTCCGGCAACGACCAAGCTCGTCGTAATAATAGCAATATTATTCTTTAGCTTGCTGACCCAACCTGGTTTACTAGAAACTTGCCGCATCGCTTCTGAAGCGTTTATATCCTTAATGTTTTCAGGATTAACCGTCAGCCCGCCGGAGAAATACTTGCGCGGAGTGAGCTCCTGGGTCACAGGATCAGCTTCCTCTTTAATATAGTTGAACACGCCCACCTTGTAGGCCTCGAGATACTGCTGATAGATCTTTTCCTTGGCCTGCTGATCTTCACCCTGGATACCCGCGACCTTGTTCTGATCCGCATAAACCTGGCCCAGCAAACTTTGCTTGAGTGTGCGCTTAAACCATGTGGCCAAGATCATGGAACTATAGATCTGGCGAACCTGGGCGAAGTTCCCGCCTTCATTGACTTCCTTCTCTATAATAGGGATGATCACCTCACGCACAAGATCAGATGCCAGCTTGCGCGAAGCATCCATTTCCGGAACATCACCTTCAACCGCACCGAACTGTTCCATGTTCTTGTCAATGGCCATGAAATCCTGTTCCAGCATGACCTTCAAATGCGAATTGACCAGAAACGCGGTATCATTCTTCTGATAAATATCCGCTTTATCCGCTGTGATCCATACCTTATTAAACGTGTCGACCGGGATCTCGGTACTGCCAAACTTCTCATAAGCCTGGGAATAAATTTTACGCCAGAATTCCTTACCCACTTCATCTTCGGGATACATTAAAGATGCCGTAAACTGTTTTAACAGGTAATCCTGCGCCAACATATCCGCACCAATACCCGTTGTGGCCAAAGCATCCGGAATAATACGATTGGATTCTACCGGAGACAAGTTAACCCACATGTCTTTCGTGGGCGTGGTCAATGCGGCTAAAAAGTAACGGATGAGTTTCTGATACTCCGCCTTCTTGGCATCATTGGCCATAACCTCCTGGCCTTTATCCATAACGAAATAGAAATTAAAGGGGTCCTTAAAGTCCACCTTAAGCCCCAGCATGAGCGCGGGATCAAAAGCGCCGGACGGATGCACCATCTGGCCGGGCGCAGGGATCTGCGTGACCATCTGGGCATAGCCAGACTGAGCCGGGATCATGGTGACAAATGCCACAATGACCACAACCGCGATCGAACGGAACAACGGTGTATGTGTAAGATGACTAAACATATGCAACTCCTTTTTAAACCTTTTATTGAACGCTGCTGTTCAAACCCGGTTATATATCATAAATAAGGACGATAAGACGTGTCCACCAGCTTGAAATATGCACTATAAAAAGAAAAAAATCAAGTACCCGGTGGACTTTGACAGAAACCGCTTTCCCCACATGTTGCAAGTTATTGCAAGGCTTATACTCATGGCATTTCAAAGACTTACGTGCCAAAACAAATACCGCCCCCGGACAGACATTTCAGCCTTGAAAAAATATTTTCAAGAAAATAAAATAATTCTTCCAGAAAAAGGGGGTTTTAGGCTGAAATGATGCAGATCCCGGCTTTATCCGCCAGGGCAACCGTACGCTCACGGTCAATGATCAAAGTCTTACCTGCTTCAATCGCAAGGCAGGACGCATGGGCTTTCTTCATGGTCACAATGGTGCGGGGACCAATGACCGGAACATCAAAGCGCGGATCCTGATCAGGCTTGGAGGTCTTAACTACTACCGCAGCTGTGCGCGCGATCGCACCGCCTCTTAGAATGCATTGGTCTGTACCTTCCATGGCCTCAATGGCGACAATGGCCTTGCCCTTGACCACAACAGTTTGCCCGATATCCAAAGCACCCATCTGTTTGGCTATCTGAATACCAAACGCAATGTCCGCTATTTCATCGACACCCGCAACGCGACGGGTCAATGTGCCCTTGGGCGCCAGAAAATCTTTGATCAAGAATGTCGAATCCAAAAGCTCCATGCCCTCGGCCTTCAAACGATCCGCGATCGCGCCAAAAATGGTATCACAGCGACGATCCGCCAAGGCTTTGAAGAGCGCCTTGAATTCCTCATCCACAGGAACATCGTTTTTGAAAAGATGGGCGGGATTGACTTGTCCTGCCATAAGGACCTGAGCGATATTCTGACCGCGGAAATAAGCAAAAAGCTTTTTCAATTCTCCGGGAGAGAACCAGCAGACTTCATCGGCTATCAAATGAATGAGGACAGATGTATCACCTTTAACAGCGGCCGCAACAACACGAATACCTTTTTGCTTCGCCGCACGAGCGAACATGAGAGGAAATGCGCCGTTGCCAGCGATAAGGCCTACACGTGCTATGCTCATCATGCCTCGGATGTCGGTTCCTTAGCAGAACCGCACAAACCACGTTCGGAAGCCCTGGCAAACGCCACCAGATGCTTCACCTCAACAATAGGCTCAACCTCCCGCTCGATCTGTTCCAGTGCGCTTGACTTGGCCAAACCCGAATAGAACAAAATACGAAAGGCTTCTTTCAAATGCTTCATATGGGAAGAAACCATACCGCCACGCCTTAATCCGACGGCATTAAGGTTATAAATAACAGCCGGACCTCCGACACAAAGCGCATACGGCGGAACATCCTGAATAACGCGCGAACAACCACCCACCATGGCCATAGTCCCTACGCGGCAAAATTGATGGATGGCCGTAAGCCCTCCGATAATAGCACGGTCTTCGACGGTCACATGCCCAGCCAAGGTGCCTGAATTAGCAAACACACAATCGTTACCGACCACACAATCATGCGCCACATGCGCGTAAGCCATAAATAAATTGTTGTCACCAATGCGGGTCATACCGCCACCCTCGACGGTGCCACGATTGATGGTCACGAACTCACGGAAAATGTTGTTCTGTCCGATCTCGAGGCACGTTTTGTCGCCGCTTTTGTATTTCTTATCCTGCGGATCTCCGCCAACAGCGGCATGTGCGAAAATGCGGCAACCTGCACCGATCGTCGTCCAACCCGTCACAACCGCATGCGCCGCAACATCCACATGATCGGCCAGCACCACGTTGCCGTCGATGACAGCATAGGCGCCAACCGTAATATGCTCGCCCAACTTCACGTCAGGCCCAATGATCGCTGTAGGATGAATATGATGTGCCATATTTAATTACCTAACGCAAAACCCATCTCGGCTTCACATACAATTTCGCCATCCACCTTGCAAACCCCGCGCGCTTGCGCCACACGTGAACGCGCCTTGGTGATCTCGACTTCCATGACCACCTGGTCCCCAGGCTCAACCACCTTGCGGAATTTCACTCCGTCGACGGACATAAAGAAGGCGAGCTTCCCCGCAAGCTCAGGATTGCTGAGCACAATAACGCCCGCCACCTGGGCCATGGCTTCCACCATGAGCACTCCCGGCATCACAGGACGTGCCGGAAAGTGGCCCTGAAAGAAGGCCTCATTCGCCGTCACATTCTTGATCGCCACCGCGCGCTTGCCGGATTCAATTTCAAGGATACGGTCCACCAGAAGAAATGGATAACGGTGCGGGATCACCTTCATGATCGCCTGGACATCCAAAGAAGAACCTGGTCGATACTCTACTTTGGAAAGTGCGCGCACAGCCTCATATTTCTTTTTCTGCTCCGCGATCTTCTTCAAAAGTTCACGGTTCAGATTATGCCCGCTTTTAAAGGCGAACACATGCCCTTTGATCGGCATCCCCAGCAAATAAAGATCGCCCAGGCAATCCAACACCTTGTGACGCGCCGCCTCGTCGGGAAAACGCAATGTATTATCCATAACACCGTTCGGGCCGAACACCAGTGTATTGGCCGTTGTCGCCCCCTGGCCAAGCCCCTTGGCCAAGAGCGCATCCGCTTCTTCCTTTAAACAAAAGGTGCGACAACACGCGAGTTCTTTCTCATATGTTTCAGGTGTGATCGTAAAGGTCACGGACTGACGCAACATGGGATGCGGATATTCCAGGGCATAAGAGATCTTGAAATCGTCCGCCGGCATGATCATGACCGATGCGCCGTTCTTG
>CAJBYM010000019.1 GCA_903959815.1 Candidatus Omnitrophota bacterium
GGGCATGGACTTGCAATAAATTCATAGGGTTACAGAAATCTCAAGACCACTTTACGAATGCGCTGCTCTACCAACTGAGCTACATCGGCGAAATGTCGCCACCACAATGCCGCCCAAGAAAAGCGACATTTCGCCCCGCGGAACCGAGGCGATTTTCGACGTTAGTCGAAAATGCCCAGCTTTGCTGGGCAAGCACTCCGGTGTAGCGGGGCAATAATTGCCGTACAACACTTCAATAATAAGAATATCAACTTCAAAGTGCCGCTTTTTATATCAAACTTTCAAAGGAATGTAAAGAACGTTTTCCCCGCGATCATCTTCCCAGCCATGCGCGCATCTTCTCAAGATTGCGGCGACTATCTGCATCTCGCGGTGCCCAGCGAACAGCTTGCTCAAGATCTCTCAACGCCATATGATACGCTTGGGTCTTCGACAATCCATACCGTGCACGGATAAGAGGATCACTGACCAGGCAGTCTGCTCTGTTATTCAATGCAAAGACATGATCCGGGTCAGTACGTAAAACATCGTTCCAATACGTCATACTATCCCGCCAGATCAAGCACCGGTTAAAGGTCATGCCCGCTAATACCGCACATAAAAGACACGCCAACCACCACCCTCGCACCGCCACCCGCTGTGCATGCCCGATAAAGAAAACCCGATCCCAAGCTGCCCCAACCAAGAGCGCAAACCCTATCATCGGAATATATGAAAAACGTTCGCTTACAATTCCTTTATCGCCCAAGAAGAGATCTATGGGTAAAATAACAAATATCGAACAGACATAAAACAAAAACGCGAACACAACCCAACGGTCTTTACGAAAGATCCATAATGCTATCAACATCAGCGCCAAAAGAAAAGCGCTGCCCCCATACGCAAAATTCCCCCAGCCCACGGGCAACGGCACGGGATATACCGATGTTAATCCCACTGGAACAAAGAATTTGATCACATAAAACATCAACGCATGGGCCGCGATCAGAAAATGTTGCGGTGGGCCGACCATAAAGAAGCGGACATTCAACCCTGCCGTCACCATGGCTATCGGCCACAAGGCAAGTATAAAAGGCACCTTATCCCATAGCATTGTCGTCGTGCGAGGCCGCTGAGCCATCCTGTCCATTAAAAACAAAACAAGTGGCAAACTAAGCGCCATGGGCTTCGCAAGAATGCTCAACCCCGCGCATATCAAAGCACCGATATAATAACCACCTCGCGATGTCTTCAAATAATCCCAATAAAGAACCAGTGTGCTCACATAAAAAAGACCAAATAAAACATCTTTACGCTCCGTCACCCAGGCAACAGATTCAACGCGCATCGGGTGCAATGCAAAAATGAGCGCAGCCACACACGCCCCTTTAAGCGAAAGGCCCATACGACGGGCCAGAGCGCATACCAAGATAGCGGTCAATGCATGTAGAAAAATGTTGTTCAAATGAAAAATGAATGGGTCCAGGCCCCACAGTTGCCGCTCAAGGCCAAAGGAAAACACCGTTAAAGGGATATATGTTCCGTTAACGGTGTTGGGAAAAGAAAAAAGTCGCACAACATCATGCCAATCATGAAACGGCAAAAAAGCATTCATCGTAAGATGCGCCTGATCATCCCAATTCAGAAAATCCGCAAAAAGACACGGCCAAAACGTAAAAACCGTTGCGGTCAGGATCAAAAGAAATGTAAAGAAACTGTCTTTGATCTTCATGTTTTAACAGATAAATGGAAAATTTATGCGCGATGGATCAGGGCGTCAAAAGCTTATAATACTCTTGTAAGGACTGAAGCGCCTGTGATGTGACAACCCAAAGTGCATACGTCAGAGCTAACACGATAATGGTCACTATGATCTTAGTGTTACGTTTATAGTACGGATTAAACCACACTAGAGGTAAACCCAACACGCTCACACACAAAATGACCGTGACGACCATGCCCGTGCGGAAATACCACGGCCTCGCCGCATCTGCGGGCTTAAGCGTACGGTCAAGAAATTCATTGCAATAACGGCATTTAACCGCCTGATCCTGGATCTCTTCAGCGCAAAAAGGACATTTCTTCATAACGCACGTCTTTCTGTATTAAGCGACAAATTGATACAATTCTTCCTACGGTATATAGCCATGATCTGTTGGTTCAATAACAGCACGAAGCTCCGGGTAACGGTTTGTAAGAAATTCATGCTTACTCATACGCTTTATTCTCTTGCTGGACAACGAATACGACAACGCAAGATTTGATTTTATTGTCTCAAAATGAAAATTATGACCACAATCTCTTACATTCCCCAGCTTAAAGAAATAAGTATAATACGTACCTTCCTGAACAAAAACTGTAAACTCTGGCAATTCTAAAAAATATATTTGTCTATCAAACGCAGGAAAATAAGGAACAAGATGGCGCCAAAACCCAAAAATATAATCGGTCTCAAGCGCTATTAATCTCATGTCTACTGGAAGAAACGCATACAACCGCGATGGCTCGATCCAAATTCGAGAATGCCGCGCATCAAGTAAGCCATCAATATTATGATATTCCTTCTTTTCAATCAACAAATGCTCTAGATTATGACACGGAAAATAAACTTCTCCGGCATGTTTGTTAATAAATGCCATAACCTTATTGGATACACTATGCGGTGAGGAATAAAGAAACCCTTTTACATCCTGATTGATCATCAACGTGGCCACATTAAGAGTAACAACCAAAGCAACTGCAAAAAATAACAATCCTCGTCTTTTCAAGCCCGCGCTTTGTCTTAAAGACGCATGAAAAAGATCCACCAGAACAATTGTTAGTGCGATGCTCCAATAAAATGGCGAAGGACTCAGCGTATTAACATCCCCACCTACTTTCATTTGACCTAATAGAGAAACAGGAACCATGGCAATGCCTATAACAAAGAATAGCCCCCAGGTCTTTTCTTTCATCCAATACAACAATAATTCTTGTCCTCTGTTGTATTTTAAAGAAAAATATGTCGCAAATAAGAAAACGGCAAGAGAAATCTGGATCCAAATCGCATTAATCAAAAAAGGCGTTGCCAAAACCATGCCACTAAACCAATCTCCGCCCAATGCACTCGGCTGACGCGAAGGAATAAAGAACATGTTATAAAACAATTTGTCAAAGCCAAAGACTGCCCCAAACATTAATGTCAAAATAAATCCCACCAGAACAATAAACAACACATAGCTTCTAAAAACATTTTTCCCATAACAAATCAAAGCGTATACCGGCAAAATAACAACCAAAGGGATCGCCGTCTGTTTCGACCAAAAGGCCAACGCAACAAAAAGACTTGAAAAGAACAGATCTTTTTTAGACGGCCGATCTTGTCTTATTAACATAAAACAAGCCGCTGCTCCAAAGCCTAAAGCCGCCGCATCCACATGAACAGCGAAAGCGACCTGTCTTAAAGTCGTTGATATAAATGTTATAAGAACAAAAACAAACACATACACAGCAGGTGACGGTGGCGCCGGCTGACGCGATCTTGCGCAATACATAAAAATAAGCATAGCTGGCACAAAATATAAAAACATGCTGATCAAAGATCCAACATGAACAATCGCAAAAAAATTATTTAAACTGGCAGACAAAAGATATATCAAAGGAAAAACCGGGCCATACATACGTCCAATGAGATGACCGCTATCTTTATAATAAAAATCACAGCCCCGCAAGATCCCTGCAGGCCAAGCCGATCGAATTGCGCTCCAGGCGTGATACGGCACTGCAATATTAGAAACAACAATAGCTATCACTGACACGACTCCTGCAATAATAACCAAGCCGTCTATAAAACACTTTAAAGAACGTTCTTTTGCGATCCCCTTTATTAAAATACGTATAAATAACACAGCAAAAAAGATCATAAAAAATGGCGAAACATAAACCCAAGAAGAAAGAATAAACGATGCAACAAGCGCCAGAAACACGCCTCCCATCAAATTCTTCCTTAATGGCAAGAAAGCCAAGAAATTAACCCTGCCAGCGTCATTGTTGCTCATTTGCTCCACATCCCCCGATCATTCATTCCTAATAATACTGGCTAGTTCTAAAATCTTTGAAATATCTTTTTCCAACAAAAACACTTGCCCAATACCTCCAATATTATTTTCATTCATAATATACAATGTTAATCGATGTAAACCAATGGACAGAGGTTGAGCTAGATTAATCTGATACGGAACAAATGCGCTGGCATCCCAATCTTCAGACAGAATCTTTCCATCAAGCTCAACCTTCATTCTGTCACAAACATGTGAAAAGAAAATATACCGATAAGATGGCGTTGGAACATAAAAACAAAATTCATATTTTGCTATTGTATGATTACTCTGATCAAAGACCGGCAACTTCAATCGCCGTCCCCCATCATTGTTCACAATAGGAATAGCTCGAACCATGTCAGGTTTATAATTAGGCAAGAAAAAAACACGGCTGTGTGTATAAATCTGTCGAGCGTCCTCTAAAGCCATGTGCCTGCCGACGTATCCTGGCAACACGTGAATATTCTTATCGTATTCAGGGATCCATCGTACATAACTCAATAGAAAAAAGAGGAATAAAATAAAATAGGCGGCAACAATGCGAGATCTCTTCCTATCCTGATAACTTTCATAAAGAACGCATTCTGCGATTAAAAGTGCGCCTGCTGGCAAACACAGCAAGAAATATCTTGAGAAAACATATTTAAGAGCAAAAATAACAAACAAGATATATAAAATAGTGAAAGAAACGATCCCTCTAAATATTTCTTTCTGTTTTAAACTCGCCCCCTTAAAGAAATTAATAATCGCCATCATAAGAATAACTGTAAATACAACGCCCACCTGATCTGTAAAAAGAAACGCCCTGTTAATAATTTCATCAAAATTAAATACAAAATTAAGTTTATCTTTAAAATACGTAACACTATTGAACAAATAATAAGGTGCATATAAAGTCACGCTGATCATGGTTGCACCAATCAGCTTAATTTTATATTGGCCTCTCGATCTCCACAAAATCCAAATCACAAAAAAGAAAGGAACGAGCGGGATCATGGGCTTTACCTCTAAAGATAAGCCCATATAAACACCTAAAAGAATAAAGTTCTTCCAAGAGCTCTTTTCATCCAAGATATCCAGTGTCTTATCAAATACCAGAAACAAGAAGACCAGCAGCAATCCTTCTGTATAAAGCTGAACGCCATATTCAATAACACGATAATGTAAAATCAAAATGAATGTCGCGAAGAATGCTGTAATCCGAGAAACATGCTTTTGCAACAAATGAAAATAAATGCCCATCGCCAAAGACATAAAGAATGCCGGAAGGAATCTTAAGAACATTAAAGGAAGTTCTGAGAAAACACTGAGGAGCAATGGGAATAAGTAAGGGTTGGTTTTATCAAAAAGAATAAACTCCCCTCTGGCCATAGCTTTCGCCTGAAAGAAATAGAACACTTCATCATCAAGAAGAATATGGGCAGGGGTCTTTACAATACTGATCCAACTATAAAGAATAAAACAAAATAAAACAACATGTACGGGCTTTAGCCTATCGACCATTGATTTAAACATAAAGCTTCCCTAGTCTTATGGACTTTCTTAAACCACTTTTTATTCTTTTCAATAAAACATTTTATACCTCTGCCAATGCGAGACAACCATATACTTAATATTTAAATTATTAATAAAAAAACCCCTGGTCAAAGACCAGGGGTTTATAAAAAAGTGCCGAGACCCGGACTCAGAGCCTTGATTCCCGCAACGCCTTGCATTATAAGCCAGTTGCAACATACTCATTCGTCCTTTGTGCCGTTATCGTGCCTTTTAGCCTCTGAATCATCCAGAAAGTCCATGAAATTGACCCCAAAATATTCCTCACTTATCTTCGCATCAGGATAATGGGTGTAGGTAGTATTCATGACCTCATCTGAACTCCAGCCGCCTATTTCCCGCCGGGCTTCATTTGACATTCCAGCCAGCCTCGTTTTTGTTGACCATGTATGCCTCAAGTCGTTAAGCGTAGCCATGGGAATGCCGACCATTTTGCATATTCTCCGCATGGTATCACGCATCTTGTTCTTTGGCATTGGCTCTCCGTCCTGATTCGGGAAAAGATATTTATTCGTTGACCTTGTTATTGCTTCCTGCAAAACCACTTTCAACTGTGGATGAATTGGGACGGTCTTTGAAATAACCTTCCGCCTTCTGGTCTTGGTCTTGGGAATCTCAAAAAATCCGGTCTCAAGATTAACACGCACCTTCTCCATAAGCCTTAGTTCTTCTCTCCTCATAGATGTGACCATGAAAACCATAAAAACACCATACCAGTATATTTTCTGGCTGATTCTCAATGCTCCTTTAAAGAATTTCTTTAACTCTTCATTTGGCAACACCCGTCTTTGCTGTACAGGCTCAATAGAAATCGGCTCTAACTCGCTGAAAGGATTCCTAAGGTAAATCTTTTTCTTCTTTGCCAAGAACTTATATAAATCAGAAAAAGCATTTTCTTCATCGCTTACCGTCTTGGTTGCCCTGCCTTTTTCAAAACGAAAATTTCTGTACGCAAGGGCAAAGGCATCTTCTTTTTGAGTTTCATCAATGTACTTAAACCGTGGGTATCTTTCTTTCATGAACCCTATCAAATGATTTCCCATTGTACGATACCGCTCCAAAGACCTGCTCACGACGCTGTCCTTTTTATGCTCCAGCCAATATACGATGCCCTGTTCAAGCGTTATCCTGTAACTGACCGTCTCGCACATGTCACTCATCATCTGCTGAGGCATAATGCGAAGTTTTGCAAGAGCATCTTCTTTCGTTGACGACTTTATGACCCTGCGTTTGCCAAATGAATCGGTTATCCGGAAACACCACCATTTTCCTCTCTTGTATATCTTCTTGGGTGTCCTGAATCTCTGCCGCATATCAAATTAACTCCACCGGACCCCCGGTCATGTTCTTGGTTTGCCAAAGTTTGAGGTCTTCAGGTATGAACCGAACTGCTCTTCCGATGTGAAGACAGGGAATGCTGCCAGCTGCGGTCATCTTATACAGCAGGGATAACGAAATACCCAACAACTGGCAAGCCTCATTCGCTTTCAAGTAACTTTCCATAATGCCCTCAAACGTATAACCAAATCCTTGCATATCATTGCAAGGTTATTTGAAATATACACCATGAAACCCGCTGTTGTCAAGACCTTGCTTGTTGTTGCAAGTTTTATTTGGAATACTTGACCAGAAGAAAGGAAAAAGTTATACTGCTTTTACTATGAAGAAATATGGCGAACAAATCCGCAAGTTGAGGAAAGAAAAAGGGCTGAAGGTCTACGAACTGGCAAAGCAGGTCGGGATTTCAGATACTTTCATGACGCAGATTGAGCGGGGATACCGGAACCCTTCCGCCGAGGTTGATAAAGCATTAACAAAGATTTTCGACAATAAACCCAGATTCACTCTTCTGCACGAACTTGCTCACATCAGGCTTCACCAACTCCAGAAGGAAATGGACGCAACCAAGGCGACCATCAAGAAGATTGAAAAGCAAAAGGGAAGTCTGAAGACCTGACCGCCCTCCAAAGAAAAAACCCGCATCAAGATTTTCCTGACACGGGCTTTAAGGCTCAACTGAATATCTGGTTACACCGCTGACGGCGTCGCCCCTCCTGCCTGACTGAACATCGGTACATTTGCGGCTGGCTGAATGTTCAGGATAACGGGCACAAGACCATCAATCTGAATGTTATCAAGGTTCTGCTGACTAATGGGTAAGGGAATACCAGCCCCATCACGTCTAATCTCCATGTTAAGATTCGATTGAGCAAGGTCAATACCACCCGTGTTCTCCTTAGTTTCTCGCTGTGCAATATTTATATCATCATTATTTGCCGAGTTGTCTACCACCCCTGCTTTGTCGGCTTTTGTTAATTCTGCTTCATCAAGATTATCGATATAATCATTATCAATATAATCTATGCCTTCAGGGGTGAATTGACACACCGCCGTTTTATTACTCCAACTAACACCTAACCGAATTACATCCATGTTGTAACCACCAACGGTATACGTCCAATATTTAGGCACTGCCCCCATGGCTCTCATTTGAGAATCGTACAGCCTAATTTGATTGATTGTGTTCGCATCACTTTTCATTCCCTGACTTTCCGTTTGCTTTAAAGCATCCTCAAGCACAGGGAACTCAACGTTCATTCGACCATCACTTGGCATTGTATAGTCCCAGGACATCTGGTCTTTATTTGTAAGAACGACATAGAGGTCATGTGACGCCAGTTCCTTCGTAATAATTCTTACTCTGGCAGGTCCTTTTGCGACTTTAACAAATTTCATTTTATCAAATCCGCCATATGCCGCAATTTCACTCACCGAAAGTGTCTTTTCTTTTTCTCCAAGCAAACTGGTGCATCCTGTGACGAAAAGAAATGCTGCCACAAGAGTTACCAAACTTACTGTTTTGCTGGTACTTTTAACCCAGTTAATTGCTCCGCGTGATTTATTAAGAACCGAAACAACCACATCAGCGTTTGCAATTTTAGAATTTATGCCCTGCAATGCTTTCGGCTCGTTTTCTTCCTTAGTTGTCACCGCTGCAAAATCATTTTCGGTTCCACCAGAGAAATACTTCCTTGGAATCACTTCATGCGTGTAACGGTCAACATCCTCTTTAATCATGTTGAAAACGCCCTTCTTGAACGCCTGAACATACTGCCCGTAAATCTCCTGATTATTCTTCGGGTCTTGGTCAACGCCTTTGACCTTGCCCTTGTCAGCATAAAGTTTTCCGAGGATAGATTCCTTGAGCGAACGCTTATACCATGTTGCCAAAAGCATCCCGCTGTAAACCTGACGGAGCGGAGCGAATCCTTTTCCCTCATTTACTTCCTTTTCAATAACAGGAATAATAACTTCCTTCAACATCTGTGAGGAAATGGTGGAAATCTCTATGGCTTCGGAAGAAACATCACCAACAACGTTGTTCTTCATTGCCAGATAGTCCTTTTCAGTCATGACCTTCAAATGACTTTCAAGAACATAAACAGCGTTATCTTTCTCGAATACTACGGCTTTATCCGGCAAAATCCAGACCTTGTTAAAAGTGTCTGTTGGAATATCCGCTGTACCAAAACGTTTGTAGGCTTCCTGATATATGCCATTCCAAAATTTCTTGCCTAATTCTGTACCGGGGTCAGTCAAAGAAGAAGAAAGCTGCTTGAGAAGATAGTCCTGTGCCAAAAGGTCACGCCCCATCTCGGTCAAACCAAAACCATCGGGAACAATGCGGTCTTTCTCATAAGGCGAAAGGTTGACCCACTGGTCAGTGTCCGGCACAGCCAAAGCGGCGAGGAAGTATTTAATCAGTTTAGAATACTCAATCCGCTTCTGGTCATCGGTAAAGCCAACGTCGCCCCTTTGAATCAAGAAATCAAATTTGAATGGGTCGTCAGGATGAATCGCCATGCCCCAAAGATGGGCGGGGGTAAATGCGGGCGAGAGCGAAACCATTGCTCCCGGCTGTGGCATAAGACCGACAGCTGTGAGCGACTGAGCAAAGCCATGCGGAGGCATGACGCAACTCAAAAGGATGCAC
>CAJBYM010000020.1 GCA_903959815.1 Candidatus Omnitrophota bacterium
CGTGCTCGGCGAATAATTCAACCAGTTCATAAGCCACGCACAGGAAAAACTTACTGCCGAAGCAGGAGGCACACGATCAGGATATGAAATGCCTGCGCCCGAAAGTGCCGGGACATAATGGATCGGCTTGGGACGCAGGCCCATCATCACAACAGCAGCGCCAAGCGCCAAGCATACGGCCCCCAACATATAAACAGTAAGGCCCATGGTCACGGCCTGGCGTTCAGCGCAGGCATAACGCTCAAAATAAAGCGAACTTTTTGAACGCAACGGCATCTCACTCATGTTCACTCCTGCTCATATAAGATGAATACATGAGAGCATCCCCCGGCGGAAGAAGGCCTTTTAAAGGAAGCCCGATCCGGTAAAGCGCATGCAACACATACCCCTCGGGCTTGCCGCGCTTGAAATGGACCAAAGCGGGCCACGCCACAAGAATAAGCCCCAACGGAACAGCGGGTGAGATCAGGATCGCCGGGATCCCAAACACAAGCATGAGAATCGCGATATCTTCTCCCTCCAGTCCGAGTATCAAAAGCGGCTTATCAATGGTTTTTGGACAGGGCCGCATCATCACCGCCCGAACACACCTAAAAGCTGCGGCAAAAAGACCAGTGCCAAAAGCGCGATCACGCATCCGACGGCAGCGCCATAATCTTTATGGATGATCTTCCATATGCCAACGAGAAGTAAAACCAGTGCGATGATCTTGGCGACAGGCCCTGTCATGACCGTCACAATGAATCGCGACAAATTATCAAACTGTGTTTTAGCCTCTGTTTCCATTCCTGATTCCTGAGCCCCTGCCATCGCCGGAGTCAGCCATAAAACGATCAACATC
Source organism: Candidatus Omnitrophota bacterium (assembly GCA_903959815.1). GTDB lineage: Bacteria > Omnitrophota > Gorgyraeia > Zapsychrales > Fredricksoniimonadaceae > Fredricksoniimonas. Next base: position 842 of record CAJBYM010000020.1, read on the forward strand.
CAACATCTCATAACCCATCTCATCGACACCTCCTTGTTATTAACACCACCCCTGCCGTCATCATTAAAGGCAATACCAGCGCTAAGCAGACGATCCATATATTCCACGCAGGCGACTGCCACAGGGCCACCCCACCCCACGTTTCATTGATACCAAAACAGACCAGCGACACCTTATCTAAGAGAACCCAGATCAAGGTCCAGGCCTTAACCGAAAATAAAACACCCATGAACATGATCAAAGGCTCTGTGATGCGGAATAACAAAGTCACACCAAAGAACGCAGGCAAAGAACTCCAAAGAAAAAATAGCGCGCCTCCCTGCATAAAGGGCAGGGAACCCATGATCTTTTCAGCAACAAGATCCGTAAAGACCCCACTTGAACCTTCTTCTCGTCGGAGATCTGCTTGGGCGTCATACGCCATGAACGTATAAAGTACGGGCTTTAATGCGATCTCGCGCGCTAAAAGAGAGCGGACAACAGCATCTTGATCCATGCGCCCGTCACAAAATCGCTCGAACATCTTTTCAAAGATCTTCTGCTGATCACACGCCTGATAAAGCGCGGCCTGCAAAGCCTGCCACGCGACACGACCTTCTTCTTTATAAGCGGCCATCACCTGCGGATGCCCGGGCCAAAAGCCCGGGTCCCTCTTGCCCAGCCTTTGCATGGCAGGCCAAAAGTGATCCTGATAAAAACAAACTGTTCTCTGTTCAAGCTCATGATCCGTTATACCTTGCGCCATGATCCTGCTCGTCACGATCGAAACTTTAACCAACACAAAAGGGCTCATAAAATATCCGCCGCCTTTATCGAGCACTGCTACAGAAGCTGTGACCAAAGAATCCATCAACCTGCTTAAAACATCCACAACAGGGCTAACCATGACCTCGCCATAACCATTCTTCCTTAATATGTCAACCGCTGTGATCTCGTGATAACCGCTACGCTCCATGGCCGAAACAGGATCAACCACCTTGGCGCGCGGCATCATAAACAAAAACCACAATGAAAAGAACATCATCAGAAAAACAAACAACGATTTAAAATTGCCTTTCTCCATGCCTGATCTGATACTTGAAATAAAACCAAACGCAAAAATAACCTTCCCGGCCAGCATTTCAAGAAAAATAAATCGCATCAAAACCTGGGCCTGATGCAATCCCATGAGTTCAAACGCCGCATCTACAGGAGTAATTCCACGGATCATGACAACCTTTTAATTTTGCCGTAAAAACAAACTAGATTTGTTATGTAGTCAAAATATACACCGGCACGACAAGTATAGCAAGCATTATATTTGATGATACATCAATAATAAAAACGAGCCGCTTATTCAGGCTATCCTCGCTTAAACAGCCCAGCCTTAATAGAATCTCGTTTTTATTTGTCTTAAAGAAGAAATAGGCTATACTTAAAGAGATGTTTAAAGATGACGTTTGTGGCTACAACAAATAGGGGTGTCTTATGACAAAAATCCAAACCGTGATTGCCTCGATAATCTTGTCCTGTTTCATCGTCTTCGTACCGTTTGTTTCTGCCGATGACCTTACCATGACAACCTATTACCCGGCCCCCAGCGGCAACTATCAAAATTTAACTGTCAGCACTCTTGTAACAACACTCAATGCCAATGTCACAGGAACCTTAACAGCTGCTAATTTTAATCCCGCCATTATAAACACAACGGGCAACGTTGGCGTAGGTGGGATTCTCAATGTTACCGGCGATACACAAATCAACGGTGACCTCACCGTCATCGGCCAAAGCAGTCTTCGCGGAAATACAATCGTGGGCGTCGCAGGTGACCTCACGAGTGGACATTTAACCGCTAATAACAGCGCAACAGTTTACGGACTATTGGATCTGCATGCACCACTAGGAGGACCCTCCGTGGCCTTAACGATAGCGGGCAATTCAACTATTGGCGGCAACATCAATATGAACACGGGGAACTTGACCTTAACAGCAGGTGGCGTGACAGTAACGGCAGGTAATATCACACTTACCGCTGGCAGTCTAACAGCCAACGGTGGCGTAAATACAAATATTTTGACAGCTAGCGACCAAATTATTGGCAATACTTTAGCTATAGCCAGTAAAGCCAGAATAGGAAATGATTTAGGAGGATCTCCGACATTAATAGCGGGAACAGGCGCGGACACCATCGCTTTAGCCATCAATGGCAATACAGCCACAAGTGCCAATTGGATCAATTCGAACGGCACAAGTAATTTTGGAATGAATTTTAGCGTTAAGCGTGTTGCCATCAATACAACAGCAGGCAATGCTGCGGGCGACCCTATTCTTAAAATTGTATATCCTTCAGCTTTAACAATAGAGGCAGCAAAAACAGCCACTTTGCTCGAGTTAGGTTCAACAAGCCACTTCTCCACTGCCACCGATGCAACCGCGCGCATCAACGGATCCTTGTCCGTAGCCTATAACGCGACATTCAAAGGAGAGATCAAGGGTTATAAAGGTATCACTGTTGGCTCAACGGCCGATTCATGCAGCAGCTCTATTCTAGGAAAGATGGAATTTAGATGCACCTCATCAACGCCACTAG
>CAJBYM010000021.1 GCA_903959815.1 Candidatus Omnitrophota bacterium
GCTTTTGATCTCAAAGATGACATTGAGGTCAAATTCCTGTGCCGGGTTGATTTTTACCCAGGATTCGGTCAAGTGAGGCTTATTGTTGAGAACATTGATCCTGTTTACACATTGGGTAAAATGGCCCAGGATCGACAGAAGCTTATTGCCGAGTTAAGCAAGACGGGCGTTCTTGAAAAGAATAAAAAGCTTGAGCTTTCTCTTGTGCCGCTGAATATCGGTCTTATCACCGCCTTCGATTCTGCAGCTTATAATGATTTTATAGATGAGCTGGGCAAGAGTGGCTATGCGTTTAAGGTCCACATTTTTAAAGCTCTCATGCAGGGTAAGAATTGTATCCCGTCTGTGTGTGCAGGGATAAAGGTTTTTGATGATGCTGATGAGCTGGATGCTGTTGTCATTACGCGTGGCGGCGGTTCCATTGCAGAGCTGTCGTGTTTTGATTCAAAAGATATTGTGTTGGCCATGGCGGCATCGCGGCATCCTGTGATCACCGGGATCGGACATGAGATCAATACCAGCGTTGCAGATCTTGCGGCGCATACATTGGCCAAGACGCCCACAGCAGCAGCCCAATTCCTGGTCGGCCGGGTTCGGGATTTTGTGTTGAGGCTGGATGGGGAGTATGATCATCTTAAAGATGCCGTAAGGGAGGCCATGGATGGGAAAAAGACTTGCCTTAAGGACGTGGCGATCAACTTTCAGACGTCCGTACGCCATTTGATGACAGCGCGACGTGAACATCATGCCCGGCTGGTTCAGTCTATTGGCGCATTGCCTTTACGCGTCCTGGCAGATGCCCGCGGCACGCTTGTTCGGTCGGGAGATCTTTTAAACAAGACAATTCAATTGCGTCTTCAGGGATGTGCGATTAAAATAGGGCATCATCAAAAGCTCATCGATATGGCGTCTCCCCAGAATGTTCTTAAGAGAGGTTTTTCGATTGCGCGTGCTCATGATGGCAAGGCCCTGCGCTCGGTTAATGATGTTAAGCCTGGACAAAAGATCCAGATCGAATTGGTGGATGGCCAAATAAAGAGTATTGTGGAGACATAAGATGGCGGATATCAAATATTCCAAAGCGATGCAGCGACTTGAAGAGATCATTGCGAAGATCGAGAATGAAGAGATCGATGTCGATGAATTATCAGAAAAAGTGAAAGAAGCTGTTGTCTTGGTAAAGCTGTGCAAAGATAAGATCGAAAGGGCTGAATTACAGGTTAAAGAGGTTGTGGAGAAGTTTGAGCTGTAGGGGCGGTTCATGAACCGCCCGTACTGCAATAGATATATCATGGGAGATAGATTATGATCTGGTTCTTTATTTTTATCAGTGTTATGCTCGTGACCCTTTTGGGGTTGCAGATTTATTGGGTCCTGGCCATGCGCAAGGCCCAAAAACAGTATCTTGAACAGGCGCGTCATGAAGAGCCGACCATGTGGGATGTTCGCGAGGTCTTGCTTGACGGAGATAAGGACCTTGCCGTTCAGCTTTATTGCGATATCTTTCGCATCCAGGATATTGAACGTGCCCGCAAAGAAGTTGAAGAGTTCTCACGTCATATTAATAAATGAACAGGGGTGAGCCATGTCGGAGTGTGTTTTTTGCAAAAACCTTCCTAAAGTCATTGAAAATGACCTGGCTTATGTGGTTTACGACATCAATCCGATCTCCAGAGGCCATGCACTTGTCATTCCCCGACGTCACTTTGAACAGATCTTTGAGGCGACGCCGGAGGAATCGCATGCGGTCAAATCCTTGATCCTGGACATTAAAGCCAAGATACAACAAGAGCATCAGCCAGACGGATATAACATTTGGATCAATTGCGGGAAAGCCGCTGGTCAGGTTGTGATGCACGCCCATGTTCATGTTATTCCTCGTTTTAAAGGTGAGGTCTTGCATATCAGGGAGCATCTTCAGGAGAACATGAAATGACCGCAGTTTCTTCATCCAAGGTCTCGTTCTCAGAGTATTTAGGCAGGGCCTTGAGGCTTTATGCGGACAATTTCTCTGTTCTCATGAATTTTTCATTCGCCTGTATGGCACCTACAATATTCAAATCCCTTCTGGATGCAACGGATGAAACGGGTGTTTCTTTAATCGGGGTTCTTTTAAGTCCTGTTATATTTTGTATCTATACGTTTTTTTTAATGTGCCTGACGTATATGACATCGTCTCTGGCAATGAATAGAGATCTGACCGCAAGAGATGCTGTTACGTATGTGCGAACAAAGTTCTTTCGTGGTCTGGGTGGGTATCTTCTTTTAAGCGTAGGCGTGATCGCCGGTCTTTTTCTTTTGGTCTTGCCGGGGATCTATTGCTTCACTGTCTTTTATTTCTTTATCTTCGCGGTCCTGTTTGAAGAAAAAGGTGTTTGGGTTGCCTTTAAACGCAGTGATGAACTTGTTCGTTTCCGTTTCTGGAGGGTCCTAGCGGCTCATGGCTGGGCATTTTTTCTGTCAGTTCTTGTGATGTTACCTTTCTTTGTTGGAATGAAAATGATGGGATTAAGCAGTGGTATTACAACAGTTATCGTCGGTGTTCTTGTTGCGATCGTCATGCCTGTTCTCGCCGGGTTTTATTATTTCATTTACGCGGATCTTAAAGTCGAGCATGATGGTGTGATGAACATCTCTGTGCATTCCTGATGAAGAAAATCGTCGCTTGGTTCAATGCTATTCGTCCGTATTCACTTTTGGCATCGATCGCGCCTGTCGTGGTAGGCACGGCCATTGCTTATAGTGACGGTTTCTTTCATTGGCCTTCTGCGTTATCGGCGCTTATCGTAGCTGTCTTTATTCAGATCGGAACGAATCTTTCCAACGATTATTTTGACTTTAAGAGTGGCGTGGATCGTTTAGGGCATGGACGTCCTACGAGCTCGATCCTTTCCGGAGCGTTAACGTCATCTGAGATCAAAGTGGGTTTTGTGTTAGCCTTTGCTGTAGCGGCTGTCGCAGCGAACACCCTTGTGATCAGAGCGGGTATGCCGGCTCTTATTATTGCTGTAGTGTCCATCGTCGCAGGCCTTCTTTATACAGCCGGGCGTTGGTCTCTGGCACGTCTTGGCCTGGGAGATCTGTTTGTTCTGGTTTTTTTTGGACCTGTGGCCGTTGCGGGCACCTATTATGTCCAGTCGTTTGAGTATAATGGCGCGGTCATTCTTTCTGGTTTCATGACAGGGTTTGTGTCTGTTGCGATCCTGGTTGTTAATAATTTAAGGGATATTACGACCGATGCTGTGGCCGGACGTAAAACTCTTGCTGTTCGTTTTGGAAAGAAATTTACGCGCATGGAGTATCTTTTTTGTATCCTTGCCGCGGCGTCCGTTCCTGTGATCGTTCATCATATGACCGGCGAGCGGCTGTTGATGTTGGCCAGTTCTTTTATCGTGTTCTTTTCAATCCCGCTTATTCATGACGTTTTTACAACCAATGACCCTAAAGTCTTTAACCGGGTCTTGGCATTGACAGGATTCTTTCTTTTGGTTCAATCACTGGTGTATTCTCTCGCATGGCTTCTATAGGCATACAAAGCATCCATTGTTATTCTTTTAATCTTCCACTGGCGCATCCTTTCTTTGCCCGTGAACAGGAGATCAAGGCCCGTCAGGGAATGGTTGTTCATGTGATCTCGGATTATGGGTATATGGGGTTTGGTGAGATCGCGCCTTTGCCGGGAGTTAGTCTTGAGCCGTTAAACAAGGCTCTTTATCAGGCTGACATCCTTGTGCGTCAATTAAAAGATCTGCAGGCGCCGATCGAAGCGCATTTTATTTTGGAATGGTTAGCCGACCATATTCCGGAGACATTATTTTGTCCTTCAGTAAGATTTGGCTTTGAATCAGCAATCATCAGCATGATGGCAAATTTCCATAATCAGAGTGTCCGGTCATTTCTTAAGCCCGGGGTTGACGGTGAGGTCCAGAGTGCCGGCCTTTTGCAGGGTACGCCTGCGGATATTGTGCGTCAGGTTCGCTTTTTATCTTCCAAAGGGTATACGACGTACAAGCTCAATGTCGGCAGTCGTAATATACCTCTGGATGTTCAGAAAGTTCATGATGTTCGGCGGATGATCACCCCCGGGGCCAAGTTAAGGCTTGATGCCAATAGGGCATGGCGTTTGGACGAGGCCGTGGTTTTTGCGCAGAACATTGGCAAAGACCGTATTGAATATATTGAAGAACCTGTTGCTGATTCTTTACAGCTTGAGGATTTTGCGCGTCGTACCGATATGCCGATCGCTTTGGATGAAACATTGCAGGACAAGGCTTTGGAGGAATTGGCGGGCCGGGTGGGGGTTGCTTATGCTGTGGCGCGTCCCATGACAATGGGTGTGATCCGTTATTTGAAATTTCTTGACGCTGCCGCTCAGATGGGGACGCACGTGATCGTTTCTTCGGCATTTGAATCGGGGGTGGGGATGACCATGTTGGCCAATCTTGCGGCATTAACGCATTCCGTTGCCAATCTTGGAACAGCTAATTGGTTTGAAGAAGACCTTTTGCTTCGCCCTGTTGTCGTTGATGCGGGGCGTATTCCGGTTGACAGGCTGGTTCTGGAAACCAAGTTCTTCCATCCTATCTTCTCTAATCGCGTGAAGGTCGTCTAATGTCATTGGATCTGTGCTCCGTGGCTTTTAACGCACGTCGTTGTCCTGGGCAGATGGCCGTGTCGTGGGCAGGTAGGTCGATCGCATGGGATGCGTTCAATAATTATGTTCACAGCACCTCGCGCTATCTTAAAGAAATCTCTGTCCGTCCACAGGAAACTGTTTTTGTTGTTAAAGAGAATTCTCCGGCGCATGTGATCGTTCTTTTGGCTTTATGGCGTATTGGGGCTGTGCCGTGTTTGATCGATCCTCATATGTTAAAGGGATGTTCAGATTCTCTGTATGCATCTGTTAAGCCGGCGCTTGTGATCAGTCCGCTTGCTTTTAAAAGATCTTGGGGACAAAAAGTTCGATGGGCCAACATTGAACAGGTCGTGGCCTATGGGTATAATGATTCATTCCTCGGCAGTGAAGCATCCTTGGATCCCATGATCGATAGTGACCAGGTGGCTTTCTTGCGTTTAAAGATATCAGAGAGCGTTGTTCAAACGGATCTTTTTACACATGCAGCATTAAGAAAAAACCCTGAGTCATTGAGCGCTTTATTTCATTCATTAACAACTGCTGAAACATACATCATTTAAAGGCCTTTATGTTCACACATCATTCTCGTATCTATCTTCATCATACCGACGCTGCAGGCCGTCTCTTTTTTGCCAATCAGTTTTATCTGATCCATGAGGCAAAAGAGCATTTTCTGGCATCTTTGGGACTTAGAATAGAAAATCTTTTGGAACATCCTTTGGTGACTTTTCCTCTGGTGCACGCTGAGGCTGATTATAAAGCTGTTCTTGTGGCCGGGGATGAGATCGATATTTCTGTTCGGATCGAGAAGATCGGGACGACGTCGGTAGTCTTTCAATTTACCATCCTAAAAGCAGGTCTCTTGGCGGGCACAGCGAAGACCGTCAGCGTGGCCGTCGATAAGCGTACGAATCAAAAAGTTCCCATTCCTGCTGAATGGCGCAAGAAATTTGAATTGGCGTTGTAATGATTTTCTATTGTGCGCGACCAATGCATATAATGTTAACCAGGAGGTTGTTATGGCATACCCGTTTCCAGAATTGAAATACGCTTATGATGCACTCGAGCCTTTCATTGATACCAAGACCATGGAAACACATCATGGCAAACATCATAAAACATATGTTGATCGTTTTAATACAGCGGTGGCGTCTAAGCCAGAACTTGCTGGCATGTCAGGTGAAGATATCATCGCGAATATTGATAAAGTGTCTGAGGATGTTCGCGCGGCCGTACGTAACAACGGCGGCGGGGCGGTTAATCATTCGCTTTATTGGTCGATTATGGCACCCAAGGCAGGCGGAGAAGCCAACGGTCCTGTTGCTGAAGCCATTAAAGCTACGTTTGGTTCTTTCGCTGAATTTAAGATCAAGTTCACTGATGCCGCGACCACGCAATTTGGTTCTGGCTGGGCCTGGCTTGTTGTGAACAAGGAAAAGAAGCTTGAGATCGTAAAGACCGCCAATCAGGATTCGCCTTTATCTGCAGGCAAGAAGCCGGTTCTTTTGATCGATGTTTGGGAGCATGCTTATTATTTAAAATATCAAAACCGTCGTCCTGAATACATTGAAGCATTTTACAATGTGATCAATTGGGAGAAGGTGAACGAATTGTATCTGGCCGCAAAGTAAAATCGTTCTTTGAACAAAAAAAGCCCCGGTGTTTACCGGGGCTTTTTATTTAATCGATTCAGTGATCAGGTGGTTTCTTTTCCTTTGGTCATTAGGAGTTTTCCTGAACGCACCATTTCAACAAGCCCGTGTTTACTCACAGCAGTTTCGAAGGCATTGAGTTCGTCTGTCGTGCCCATATGCGCGATGATGATGTAGCCGTTGGTTTCATCAATGAGTTTGGCATGATGTTCTTTGATGTGTTTGATAACGGTCACTTTTGCCGATCCTACTGCTTTTACTTTAAGTAAGGAAAGTTCACGGTCAACGGACATGGCGGTGTTGTGTTCGCTGGCCTGGATGACATCAATGAGCTTGTTGAGCTGTTTGATCATCTGTTCCAGGATCGCTGGATCGCCCTTGGCGGTCACTGTCATGCGAGAGAATTTCGGATTATGCGTGGCTGACACGACCAGGGAGTCGATGTTGTAAGCGCGGCGTGCGAATGTGAGCGCTACACGGACAAGGACGCCAGGCTTGTTGGCCACTAAAATACTGATGATGTGCGTGTCGTTAGTTTTCATATAAGTTCCGTCTATTAATTAGGTTGAACCCGTGGGTTTTTCCATTTTTGTTTTAGGTGCCTCAATGATCATATGATGCGCAGATTTTCCTGCCGGGACCATGGGGAACACGTTGCCTTCTTTGATGACTTCCGCATGAATAAGGGCTGGTCCTTTATGGGCCATGGCCTGGGCCAGGACTTTACGGGAATCGGCCACATTATCAATATGGAATCCCTTAATGCCGTAAGCTTCTGCAAGTTTCACAAAGTCAGGGTTCCCGACAAGGTCAACGCCGGAAAGCCTGTTATCGAAAAAGAGGGACTGCCACTGGCGTACCATTCCTAAGTATTTGTTGTCGACGACCAGGACTTTAACGGGCTGTTTATTCACAGCGGCCGTAGCCAATTCACACAGTGTCATCTGGAAACCGCCATCGCCCACAATGGCCACGACAAGTTCACCCGGACGACCGAATTGCGCGCCGATAGCGGCAGGATAGCCGTAGCCCATGGTGCCTGCGCCGCCGGAGGAGAGCCAGTTATTTGACAAGGTTGTTTTGTAAAATTGCGCCGCCCACATCTGATGTTGCCCGACGTCCGTTGTAATGATGGCATTGCCTTTGGTCACATGATAGAGGTCATCGATCACACGCTGGGCGGTCAACCCGTCTGAATCAGCGTAGTGCAACGGGAATTCTTTTTTATAGTATTCGAGTTCCTTCAGCCATGCGGCCGTATCGAGCCTGGTCACATGCTTGATCAGTTCTTCAATGATCAGCCGGGCATCTCCGATGATCGAGATGTCGGGCGTGACGATCTTGTTCATCTCCGCCGGATCGATGTCAATGTGCACCTTTTTAGCGCCCAGGCAAAACTCATTATTATTGCCGTTAATCCGGTCATCCCAGCGCGAGCCGATAGAAACGATCAGGTCGCATTCAACGAGTGCTTTGTTGGCATATGCCGTGCCGTGCATGCCGAGCATTCCCAAAGAAAGGGGATGTGTTTCAGGGATAACGCCTTTGCCCAGGAGCGTCATCGTCGCAGGGCATTGAAGTTTTTCGGCAAGCTTCCTGATAATGTTGTCTGCCTTGGATATGACGGCGCCATGGCCAAGAAGAAGAAGTGGCTTCTTGGATTGTTTAAAAAGTTTGGCGAGTTTTAAGATCTCTGTCTTATCGCCTTTGCCTGGTATTGAATACCCGGGTATGTCCATAGCCTGGTCGAGAGATCCGGTGAACGGGCCTGCGGTCATGTCTTTGGGAAGATCGATCAGCACAGGGCCGGGACGTCCGGTCGAGGCGATGTGGAATGCTTCTTTGACAATACGCGGGATCGAATTGGTATCTTTCACTAAATAACTGTGTTTCACCACAGGCATGGTGATGCCTGAAATATCAGATTCCTGGAACGCATCTTTCCCGAGCAGAGGGGAGATGGTCTGACCGCAAAAAACAACCATGGGGATCGAATCCATCATGGCGGTCATGATGCCGGTGACCGTATTTGTCGCGCCAGGGCCTGAAGTCACAAGCGCCACACCAACTTTTCCTGTAGCACGCGCATAACCGTCAGCCATATGCGTGGCACCTTGTTCGTGGCGCACGAGGATAGTTTTGATCTTTGATTCGTAGAGTGCATCGAATATCGGGATGACTGAACCGCCAGGCAGGCCGAAGATATATTCCACGCCGTGTGTTTCAAGGCAGTTGATCAGGGCTTGTGCGCCCGTCATTGGTTTCTGAAGTATGTTTTTCTTTGCCATAAATGTCCTTTCAAAAAAAAAGACGCTGAAGTGTCAGCGCCTTTTTTCCGAGATTATCCGCTTTTTACTTCTTCAGCGGTTCCTTTTTCGTGTTAATCGGAGGAAGAGAAGGCGCTTTTTCCTTGTTTAGCGCTACGTACTTGGCCCATTTGGCCGGGACGTCGCCGTCAGGATAAATCGCTTGTACCGGGCACTCGCCGACACAGGCGCCGCAATCAATGCATACGTCCGGGTCAATGACCAGCATATTGGAATCCTCGCGGAATGCTTCCACGGGGCATACGACGCAGCAATTGGTGGTACGGCAATTAACGCAAGGTTCACAGACAACATGTGGCATAAACGAACTCCTTTTTCAAAGTTAAACAGTGTTGCAAATATAACAGACATAGACGCTATTGTCAAAGCGATTTTTTATGTTTTTGTCTAAACTTCTTCCAAAAATAATCAAGGAACGCGTTGAGTCCATAGATCTTGCGTAAAAAGTCTCCCACCGAGCGAATGCTGATGAGCATGCGCCACATTTGTTTCGGGCGCAGGTAGAATTCTTTAAGTCCAAGATCAATGAAGGCGTCGATCTCTTTGTTCGTCAGCTGGGGGTAGGATAAGAGCGTTTTTTGTTCACCCTCCGCCGTCAGCCAATCAGTCCAGTCTTTTGCCAGTAAATGTCCGTTCTCTTTAGCCCAGGTGTAAAGGTGTGTGCCAGGGTAAGTGGCGATGCCGGTGATCTGCATGGTATCTAAAGGCATGGATTTGGCGTAATCGATCGTAGCTTGGGCGCTTTCACGGGTTTCGCCAGGGGCGCCGATCATAAAACAACCGTGCAGTGTGAACCCGAGTTCGTGAGCGCGCTGGCTGAAACGCCGACCCATAGCGACATTTACTCCGCCCTTGCGTACCGCACGCAGAGCTTCATCGGTGCCGAATTCATAGCCCACCATGAGCATGCGGCAGCCGGCTTTTTTCATCAAAGGAAGGATATCAAGATCGGTGTTGATGCGGATGTTGCACGACCAGGATATTTTCTTGTGTAAGCCGCGCTGCATGATTTCATCACACACTTCGCGCACATGGTTTGTATCAGCGGCAAAGGTGTCTGTTTCAAACATGATCTCGCGGATCTGTGGAAAGAGTTTTAGGTCATATTCCATTTCATCGACCACAAGCTTGGCGGTGCGTGTACGTAAGCGATAACCGTACATGAGCTGTGGATCGCGGCAGAAAGTACAGGCATTATTACAGCCTCGACCGGTGAACAATGTGAGAAAAGGATATTTCTTGCCCGCATCCGGGTACCATTCGGGTTTGATCAAATGCCAGGCCGGAAAAGGCAATTTATTGACGTTCAAAGCAGGGCGGTCAGGATTGGTGACAACGTTTGTTCCGTCATGCCAGGTCATTCCCAGGATGCTTTGAGAGGGAAGGCCATCAGCAATGTCAAGGACAGTAAAATCATATTCACCGCGCAGGATATAATCGACCGCGCCCTTGGCGATCTTAAAGGTGTTGTGCGGTTCAGCAGTCGTATGCTGACCCACAAACGCGACTTTACATCCGTTTTGTTCCTTAATAATACGGGCTTGCTCAATATCCGCATAAATGGATGGGGTCGTGGCATGGATAACAAGCAGCGATGGCTTGAAGTCATGAACGAGCTTAAAGCTTTCTTCAGGAGAAAGGTTGCGGGCAGCCGCTTCCACAAAAATAACATCGTGTCCTGCATCCAGGAGGATCTGAGCCGCGATGAGCAGATAATCCGGGTGGCGCTGTACGCGGCCACGTGATTTGGCCGCCCAGCGAGCCACGCGGACAAAGTTATCGCCAAAAGATGGGTTAAGAATTGCGATCTTCATAGGTGAAACAATAGTAGCGGTACTTTAAGCCTTTTTCAACAAATACCTTCAACTTCATTGACGGATGCCCCGTGTTTGCCTATAATTCACAGATTAAAACCAAGGTGCCTATGAAATTCGACAAGTCTAAATTGATCCAGCAATTGGCCGTTTCCGGCAAGAAGTATGCCATTTACTCTCTTGCCAAGCTAGCAGGTCAGGGCTTCGGGGATCTAAAGAAGCTTCCGTTCTCGATCCGCATCCTTCTGGAAAGCGCCATCCGTAATTATGATAATTACCAGGTCACCCTAGATGATGTGAAGACTTTGGCTGGCTGGAAGCCCAAAAATGACCTTAAAGAGATCGCCTTTAAGCCCGGCCGTGTGATCCTTCAGGATTTTACAGGGGTCCCGTGCGTTGTTGATCTGGCCGCTATGCGCCAGCAGATGAAGCGCATGGGTGGGGATGTGGACAAGATAAATCCCCAGGTGCCCTGTGATCTGGTCATTGATCATTCGCTTCAAGTTGATGCTTACGGTACATCCAAGGCCTTCGACCAGAATGTGGCTTTGGAATTCAAGCGCAATAAAGAGCGCTATGAATTTCTTAAATGGGGACAAAATACATTCCAGAACTTTCGCGTCGTTCCACCGGCGACGGGGATCATTCATCAGGTTAATTTGGAATATTTGGCCACAGGGGTATTATCAATTGCAGGGGCGATTCATGAATCGCCCTTACCCGGCATATCTGTATTGTATCCCGATTCGCTCGTCGGAACTGACAGCCACACGACCATGATCAACGGTATTGGTATCGTGGGTTGGGGTGTGGGTGGGATTGAAGCTGAATCTGTCATGTTGGGTGAACCGCTGTCGTTGGTCATGCCGGACGTGATCGGCGTGCGCTTAACCGGCAAGTTGAAAGAAGGTGTTACGGCCACGGATCTTGTTTTGACGATCGTTCAGATGTTGCGTAAGCGTGGCGTGGTTGATAAATTTGTAGAGTTCTTCGGTCCGGGTGTTAAGAATTTAACCCTTCCGGACCGTGCGACTGTTGCCAACATGTGCCCTGAATATGGTGCGACCATTGGCATTTTCCCGATCGATGACGAAACGATCTCTTTTTATAAATTGACCGGGCGTAAAGAAGAAGCAAAACTCGTCGAGGCGTATTATAAAGCGCAGGGGATGTTTGATCCTTACAAGAAAGTGGCGCCTCAGTTCACGGATACGTTAGAACTCGACCTGGGATCGATCGAACTTAGCCTGGCAGGTCCCAAGCGCCCCCAGGATCGTGTGGCTTTAGCAGATCTTAAGGAAAGTTTCGCCAACACATTGACCGTCGAAGTGGGGCATAAAGGTTTTGGATTAACGCCAGCTGATGTCGATAAAGTTGAGCAGGTGGGGAAAACTAAAGATCTGATCGCACATGGCAGTGTGGTTTTGGCCGCGATCACGAGTTGTACCAATACTTCAAACCCGTCGGTTTTGATCGGCGCAGGGTTGTTAGCCAAGAAAGCTGTTGCAAAAGGTCTTAGGGTTAAGAAATTTATCAAGACGTCGCTCACGCCTGGTTCTCAGGTTGTGGATGAATATTTAAAGAAGTCAGGCTTGATGAAAAGTTTTGAAGTGCTGGGGTTTCATAACGTGGGTTATGGCTGTGCCACGTGCATTGGCAACAGCGGCCCTTTGCCGGAAGATGTTTCAGGGGCTATTGAACAGGGAAGTCTGGTCGTGGCCAGTGTGACGTCGGGAAACCGGAATTTTGAAGGCCGGATCAATCCGCATGTTAAGGCGAATTATCTGGCATCGCCGATGCTGGTTGTTGCATTTGCACTGGCCGGGACGATCAATATTGACCTTTTACATGAACCGATCGGTATGGACTCAAAGGGTAAACCGGTCTTCTTAAAAGACATTTGGCCTACGAACAAAGAGATCGCTCAGGCGGAAAAGAAATTTGTGACCGCAGAGATCTTTAGCGGTAAATATAAAAACGCTGTCAAAGGTAACAAGCTTTGGAAAGGTGTCAAAGAACTTAAGAGCGAGCTATACCTTTGGAATGCCAAGAGTTCTTATATTCAGGAGCCTCCTTATTTTGAGACTATGGGTGCGGGACTTAAAGCGATCAAAGATATTAAAGCCGCGCGGGCGCTCATCATGGTCGGGGATTCGATCACGACAGATCATATTTCTCCGGCTGGAAATATTTCAAAGTCATCGCCGGCTGGTCAGTATTTGATCGCGTTGGGGGTTGAGCCTCAAGATTTTAACAGTTATGGTGCGCGGCGTGGCAATGACCGGGTCATGAGCCGCGGGACATTTGCCAATATCCGTTTGCGCAATAAACTGGCGCCTGGCACAGAAGGGTCGTGGACCACGCATTTCCCGTCGGGTGAAAAAATGAGTATTTTTGACGCATCCTGCCGTTATAAAAAAGATGGCGTTTCGCTCATTGGCCTGGCTGGTAAAGAATATGGCACGGGCTCAAGCCGCGATTGGGCTGCAAAAGGCCCGGCGCTCTTGGGTATTGGCGCGGTCATCGCAGAAAGTTTTGAACGCATTCATCGTTCGAATTTAGCGGGTATGGGGATCATGCCGCTTCAATTTAAGACCGATGATACCGCCGAGACATTAGGGCTAAAAGGTAATGAGGTTTTTGATATTCTGGGGCTTAATGAAAATTTAAAGCCGCGTCAGGAACTAAAAGTTCTAGCAACGGATGTGAACGGAATAACGAAAGAATTCAGCGTGCTTGTTCGTCTGGATACGCCGGTTGAGATCGATTATTACAGAAACGGCGGCATTTTGCAGACGGTGTTAAGGAAATTAGCGCAATAACAGGAGTATGGAATATGGCAAAGACCATGTATCAAAAAATATGGGATGCACATCTGGTCCACGATGACAAGGCAACAGCGTCGATCCTTTATGTTGATCGTCAGCTGGTGCATGAGGTCACAAGTCCCCAGGCATTTGAAGGCTTGCGTGTCTCTGGCCGGAAAGTTCGCAGCGCACAAAAAACCTTTGCGACCATGGACCATAATGTTCCGACAAAGAGCCGCGATCTTGCGTTGGCGAATGCGACATCGGTCACGCAGATGAATCAGCTGCAAAAGAATTGCGCTGAATTCGGTATTAAATGTTTTGATCTTAATGATGAAGATCAGGGTGTTGTTCATATCATTGGCCCTGAACTCGGTATCACGCAGCCCGGCATGATCATTGTGTGCGGCGATTCCCATACCGCGACGCATGGCGCTTTTGGTTCTTTGGCGTTTGGCATCGGGACTTCCGAGGTGGAACATGTCTTGGCGACACAAACACTTCAGCAAAAACCGTCAAAAACCATGCAGATCAATGTTAACGGAAAATTGAACGATGGCGTGACACCTAAAGATGTGGTGCTTTATATCATCGGGCTTATTGGTACCGCCGGTGCGACGGGATATGTGATCGAATATGCGGGTGATGTCATCCGGGATATGAGCATGGAAGGCCGTATGACCGTTTGTAATATGTCGATCGAGGCCGGTGCTCGCGGGGGCATGATTGCGCCTGATGATAAAACTTTTACCTATTTGCAAGGGCGTGACTATTCTCCCAAAGGCACTGATTGGGTTAAAGCCGTGACTTACTGGAAAACTCTTTCCAGCGATGCGGGTGCAACGTTTGATAAGCTCATCAATATTAAAGCGGAAGATATCCGTCCGCAGGTCACCTGGGGTACGAGCCCGGGGCAGGTTACAGGTGTCGATGGTGTTGTTCCAGACCCTGATCAGTTCAAGAATCCGACGGAAAAGACGGCCGCGGCCAATGCTTTGCGTTATATGGATCTTAAACCGGGCATGAAAATGACGGACGTTAAGATCGATGTTGTCTTTATTGGTTCATGCACCAACGGTCGTATTGAAGATCTGCGTGCAGCGGCGGCTGTTTTCAAAGGTAAAAAAGTTTCTCCTGGAGTCCAGGCGCTTATTGTTCCTGGGTCCGGGCGTGTCAAGCGTCAGGCCGAACGGGAAGGATTAGATAAGATCTTTCTTGCGGCCGGATGTGAATGGCGGCATGCGGGTTGTTCCATGTGCCTGGCTATGAATGATGATCAGCTGACTCCCGGACAACGCTGTGCGGCGACATCTAACCGGAATTTTGAAGGCCGGCAGGGACCAGGCGGGCGCACCCATTTGATGAGCCCTGAAATGGCCGCCGCCGCCGCGGTTACAGGTCATGTGACAGATATCAGAGAATTTGTTAAGAGAGGTAAATAATATGGAACCTTTTACGATGCTGACCAGCATTGCCGCACCGCTGGATCGTTCGAATGTGGATACTGATGCGATCATCCCCAAGCAATTCTTGAGGAAGATCGAACGCACGGGTTTTGGTAAACACCTGTTCCATGAATGGCGTTTCACCGACTACGAAGGCACCCAGGAAAACCCTGATTTCATTTTAAATAAACCACAGTTCCGCAAGGCCAAGATCCTTTTAGCCCGTGATAATTTCGGGTGTGGCTCGTCGAGAGAACATGCCCCCTGGGCTTTGTATGATTTTGGGTTCCGTTGCATCATTGCGCCAAGTTTTGCGGATATTTTTTATAGTAATTGCATTAAGAACGGGATTCTTTTGGTGCGCTTAAAGTCAGATGAAGTTGAAGAACTTTTCGCGGTTGCGGCTTTTGCGGGTTCCGGGCTCATTGCGGTTGATCTGGAAAAGCAGGTGGTGGGGGCGGCCAGCAAGAAATTCCATTTCGAGATCGAGCCTTTCAATAAAGAATGTCTCTTAAAAGGCCTGGACCAGATCGGCTGGACCCTTCAGTTCGCAGACAAGATCGATGCTTACGAAGCCAAACTCGTCACCACAGCGCCTTGGCTTAAATAAATACAATTAGGGTGACACACACACTTAATTCAAAACAATTAAGTGTGTGTCACCCTAATTTAAAAATATCCCCCTTTTTGATTGAAAACCCTTCCTAATCATTTAATATTAAATTAATCAATAGTTTATAGTTCATTTTTTATATCTTTTCAGGGACAGGCTCTGTGTCTATCGTATATAGGACGTGTTAATTCATATATAATGAAAATTAAATTAATACGCATAACTCTCTCCTTGATTCTCCTCCTCGGCTGGGCATTACCTTCTTTTGCTGCTAAAGACTACAATATTAAAAATGATAGCCAGTCTTTCTTGTTTGTTAACGGAACGAGTGGGAATGTAGGTATTGGGACCACGACACCTGTTGCTAATTTACATATTGGCGGGGCAGGTTTTTTTCCTAATCTCATGCCCATCACGGGCTCTGACCTTTATGTGAAGGGTAATATTGAACTCGACGGCAAGATTTACGGCGATGGGTCTGCACTGACCGGGCTTACATCCAGTCAATGGACGACAGCGGGCAGTGATGTTTATTACAACACAGGAAATGTGGGTGTTGGAACGTCGAATCCAGTATCAAAACTTAATATTAGAGGTTCTTCTTATGATATAGCTAATGGGATTACATTTGGTAATGGAGATACTGGGATCTATGAATGGGCTGATAATCAACTTCGAATTGATTTAGGCACATCATCATACTATCTTTCGAGTACAGAGTTGCGTTCTACTACTAGTGGTGGTTTCTTTATAAAGAACTTAACAGGGGCTGCAGGGACGCCTACTTATAGCTTTTATGGTAATAGTAATACTGGAATGTTTAAACCTGTTGATAACATGATTGGTTTTTCTACTAATGGAAATGAACGCTTAAGAATAGATTCAGCGGGTAACGTAGGTATTGGAACGACAACACCTGTTGCTAATTTACATATTGGCGGGGCGGGTTTTGTTCC
>CAJBYM010000022.1 GCA_903959815.1 Candidatus Omnitrophota bacterium
TCACCCACGGCATCACCCAACGTCACAGTCCCTGTATTAAGGAATGTCGTTGTACCCGCGATGCTGTTAACGCCACCCGTGATCGACACGTTGTACGCACCATTCGCCGCAACGGTCATGCCGGTCGTAACCGTCAGATTATCTGCAAACGCAACCGTGGCTGCATCAGCGGTATCTGTGATCGTCATAGTATTGACATTCACCGTGCTGGAAAACGTAGTGCCCGCACTCTGAGTAATTGTAACCGTACCTATATCTGTTCCGACCGCACCTGACACTGTAACGGCACCCGTCGTATTGATCACAAGATCAGATACAGCCCCACCCGCCGTCCCCGTAATGGCCGCCAGAGAGATCGGCGTAGCCGCACCAGCACCAACTGTTAAGGTCACCCCATCCAATAATGCCGCATTCGATAACGTAATAAGACCTGTCGATGTTCCACCCACTGTCGATGAAGCCGCAACATTGAGCGTATTGCCACCGCCCAAGTTAAGAACGCCGACACCTGCTGCCGTCACCGTAACCCCGCCCAAAATACGGGTCGTTGGAGCTGTTGCGATCAAACCGCCTGTAAAATTGATTGTGTCACCACCATTACCCAGCGTAAGCGTGCCCGTATTGCTGAACGTCGTCACACCGGCGATCGTGTTCGTACCGCCCGTGAAGGAAACATTGTAATCCTGTACGGCTGTACTCAATGCCGTTGTAATGGACGTATCCCCCTGGAACGCCACCGTACCGACCGTATCCGTCAATGTGACCGTAGTCGCCGACACAGCCGAAGTAAATGTCGTGGACAAACTCTGCGTGATGGTGATGGCCAAAGGATCAGACCCACCCACGGCCCCACTCACATTGATCGTACCCGCTGTCCCTGAATTAAGGATCAGCGTTTCCGTAGAATTTCCCGCCGTCCCGTTGATCGAGCCGATCGAAATATTCGCACCGACCGCCGAAACAGTACTCACCGTATACGGCACTCCGCCATTCTCTTCCACGACCATGTTCCCGAACGAAATGCTCTTGTCATTATTCGTCACATTGCCCCTGAGATTGACCACGCTGGAGGTCAGGAACGAAAGAGGTGCCGTGATACTAAGGTTCCCGACATAAACAATACCGGCCGCAGCACTGCCGATATAAAGCGTTCCCGTCGGAATCATATAATTCAACTCGACCTGGGTCAAAGAAAGCGTTCCCGTCGCTGTATTGACCGCGACAGTATTGCCTGCTGTCAACGGACGAAGCGTAATATTCCCTGCATATAAACTTACACCCAATGTCATGCTATCAGCTGAAAAGATCACATTGCCCGTTGTCGTAAAGTCATTGCCGCCAGTTATCAATGTACCCAGCGTTTTAAACTCGAAATTTTTCGCACCTTGGGTCAATGCTTCATTGGTGCCGATCCAAATACCACCGGTCTGGGTATCGCCGCCAATGATAATGTTCCCGGCTGTAATACCATCCAATTGCGCATCTGTAATGTTCCATGTCCGCCCTGTATCCCCGACACCAATGGTCGTTGTAATGATAGATGGGGTCAGTGTAACAGTGGCCGCCCCGGCATTGATCGCGCCGTTCATGGTCAAAGTAGCGCCTTTTAACGTGATCGCATTCCCGTTGGAATTCAAAGCAGCAACGGTAAGACTCCCCCCGTTACCATCAGAATCCGCATTAAGGTACATGGCCCCGGTAGATGTCACCGTATTTCCCAGATTAATGACATCCTGAGCATCCATCCGCAACGTCCCTGTCGTTGTGATCGTATTTGTCGCAACAATATCACCCGTTCCTGTTGTTGTTAGCTGGATATTATTAGCGCCGAAACTGACCGCACCATCGGCTCCAAGAAGAATCCCCCCGGTATTCGAAACTGTGCCCAAATAAAGCATAGTCGTGGCATGCAGGAAATTGAGCTCGTTCTGATCAAGATTGGTCGTACTTCCCCCATTATTCATGATCCCTAAAACCCCGGCTGCCGAATAAGTATCGATCGTGATATTATTCGCATTGATAGCTGCGCCGACATTAATACTATCCGTAGAAATAGTCACATTTCCACCTGCGGTGATTCCGGAACCCGCAATCGTCGTGCCATTAGCGGCTGTAATAGAAACATTCTGGTTGATCGAAAGCTGCCCCGATGCCCCCATACCAAAAGTAGCACCTGCCCCATTAACCGTGAACCCGTTACTGTTCGACTGAACCAGTCCATTAATGGTCACATTCCCGGCATTGCCCACATTTTGCAACAAAACACCACCAGGAGCCGTAATATTACCCACCGTAATATTCGCCCCATTGATCGTTAAAAGACCGGTGCCTGCAAGAATGGAATCACCCGCCTGCATAGAAAAATCACCCGTTGTAATGCCGTCCCAGTTAGCAAGGAAAGAAACTGTTGTATTATCTGAAAGATTCAGCGATCCCCCTCCCAGGTTATTGATCGTGATCCCATCAACAGCCACAATATAAATGCTCCCGCCTACCAGCGCTTCAAGCGCGTTCTCCGATATATAATATGTACCCGCGCCCTGGGCACTATTATCAGGTATCGTACCAGCAGGAGCTGACCCACCCGCCCCTGCTTCAATGATCACCGTCGTGGGGTCAAGCAAAAGCGTTCCATCGATCCCGTTAGAAGCGGCTGTATCTACAAAACCATAGAATCCAAGATTCTGTTTACCGGAAACTTCAACAAAACCACCATTCCCCGAAACAGCCCCACCCGTAACACTGATGGTCCCGGCAAAAGATGTCGTGCCATCAGCCCAAAGGATGACCTTGCCGCCATTACCTGTCACAAGAGCATTAGCCGTGATCGATGATCCGCTGGACACGAATGTGACCTGGGAATTGAACACGCCCGCATTCTTACCCTGGTAATCGCCGCCAATGAGTACCGTGCCGCCACCCGCATAACCAGACGCATTGATCTGACTGTTACCCACAAGGGCTGCTGTATTTCCAAGGACCTGAACAGTGCCGCCCGTCTGTCCCACCGCGTTACCAGAAACATTGATAGTCCCTGTATTGAGAGCCATACCCTCAGACCCTACAAGACGAATGAGACCGCCTTCGACAACGATCCCGTTTGCCGGCACAACAGCTTCCGTATTCACGACCTGCTTAACAATATCCGAAACCTGATCTGCGCGAACAATAACACCAGCTCCTGGATTAGCAACTCCGCCGACCGCAAAGTTAACCAAACCCGCCGCATCAAAACTGAGCGTTCCCTGCGACGTACCCGCAATGGTAACAGAACCTGCCAAAGCCGTAATCGTACCTTCATTGATAACCAAAGGCGCGGCCAAAACTACATAACCGTTGACACCTGACGCCGTAATATTTCCCTGATTGATAATATATGATGGAGCAATACCATTTTGACTAGAGAACTGATAATTACCTGAAAGAAAATTACTGTTGGACATGTCCAACGTAGAGGCCATAAAACTACCCGTATCCACCACAGACCCCGGGCCAAAGAAAATGCCATTAGGATTGACCAAAAACACACGGCCATTCGAGAACAAACTGCCCAATATAGAAGAAGGATCCCCGCCAATGATCCTGTTAAGAACCACAGAATCCGCCCCTGGCTGATAAAACGTCACCGTTTCAGGCTGGCCAATATTAAAACTGTTATAGTTGATGATCGTATTATCACCTACTGTGATCCCCAGCTGATTAGCCTGGGACCAGTCAAAGGTACCATCCCCTTCTACAACCACGCCACCTTCCGGTAATGCATAAGCTGTGTAGTGAAAGAAAGGCGACCCCAAGGTCAGCGCCAGGACCAGGATAACTGACATTATTTGCTTGAAAGTTCTCATCGCGGATCTCCTTTATAAAATTAAAACTTTTTAGAAACCTGCAAATATGTCACAACCTTATCCCCGGTAGACGACTTGTCTCCGGCCACAGGAAGACCAAAATCAAGCTTGACGTTCAGGTCCCTGCCAAAATCAAATCTAAACCCAAAACCCGCACCTGCAATATCAGAATGTTTACGCTCTCCGACCTGAGGCTTCTTTAAGTAAACTTTGCCATAATCATAAAAACCGACGATCCTCATGAAATCCTTGATCTCTTTCTTCACGAACGGAACTTTATAATCACCCAAAAACGGGACCGGAATATTCAACTCCGCGTTGAAGACCTCACCCGTATCACCCAAGTGTTCTGCCTGTGCGTACCCGCGAACTGTATCCGCGCCACCAATAGCGATCTGCTCAGAAACCGGTAAAGAATTATTTGCAGCCTGGACAGATCCTTTGAGCATCAACATACTGTTAAGCGGTAATTTTTGATAACGGGCAAACTCCAAATTACTCTTAATGAAGTTCCCGCCGACGCCCACACGCGACATGCCCAGATCATCATGCTTCGACCCGCCCATAAAATTCGAAAGGGCCTGGGAAGCGCTAAGAGCAAAATAATTCCTGCCCATAAAACGCGTATCTAAATTATTGCCTGTTAACCCGAGCTTAACGATCCTCAACTTATCTTCACTGCTAACGCTGCCCAAAAGATAATTCGTCGCCGTCTTATAATCAAAGCCAAGCGAAACATCCAAAGCTGATGTCAGAGTTCTTTGCAAAGGCTGCGCCACCAAAAAACTGATCATTTCTGAATCACCACGCGCGTTAAGCCGGCGAAATTCTCTTTGCACATCAAACTTTGACTTTGTATACGAAACCCCGACCTTAGTATCATACGCATTGATCGGCGTAGAATACCCAACACTCCCATACGTCAAAGCATTTAAAGAGATACCCGACACCCCATTTAACGTAACCTTATCACCACCTAAAAACAAATTAGAATACTCCATTCCCAGGCCAAAATGTTCCCTGGAAACATAACGGGAACCATAATTGTCATAATTCGCCGTGAAATGCAAAGGACGCTTATCTTCAACTTTCAAGAGCACATCAACGGTGTAAGGCTCTTTACCCTTTTGCATAACCGCTTTTACACTAAGATCAGGATATTCGTTAAGAAGAATGAGCGCTTTAAAAAGACGGTGGTAATTAACAACACCGTTTGCGGAACAGGCGAAATGACCTTTAATAAAATTCGCTGTGTAAAATTTGCCGCCCTCAATGACCACTTCACCCAATTTCCCTTCAACAACAACAATATTAACCACGCCATTAGCAATATCTTGGGCCGGAAGAATGGCGCGCGTCAAAAAGAAACCCTTCTCTATATAATATTCATTGATCAAACGAAGGGCATCCTGCAGATCTTTGAAATGAACGGGCTTATGCACATACTTGGCCACAACCTTCTTAAGCACAGAACTTTTAAAGATTGTATTGCCCGTAAATTCAAATGCACTGACCGTAATCTCTTTACCTTCATCTAAAAGAAGATCAGTCTTGGGATAATCCAATTCTTGAAAGATGTTCCTTTTTTCTGTTGTGGCTGGAATTGCTTCGGGCTGGGTAAGACTTCTTTCAACAACACCTGACTTTGCGCTGCCAGGGACTTCTTGTGCTAAAGCTAATGTTGTTATTGAGAACGCACAAAAGATCGCTACGAACAGAACTTTTGGTTTAAAGCCCATTTCCTACCTCCGCTTATAGTAAAATTCTTTACGACCGCTTGAACTTCTATCTGCTTTTATAACTAAACTTTTGATATCTTAGCATTTTCTCGAAAAAATCAAAATGATTTTTTATCACACGACCCGGCACAAAACATTAAATCGCTGCTATCGACGATAAAGTCTATAAGTCCAACAAATACAATCATTTTCATTTCAACGAAATTCAGGAAAACGCTTTCTTGGAAGATAAGAAATCTCTACTTTATCGGGTATTTCATAATAAGAAGGGCGCATAAATAATCGAACCCGAAGGCCCATAATGGGTCCCCGGGTTTGAATTGGTATCAAATATGCACAGGGCGGAAAACCGAGCCGCAAAATACTTAATTAGGATTTAGCGCCCTCCAGTCGCTTCGCTCCTTTCGGGTCGGCCATTTAAGGACTGGATCATACGAGGGAGGGAAACTTGCCTGTGTTCCGGATGGCAAGTTCCCCGAGCTATCCGGTGGATTTATGAGGAGAAAAAAGTTTAAATCTTGCTTTTAAACTTTTTTCGACGAATAAAGACACGGACTCTGGAAAGAATTCTTTCCAGAGTCCATTGTTTCTTTCCGAATAAGCAAAAAAGCCCTTCCATTTCTGGTAAAGGCTTTTTTGCGATGAGGAAGAAACAACGGAGAGGGAGGGATTTGAACCCTCGGACCCAGTCTCCCAGGTCAACTTCTTAGCAGGAAGTTGCAATCGGCCACTCTGCCACCTCTCCAAAAAACGCTCCGCGTTTTTTGGAGACATCCAATGGGCACGACAAACCAACAGTTTGACGGGCCATCGGATATTCCTTTAACGCGAAAAATCACTTCTTTCTTTTCTTCTTAAAGAACTCGCTCATCACGGCACCGCATTCGTCTTTAAGCAATCCCCCTTCGATCTCGACCTGATGGTTCAAGATCTTGTTCCCAGGGATATTGATAACAGACCCGCACGCCCCTGTCTTGGGCGCTTTAGCACCGAAAAATACTTTTTTCAAACGCGCCAAAACCAAAGCTCCAGCGCACATCGAACAAGGCTCGATTGTAACATACATGACACAATCCTGCAACCACTTGGAAGCAAGAAAATTCGAGGCCTGGGTGATCGCGATCATCTCCGCATGGGCGGTAGGATCTTTAAGAAGCTCGACTTGATCATACGCACGGCCGATGACCTGCGTACCATGAACAATAACCGCCCCTACCGGCACTTCATCTCTGGAAATGGCCAAACGGGCCTGCTTTAAGGCCTCGCGCATCATGGCTTCATGAAATGTGTAGTCTGGGAGCATATAAAGTAAAATGTCCGCCCTACAGAATAATGCAAGACGGACCAATTAAAACACCAGAGGCTCGGGCGACTGTTAGTCGCCAACGCAGCCTCGGAAGTATTTTTTCAAGAATCCTTGAAAAAATACGCGCCCGACAGGAGTCGAACCTGTAACCTTCTGATCCGTAGTCAAATGCTCTATCCAATTGAGCTACGGGCGCAAAATACCACAATATTTTTACAGAACATTTTTGCGCCAGGACCGAAGCCCAACAGGCTGAGGCCAGGCGCTAAAAAGACATATGCTTTTCTAAAGAACGAATAACGTTGGACAATTCTACACAAAATCAGGCTTCTGACAAGGGGAAACTTAAATACACTTAGAGCTTCTCGACATCCTTAAGAAGCTGCTTGCGATTAAGCCCGATGCGATTCATGGCATCAGAAGAATCCAAACGGTACGCCCGGCAAAATGTGGTCACATCCTTGAGCGTATGAATACCACGGCTGTGAAGCTGTTTTAAGACAATAGCGCGCACGATCGTTTCGTTAATGATCTCACGCGGCGTCAACCCCGCCTCACGGGCCAATCTGTCACGGTAGATCGTGCTGGGCGACATCATGATCACGCGATTCTGCTCATAATTATACTTGTAAACCGGCGAAAGCAGGATCTTCTTCTGCTCCATCCCGCCTGTTTCACTGACTTCATCGACGACACGAAAAACCTTGTCTTCAATATGGAATCTTTTTAAAACAACGAACACATCAATAAGATTCACCAGCATCTCGGGAATATTCATCGGATCATTCTGAAGACGAATGATCGCCTCACGCGACGTAAGGGCATGGATCGTACATATGCAATACTTACCCACATTCATGGCCGTGATCATATCACGCGCCTCAATGCCACGGACTTCACCGATGACAATACGCTCCGGGCGCATGCGCAAGCTATTTTTCACCAGATCAGCCAGCGAAAGCTCATCATCACTTTCCAAACGAGACACCGTATCCAACAAAAAGGTATTAAGCTCCAGCGTATCTTCAATGATAACCGTATGATCTTTTTCAGGAAAGAAACTAAAAAGAGCATTCAAAAGAGTTGTCTTCCCTGTTCCAGGACCACCCGCTAACATAATATTCGCAGGGCGAATGGACAACCCATCCACATAAACCCATAGCTGGGCCGCCACTTCATACGTCATACTACCACGGGCTACAAGATCCAAAATGCTAATAGGGTCAACCTTGGCCTTGGTGATCGTGATCTGAGCTCCGAAAGGCGATGTGATGATATTCGCACGTCCACCCAGATTGGAAAGCTCAAGGTCAATGATGCGGTTCATGCTGTCACGATTGGAGAAAACCAGAAGCTTCTTGATAAAGATATCGAGTTCGCGAATATGCTCAAATCTCTTGCCCGTATCAACAAAGCCCTTCTCGCTGTGATGAATAAAAATAGGCTGCAACCCGTGGATCACAATATCTTCTACATCGCTGTCACACAAAAGCCCTTCGATGACACCATAAGAAAGAAATTCCCTGACAAAACTGGCCTTGCTCTCAGGCTTAGGAAATTCACTGTCAAAACGACGTGCCTTGTCATTGGCCAAGACGCTTTCCAAAGCAGCTGCAGCGATCTCCTCACGGTCATGGTCAGGTTGCAAGACCTGTAAACGACCTTTAAGCTTATCGAGCAGCTGATCTTCAAGTTCTAAACGGATATTTTTATTCATAACTGTAGGATAATTTAACACTTTAAAAAAGCGATGTAAACCGGAATGTTAAAAAATACCCTATTCTCCCGTCTTTTTTAACGCAGGCCTGGTCAATACAATGGCCGCATGGGCCGTATCAAAATACTTCTGGGCTGCGGCACGCACATCATCGCGCGTCACAGAGCGCAGACGTTCAGGATCCAAATCAACATTCTTATAACCCAACCCTAAAAGTTCATCAACAGCCCGAGTCATGGCCTGCGCGCCGAGCGTTTGCATATCACGTGCCGTTTTGCTGATCAAATATGCTTTGGCATCATCAAGTTCCTTATCACTCACAAGATCGATCCGGATCTTCGAAAATTCTTCTTCCATGATCGAACGAACCTTAGCCACACCTTCATGTGTTGTCAATGCAAAGAAGTGCACCATTCCCGCATCAACGCCCGGCGTAACCCTGCCGCTAACCGCATAAGACTTGCCCAGCTCTTCACGTATGCGTTTAAACAGGCGTCCACCCAAAGACGAACTTAAAATATTCACCGCCACATCCAAGGCATAACGATCTTTATCGCCAATCAAAGGCCCCTGGAATCCAAACATCACAACAGCCTGTTCTTTATCCATGGTCAATTCTTTAACACGAACGGTCCCCGGCCATGATTCAGAAAATGTTTTAAGCTCCGGCTTCCCTGGTTTCAACTTTCCCAAACGACGCTCAAGCTCCAAACGGACTTTTACTTTATCTATATCACCGAACACAGCGATAACGCCATTGTCAGGACGAATATAGCGACCAAAAACATCCATGATCTTAGCACGTGTAATGCGGCTTAAACTCTCATCTGTACCCAGGCTGTCAAGTCGACATGGATGTGTCAGAAAAAGTGTTTCCACCAAAGCACGCGACGACGTATCCAGAACATTGTCCTTGCGGGCCAGAAGTGCGGTGCGCATCTGGTCTTTATCACGTACGATCTCGACATCCGCAAATACAGGCGTTACCATAAACTTCTCAAGGTAATCCAACATGAACGCCTGATCCTCAGCCAAAACCGTCATCCCCAGAACAAAACTATTTCTACCCGTATAACTCGACAGCGATGCACCGCGCGCATCAAATTGACGCTGAATACCATCCGCAGACTCGCCTGCTACACCCTTGACCCACACCGAACCCAAAAGAGACGAAAGGCCATTAAGCTCCTGTGTCTCCTGTCGCATGCCCCCGTTAAAAACAGCACTCATGGTCACCATGGGCAAAGAATGATCTTCTTTAAGAAGAATCACCAGCCCATTGGAAAGTACAATCTTTTCAATGTCGCTCCTGATCACAGATGCTGTCTTAACAGGCACAGTCTCATTTCTTTTAGGTTTTAAAACAACAATGCTAAGTCGCTGATCAACAAGATATTGCCGCGCCACACGCTTAATATCGTCGTTGATCACAGCCCTTATCCCATCGAGATAACGTTCCGAAAAGTCAGGGTCGCCTGTTAACGCCTCTTCCATGGATGCCTTGTCCGCCATGCCCTCCGCGGTCTGTCGCTC
Source organism: Candidatus Omnitrophota bacterium (assembly GCA_903959815.1). GTDB lineage: Bacteria > Omnitrophota > Gorgyraeia > Zapsychrales > Fredricksoniimonadaceae > Fredricksoniimonas. The sequence continues at coordinate 10,141 of CAJBYM010000022.1, forward strand.
ATAAACATTGTCCGCCATGACCTGACGTTTAACTTTGGCCAATTCATCTGGGCGAAGCCCTCGGGCCTGAATATCCCCGATCATGGTCTTGATCGCAGCAATGACTTTATCCGGATCCTGATCTTTCATAACACATGACACTTCAAAAAAACCACGGTCCTGCGGCGTCGGATTTGACGCCGAAATAGCCTCCACCAAATGTTTGTTCTTATAAAGTTCCAGATAAAGCCGCGAGCTTTCCCCTGCGCCCAAAGCCATGGATAAAACATCCAGCGCATAAAGATCCTTGTCCAACAACGCTACTCCCTGATATGCCAGGCTCATGCGCGTAAGGTCGGTCGGATACACCTTTTCCAATCGACGAAGTGAGATCTGCTGAGGCTCCTGAGGAAGATTACGAAGAGGGAACGAACGCGCTTTCACATCCTTAAACTTGTCCTGAACTAATGCCAAAACATCCTCAGCCTTAAGGCCTCCGGCAATCGAAATGATCATGTTATTAGGCACATACAAACTCTGATGATAGGCAACAAGATCCTCGCGCTTAAGCGCACGAAAAACATCTTCGCGGCCAATGATCGGAAATTGATAGGGATGCACATGATACACCGTCTGATAAATCCATTCACCCAACTTGCGTTCAGGCTTATCATTGATCATGTTCATTTCTTTAATAATGACCTGGCGCTCTTTCTCCAACTCAGTGGCATCAAAAGACGGATTCATGAGCATGTCGGAAAGAAGATCCAGCGCTTGCGCCAAATTCTCGCGGGGAACACTTAAAACATAATCGGTATGGTCATAGCCGGTCGAGGCATTGATATACCCACCCATGGCCCTTGCCTGTTCAGGAATAATGCCGGCGGGACGCTTGACCGTACCTTTAAAGAGCATGTGTTCCACAAAATGTGTGATGCCGCTGGCCATAAATCTGCCTTCATTTGCAGAACCCGTCTTCACCCAAAGATCGATCGCCGCCATAGGCGATGATGGCATCTCGTTAACAAGAACCGTCATGCCATTATCCAGCGTATATTTCTGTGTCGCGCCATGAGCCAGCGGACAAAAAAGAACACAAACAAAAAGAGCAACAAGAATACGTCTCATGCATCCTCCTTGTATCATAACGAACGGCGCAAATCATCCATCAAACGCTTAATGTCTACTTGAGTATTACGTGCGATCTGTGAACAAATAAAAATAAGAACGGAAAATTGCCAAACTTCTTCATGCCCGGCTACAAGACCACAACTCACATCTTCCTGACGCTCCAGCTGATTGGCAAAATGTGCAATCGCCCGCGACATTTCACCTTCAAACACATCCAATGAACTTGTTTTATTATTGTAGGTCAGCGAAGGAACGCTGATACCTCTCACCAGAAGATAATTGATCACCGAACTCTGATCAGCCCCCTGTTCCTGCTCAAACTCGAAACCTTCAAAACGCGGAATGTTGGGCGGCAGGATAAGAGAGGGCCTCTGAACCACAACCTCCCCCTTACGCACGACCGTATCTCCGTCGTTAATGAGCGATGGGGACAAGAACATATACGGCACACGGGTATCATCAAAGGTATGCAAGGATGAAACACGCGAGCGGATAATATTTGTTTCTTTAAGCGCCCGTTCCCAGGCTTGTTGAAAATCCATGACCCCTCTTATACCATAATAAGAAACTTTTATTCCGATTTTTTTCTTTTATGTTATCATATTGGACAAATTTTAGTTCCATTCTATTAAAGGGGTTCTTATGAATAATACTTCTCATTTCTCCAAAAATACGATCATCCTGGCATGCGCGGCCCTGCTTTGCATACCCGCTTCATTAGCACAGGCCCAATTCATGGACAAAGCAACCCGTGAGGCCAAACGTGAGCAGGACGTCAAAGTCCTGCAAGAACGCTTCAACTGGTGGCCAACGGATGCCAAACCTGCCCCGGTCAAAGATGAGCGTGGCGGATATTGGTGGTGGCCACAGGCACCTGGTTCTGTTCAAGAAAATTGGGGCAACCGCGGCTACATCTATGTGCTTAAGGTGATCTACGATTACAAGGCCAACGATGAACAGAATAATCAGGACATCACCCCTGCGGTAAAAGAAGAACCGAAAGCTCCCAAAGCGTCATTGCTGATCAAAAAGATCCTCAGGAATGTGAAGATTTACTTTGATTACAATAAAGCTGACCTGCGCGAAGACCACACGCCCATCCTGGTGAAAGCTGTAAAGACCCTCGAGAAGAACCCTGACGCGTCGATCCTCATCACGGGCAATTGCGATGCCCGCGGCTCAGATGAATACAATATGAAACTCGGCGCCAAGCGCAGTGCTGTTGTTAAAAACTACATGCTCGATAATGGCATCACCGAAGATCGTATCAAGATCGTTTCTCGCGGCAAACTTGATGCTGTGGCCCCGGTCAAGGATGTCATGGGTATGCAAAAAGACCGCAATGCCCAGTTCATGGTCGCTGAAGTTGAAGAATTCAATGTGCCGGCAGATCAGATCCCGCAGGATGAAAGCGTCCAGAAAACAGATGATGGGAAATATGTTGTTGAAGAAAAAGAAAATGTTGAATCTGCCCCCAAGGCATCAACCCGCGAATACACCATCCAGCCGAATGATTCTCTGTGGAAGATCGCCCAGACTGAAATGGGTAACGGGAATCGCTGGAAATATCTTTACGAGCTCAACAAGGATCGGATCAAAAATCCTAACAAGTTAAGAAAAGGCACGGTCATTATAATTCCCGTCGAATAAAAAATCTTTCTCCATTAAAAAAGGGAGCCGATCGGCTCCCTTTTTTATTTCATAAGAACAATACCCGTCAATTCATGGCCGCTTCCTGCAAGAACGGCAAACCTTCGAGCGACATGACAGAAATGATCTCGGGTGAAAATCCTTCTACGGCCTCAGGCGACATCTTCATGCCTTGCAAACCAAACTCTTGCCGTTGCCCCTTAAGGTCAAATGCACCATTAACATTCCGAACATCAATACCTCCTGTGATCTCAGACTTGTCGAATTCCCTCAAAACCTTAAGAACCAAACCCGTCGGCAACTGATTCGCCGCTTGAACAATATCGCACATATAAATATAAGGTATCAAATATTTGTTCAAAGGTGAATTCTTGTCCCCGCCTTTATAATATTTGTGCTCCCAGTCATGCAAAAAAGCCTCGGTGGACTTAAACTGAACCTCTATGGTCCAAGCCCCATGGCCCAACATAAAAATAACATGCACGCCGTTATACCATTTAGGAGTTGATGTCTTTTTCTTTCTTTCCAAACTATAATAATTGATAACCCTGGCAACAATAGGCGCGTTGTTCTTAAAATTCTTTTTAATATCCTCGATTCGGGCCAAATCTCTTTGCAGTCGACCCTTTTCTTCCTGTTCTTCATCCGATAAACTTTCTCCAACAAGTCGTGCCAACTTCTTATTGATCTTTTGTTCAGCCGCTTGAAAATCACTCCAAAACTGCTTCAAAAATATGACCTGCTTCTTGGGATCAAGAAGGTCCTGCAATGACTTGAATAAATCCCTGGGATTATCATAAATAAAACGCAGACCCAAGTAATCATAACCTTCCCTAGGATCAGGTGCCGGCTTTCCACTCCGCTGTGTATTAGAAAACTTCGCATTTAAACTCTCGGCACCTTTGGGCCGACCCGCAATGATCTGCGGCTTTGTCCCCATAAGATCCTTCAAGCTTCTTGAAAAGTCATCGGATTTCTTTTGAAAAAGAACCTTGGATTCTTTGGCTATATTTATAGTCCATTGTTTCAACGAAACATTCGTAGGCACAATAAACTGCCCATCATTAGAGCGGCTATCGTTAATAATACCTGTATCATCCATTTCATTGATCTGAGGAAATTTATTCAAATACTCAATTTCTTTCATTAACCGCAGAAAAAGCTCCTTATACTCTGCATCTGTCTTAAATTTCTTGACAACAGAAGCCATTCTCGGGATCAACTCCGGATGAAGTTTTAGAATATACTCCCCCAGGATCTCTTGATAAGGAACGTCTTCATCTTTCGTACGCGACATCATGGCCAAACCCCGCAAAATATCAAAGGTTTCCTGCGTGCGCGTACCACTCAGGATCTGTTTCTTTAATGCCGATTCTTCTTCGGGCTCATCCATAACATCACCTGATGTTTCTGGACGCTTATCCAAAATATCTGCCAATGCTTTAACTAGGAGCTGCTTATGTTCTTCCCCATCCAAATAAAGGTCAAAAGCACCCTTAACCTCCTTGACCATTCTTTCCTTATTGGCCTGAAGCAACGACCACTCACGGGATCCATAACTAAACTTTTTCTCCTCATCCTCAAAAATAATAAACGCAAGTTCCTTGATACTTTCCATCATCAATGCCATTCTTTCTTTACCTGGAAAATTATCACGTTTTATATCCGCAACAAACTCTGAAGGTGGTGCAAACTTATTCACCTGCGGGTCAGGACCTCGCAAATCACCTTTTAGCTCAACATATTTCTTCTTCTTTCGCCCCTGCTTTTCTGAAGCATCCATAGAAGAACGCACCTTGAACGTCTTCTCGGAGAAATCTTTGCCTATGCCGGTCGTAAACCCACCGGAAAGATATTTGCGCGGGATCGTCTCGCCGCTATAACGGTCAACTTCTTCTTTAATATAATTAAAAACCCCTTGGCGAAAGGCCTGAACATACTGATTGTAGATGCGCTGATTCTCAGCCACATCAGCCTGCTCTATACCTTTGACCTTACCCTGATCAACATAAGCCTTACCCAAAAAAGTCTCATGCATCGCCTTTTTATACCAAGTCGCAAGAATAAGCGCATTGTAAATCTGACGCAAGCGAGCGAAATTCTTACCCTGATTCACTTCTTTCTCAAGAGCAGGAATGATGATCTGTCGCATCATGGACTTCGTTAATTCTTGCGTAGGGGCCGACCTTGTGTCGGCCCGTTCATGAGCTACAACATTATTGTCCATCGCGAGATAATCTGATTCCAGCATGACCTTCAGATGCGCTTTTAGGACCATGGCGCTCGTACCCTGCTGATATACCTCGGCAACATCAGGCATGATCCAGACTTTATTGAATGTATCCACCGGAATATCTGTAGTACCAAATTGATCCTGCGCCTGACGATAAACTTCTGCCCAGAAATCCTTACCAATCCCCTCTTCAGGATAAATGAGCGATGCCGTGATCTGTTTGAGCATATAATCCTGCGCCAAAAGATCACGCCCCATTTCCGTCAAGCCGAAACGATCATCAATGATGCGGTCTTTTTCATACGGAGAAAGGTTAACCCACAGCTGGTCTTCAGGAATCGTGAGAGAAACCATAAAATCTTTAACGAGCAGTAAATATTCATCTTTCCGGGCATCTCCTTGCGGCATCTGCCCCGGATCGACAAAAAACTGGAACTGCAAAGGATTTTCAGGATCAACGGTCAAGGCACTTAAGAGAGCTGGTTCAAAAGATGCGCTTAAAGCAACTTTATCTCCAGCAGGAGGCAGAAGAACAGCCTGGGCATGAACATACGCAGACGGAAAAGCTAATGCCAAAGCAAGGGCTCCGGCAATGAACCGCTTTAATATATTATTGTAAATACTGCAAATCATACGCCGCCTTATTTGTTTCTATAACAAATATACTTACCACCTGTTAAAAGTTTACACTATATATTCTTATATAACAACTGGTTGAAAGAAATATGCTCAGGCCTTAAGCGCATAAATATGACCTGGTTTCTGAACAATTTTACCCCGAAGTTCCAGGGCCAAAAGGGATGCCATGAGCATGGTCGGGCCAAGCCCTGTGAGAGCCTCGAGATCTTCATACGTTTCATGGCCATCTTTGATCAGATCAAAAACCCTGCGCTCATCCCCTGAAATGCCCCGCACTCGCACTTCCTCTTGTTTCGGATGATCATCGGAAACCGGCCTGATCACCTCCAATGGCAATTCCTCCAAAATATCTTCAATACAAACGACAGCCTTAGCCCCCTGCTTGATCAGCGCATGCGGCCCACCCGACATATCATTATCAATGCGCCCGGGAACAGCAAATACTTCACGACCCTGTTCAAGGGCAAAACCGGCTGTGATCAAGGCCCCGCTTTTAATATTCGCTTCAACGACCACAATACCCAAAGCAAGCCCGCTGACGATCCGGTTACGTCGCGGAAAGTTGACAGGTAAAGGCGGATACCCAAATGGAAATTCCGAAATGAGACATCCTTTTCGCCTGATCTCGTTATAAAGTTCACGATTCTCCGGTGGGTAAATGACATCCAATCCGCAGCCCAAGACAGCCATCGTATCGCCGCCAGCACGTAAAGCCCCCTTGTGCGCGGCTGCATCCACACCACGCGCCAATCCTGAAATGATCGGAATACCCAGCTCAGCGAGTTCAACAGCAAAACGTTCTGCAATATGAAGACCGTAAAGAGATGCTCGACGAGCACCGACAATACCGACCGCACAATCTAAACGCTTGGGAAATGTTCCGGATACATAAAGTACGGCAGGCGGATCGGGAATATTGTGCAAACCCGCAGGATATTCATCATCAAGGAACGTCACGACGCGCGCGCCAAACTTCTCACACGCCGCATGATCCATCTTTAAGAAATCTTCACTAGAAAAACTCTGGAGATTAATACGCGAGGCTTGGGGCAAACCTTTCACATCAAGAAGCGCATCAACGGGTGCACGCAAAGCTTCAGCGGCAGACCCAAAACGTTCAATGAGTCGACGGATACGCTTGATACCAAAACCATTGATCGCATTAAGAATTAAAAGGGCATCACGCTCGGTGTACTTGAAGGATGTGAAGGATCTCATGGGCCACCTTGCCAATGTTGTCTTCATTTGAATCGACAACATAATTGGCCTTGCGGTAATGGGGGTCGCGCTTGGCTAAAAGTTCCTTGATCTTCTTCAGCGGATCTTTGACGTTAAGAAGCGGCCTGTCGGTCCTTCCCTTCGTCCGGCGGTGGATGGCTTCGGGGGAAGCTTCCAGATAAAAACTGATGCCCGTGGCATTCAAGGCATTAAAATTCTCTTCATCGGCAGCAACACCTCCGCCGCAATCGATCACAAGACCTGTGCGCTGGGCACACTCTTTAACGACTTCACGCTCAAGCTGACGAAAATACGGTTCACCAGAAACAAGAAAAATCTGCGAGATCGAACGTCCCTCACGCTCTTCAATGCGTTCATCGGTCGAGACACGCATAAGCCCCAGACGCTTGGCTAATTCGCGTGACGTATATGTCTTGCCACAGGCCATAAACCCAACAAGAATAATGTTTTTGTCTTTCAAATGCGCGGGCAAATGCATCGTTCTTATCTCCAAGTTTCTATGACACTAACACATGTTTGATGAATTGTCAAAATTTATTGATTTCTGGATCAAACCGCTTTCTTGATCTCAGCTTTTAAGTTTTTAAAAAAACTCTGGGCAGGCGTTAATTTTGATTGAGGGCCAACAGATTTCCCGCCTTTGACAGAAGAACGAACCGCCAGAACATTAACACCCGTTTCTTTACCCTGCTTTTTATGCCAGAGCTGGACATGCTCTTTTTTTGTCATGCCTTCCTGTCCCGGCAAAAATTCGCACAGCTTCTATCGTACGTCTTCTCGCCTTCCGTCGTAAAGAAACAGCCGGGAATGGCGCCTTTATTGCGGTGATAACGAACACACTCGCAACAGATGCCCTTTTTCGCACAATCATAAGTACATGTGCAATCCTTCAGGTTCTTTTCTTTAAGGCATTCCATCTTGATCCTCCTCCAAAAGAAAACCCCGCACCTCAACAAGAAATGCGGGGTTTTTAATTACATACGAACCTTTATGCCCTGCCAGCAGACCCGAGCACCTTCTCGTTCTTCTGCTTATACAGCTTGACCAGCGCATCGCGCGCAGGACCAAGGTACTTGCGCGGATCAAACTCGCCCGGATTCTCCGCGAACGTCTTACGGATAAGCGCGGTCATGGCCAAACGCCCGTCGGAATCAATGTTGATCTTGCATACCGCAGATTTGGCCGCACGACGCAGCTGCTCTTCAGGAATGCCCACAGCAGCTTCAAGCTTGCCGCCGAATTTATTGATCATCTCAACATACTCCGTCGCCACAGAACTTGAACCATGCAGAACGATCGGAAAACCCGGAATGCGCTTTTCGATCTCTTCCAAAATATCAAAACGAAGCGGCGGCGGGACAAGCACCCCAGTCACCGGATCCTTGGTGCACTGCGCTGGCTTGAACTTGTAAGCCCCATGCGATGTGCCAATGGAAATAGCGAGCGAATCAACACCCGTCCTTCCAACAAAATCCACGACCTGATCAGGCTGCGTGTACACAGAATGTGCCGCTACAACATCATCCTCAATACCGGAGAGCACACCCAATTCAGCTTCAACCGTCACATCATACTTATGCGCAAAATCAGCGACCTGTTTGGCCAATTCAATGTTCTTTTCATACGGATGATGCGACCCGTCGATCATGACGGACGAGAAACCGGTCTCAATGCAAGACTTCGCCAGTTCAAACGTATCCCCATGGTCCAGGTGCAGTGCGATCGGGATCTCTTTTAAACCCTTGGCCTTGGCGATCTCTTTCATCATCTCGACCGCGCCCTGGCCCATGTAACGCAACAGCGTCGCATTGGCATATTTGCGGGCACCGGATGAAACCTGAAGGATGACCGGAGAACCAGTTTCCACACAAGCCGTAATAATGGCCTGGATCTGTTCCATGTTATTGAAATTATACGCCGGGATGGCATAGCCACCTTTAACCGCTGCCGCGAACATTGCTTTCGTGTTGGACAAACCTAACTCTTTGTAAGAAACCATATGAATCTCCTTGATTAGTTAATTCAAAAAGCCTTTTGGCTTGAATGTCGAGGTCTTACTATACTAAGATTTCAAAACAACGACAAGGGAAAAAGTCATTTCTCAATATTTTCGAACACAACGAATATGCGCAAAAAGATCTGTCTTGCCCGTAGTGCCCTGACTGGCATTAGAGAAATACTGATACTCGGCGCCATAACCGCTCGTCTCCGTTGACGACCAGTAATAATACGTTGAAAACCCTTTGATCGCGTCCTTGTTGTTATAAAGGACATCGTTAACTTCTTTCTTGGCAGGTAGATACCAGTCGTTATACCCGCTATAAACCATATCCTGACAATATTTAGCCGCGTCCGTATCCGTATAAAAAGGAGACAGGGTTGTCAATTTATTAGTGTTAAAAACGCCATCGGTCTCACTTGCCGCGCCTGTAACGACATTGTAAGCCGTTGTCCCTGAATTGTTGGCCCATTTCAATATTACAGTATCATTATTAGCACCACCCGCACAAGTCGGATGGGTCAGATCCGCACCCGCGCACCCTCCGGGTGTGACCATATATTTATCCGTTGGAACAAGGTTCGCATAATTCGTACCTCCATACAACGCCAGCGTACCATCGCACGCCTGTCCTATGGATTTCCCCGCGCAAGGATCAGTCACCAACGACGGAACAGCAATCTGCGCGCTGGATATCCTCGCGCCTGAAATGAAGGCCGCTTGTGCCGCATATGAAGCATCCATACATGCGAATAAAAAAAAAGGAAGAACAATAAATATCCGGCAAGTTTTAATAGCCATACATCCCCATGACCCATCGGATGATCATATCACCCCAAAAAAGACTGGCAACAATACCGACAGCAAGAAATGGTCCGTAAGCAATCGCTGTATCCTGTCGACGTAAAACCTTGATCAGACCAAACACCGCTCCAATAAAAGGCGCAATAAAGAATGCCACCAGAGCCAACTGCCACCCTAAAAACGCACCCGCCATGGCCAAGAATTTCACATCCCCCCAGCCCATGACCCCGCCCTGATCCACATCCTGCAGCATCGCAAAGATCTCCTGACGCTTATCCTCAAACACAGGTTCAAGCTTTAGGCCTGCGGCCGTCTTCACATCACGCAACGCCGATTGAAGGCTCCCCTGAGCATCCACATAACCTGCCCCATGAAGGGCTTTCATCAGCGCCAAAGGATCATCCACCATACCTTTAAAATCAAATTCCGTCACAACACGTTTGGTGATCAAGACCTCTCCGATAAGCCCCGTGACCCAAAGGGAGCACGCACCGATCACGGCACCCTGTAAAGCATCAGCAAGCGCCGCAAAAGACGTCGCGCAAGACGGGATGACACCTGCCAATGTCATCAATGACCATTGCAATAACAAAAATGCCGTCCCCAAAAGAAGGATCTTCTTGTCTTCTCCATCAACGGGGATCTTAAAGCGAAATAACTTGAGCAGATGAAGCCCCATGCATGTGCCACCCAGAATAAAAGCGACCATGCTACCGACGATCAGCACTTCAGATGCCGGACCTTTATGAAGAGCAGGAATGAGCATGCTCAATAAGAAACCGACCCACATCCCGCCCACACTAACCTCATCCGGAATGATACGCCACTCAAGATCCACAAACGATGCCACAACCAGAAGGCCGATGAGCACAAAAGCTGGAACCAACACCCAGGAAAAACCAAACACGATATACGCAAAGAAGAATAAAGCCGCTGTTAAAAGTTCAACCACGAAATAATGCAACGGTATGCCTTTTTGACACGAGCGGCACCTGGCTTTTAGGGCCAAGAAACTGATCAAAGGAATGTTGTCATACCAATAGATCGGCGCCTGACACTGCGGGCAATGCGACGATGGAAAAACGATCGATTCACTCTTGGGAAGACGGACAATGCACACATTAAGGAAACTGCCGATCAAAGCACCGAAAACAAAAAAGATAGTCCGCAAGAAGATCTCTATTTCCATTATTAAATCCTTTTACAAGTGAGTTTCAAACAGGCCCCTACGCCTTATTGTTTTCCGAAGATTTCTTCTGTAACTCTGCCCACATCCGCTCTTTCACCTTCTCCGGAAGCTGCATTTCCGCCCAATGCTGGAACGCCAGAACGCCTTGATAAAAAAGCATTTTAAGCCCGTTGACCGCCTTCGCCCGCCTGGCCTTGGCCATAATCAAGAGCTTGGTCTGCGACGGATTATAAACAAGATCATAAACCATGATATTCGGATGCAGCAACTCTTCATTAACAAGACATGGATCCGTGGGCTTCATGCCGATGGGCGTGGCATTAACGAGAAGATCCGCAAGTTCAATATTCAGATCATCAATGCTGCCCACCACCTCAACACGACCTGTATCCATGCGCGTCGAAAGATCTTGAACAAGCGCCTTAGCCCGGTCGCGATCCACATCAAATATTTTGATCACATGCGCCTTTTCAGGTAAAAGGCAAAAGACACTGATGATGGCACGCGAAGCGCCACCAGCCCCAAGGATCGCAATGCGTTTATCCTTAGGGTCAAACCCCTCTTCCTTCAAATGTGCCAGGAACCCTGGGCCGTCGGTGTTATGGCCAATAAGCTTGCGCTCAGGCGAAATGACAACGGTATTGACCGCGCCAACTTTCATGGCAAAGGGATCCAGTCCATCAAGAAACGGGATCACATGCTCTTTATGCGGGATCGTCACATTCACACCAAAAACATGACTGTCTTTTTCTTTAAGTGATTTAAAAAAAGCTCCCAACTCTTCCTGCTTCATAGGAAAGAGTTCATAGACAGCGTCCACACCCAATACATCGAATGCCGTATTATGAATGACCGGCGAAAGACTATGCCCGAGCGGATATCCAACAAGCCCATAGGTCGACTTAACGGTCATGGCTGCAACCCGAAATCGATCTTCTTGGTCTTTGACTTCTTAGCTGTTGCCGCAACACAGGCTTTATTGACCGCATTCAAATATGCTTTCACCGAAGCCTCAATAACATCCGTCGACGCGCCGATACCAATGACCTTCTGACCATTGAAATTGACGCGCACACGCACCTCACCCATGGCATCCTGTCCCTCGGTGACAGATTGAATACTATAATTCAAAAGCTTGCCCTTTAAACCTGTGATCTTATCAATGGCCACATAACAGGCGTCAATCGGACCATCACCGGTCGCCTTCTTGGTATGCACTTTTCCTCCGGACTTCAGTCGCATCGTCACATCGGGAACGATCTTTGTCCCGCTGGTCACCGTCAATGAATCCAAGATCCAAATGTCCTTGACCTCCTGAACCTCATCTTCAACAATAGCAACAAGGTCCTCATCAAAGACTTCTTTCTTCTTATCGCACAAGTCCTTGAACCGGTCGAACGCGCGCAGCATTTCCTGTTCGCTCAGCTCAATGCCCAAACGTTTCAGACGATCCTTCAATCCCGCACGGCCAGAATGCTTGCCCAACACCAGGCCAGTGCCTGTAAAACCCACATCCTCAGGACGAATGATCTCATACGTTGTCGGTTCTTTCAAAACTCCATCCTGATGGATCCCTGATTCATGACGAAAGGCATTCCCACCAACGATCGCCTTGTTCGGTGCAATCACAAACCCGGTATACTTGCTGACCATACGCGAAACACGTGATATCTCGGGCGTATTGATGCCCGTCATGGCACCAAAATAATCACTGCGTGTCCGCAAGGCCATGACGATCTCTTCCATGGCCGCATTGCCGGCACGTTCACCAATACCATTGATCGTGCACTCAACCTGACGGGCACCGCTTTTAACGGCCGCCAATGAATTGGCCACAGCCAGACCCAGATCATTATGGCAATGGACTGAAATGATCGCCTTGTTGATATTCGGCACGTTGCTACGGATATCTGTGATCAATTTTGCATACTGCTCCGGCATGGCATACCCGACGGTATCAGGAATATTAACCGTCCTGGCACCTGCCTTAATGACGGCCTCCAAAACACGGTACAAGAAGGTTTTGTCACTGCGGGATGCATCCTCAGGAGAGAATTCAATATCATCGATCTTATCCCGGGCATACGTCACAGCGTCCACCGCCATCTGAACGATCTCATCCGGTGTTTTCCTCAATTTATGTTCCAGATGGATCTTGGAGGTAGCCAGAAAAACATGGATGCGCGGACGCTTGGCGCCTTTAACAGCTTCGGCCGCAGCATCAATATCTTTTCTGACAGCACGGGCCAATCCCGCAACGGTCGATGTCTTTACTTTCTTGGCAACGATCTGAACAGACTCAAAATCCCCTTTGGAAATAACAGGGAACCCTGCTTCAATGATATCCACACCCAAACGTTCGAGCGCCAAAGCCACTTCCAGCTTTTCACGCTGATTCATGCTGGCGCCAGGGGCTTGTTCGCCGTCGCGCAAGGTGGTGTCGAAAATCAATACTCTGTCTTGTTTGCTCATAAACAACTCTTTCTTTAAGAAGGCGGGTTTAAAACCCGCCCCTACACAATAATTTTACGGTTGTTATTCCTTAATTATACAATAAAAAAGCGCATGCCATAAGACATGCGCTTTTTTTGTCGAACTTAACGTGCACGCCTTACTTTTTTATCCACGACATCATACCACGAAGTCGCTTGCCGGTCTCTTCGATCGGATGCTTATCCGCATCAATGCGCATCTGCTTGAAATTCTCACGGCCCTTCTTGTTCTCCTTCATCCACTCACGCGCAAACTTGCCCGTCTGGATTTCCTTAAGAATCTTTTCCATTTCCTTACGGGTCTTCGCATTAATGATGCGTGGACCGCGGCTATAATCACCATATTCAGCCGTATCAGAAACACGCTTACGCATGCCGGCGATACCTTCTTCATAAATAATATCCACAATGAGCTTAAGCTCATGCAAACATTCGAAATAGGCCATCTCCGGAGCATAGCCCGCGTTGACCAGCGTTTCATATCCCGCCTTGACCAACTCTGTCGTTCCACCGCAAAGAACAACCTGTTCGCCAAAAAGATCTGTCTCGGTCTCTTCCTTAAAGGTGGTCTCGAATACACCCGCACGTGTGCCGCCCAAACCCTTGGCATACGCGAGCGCTTCTTTCAAAGCATTACCCGATGCATTCTGATGAATAGCCACCAAACACGGAACGCCCTTACCCTCTTCATACTGACGGCGCACAAAAGAACCCGGCCCCTTGGGAGCGACCATCCACACATCAACATCCGCCGGCGGCTTGATCTGGCCAAAATGAATATTGAATCCGTGTGAAAAAACCAGAGCTTTGCCCGGCTTCATATGACGACGAATAGACTTCTTATAGATCTCAGCCTGCAAATGATCCTGGGCCAAAATCTGGACGATATCCGCCTTCTGAGCCGCCTTGCCCGCATCCATGGGCTTGAAACCATCCTCAACCGCCTTCTGGAAATTCGGAGTGGTCTCAAGTTCAGAAACAATAACATTGATCCCGCTATCGCGCAAATTAAGGGCCTGGCCTCTTCCCTGAATACCATAACCAATAATGGCAACAGTCTTGCCTTTTAATACATTCAGGTCTGCATCTTTGTCGTAATAGATCTTAGGCATTTCTTCATTTCCCCTTTTTAGTTTAACGGAGCATCTCGATAAGTCTCAGACGCTCCTGATAGATGTCATTATCACGCTTCCTGGCCTGGGCCAAAGGAATGACGTTTAATTTATCACGAATTACGCCTAAAGCAACTCCAAAGTTGCCCTTGAGCATCTCTTCCACAGCCGCAACCCCCAGCCGCGTCGATAACAAACGATCCGCACCGCACGGTGTCCCACCCCGCATCACATGCCCCAGGACCACGCTGCGCGTCTCCACACCTGTCATATTTGTAATCGTCTGAGCCACCACATCTGCCTTGGCACCGCCCTCAGCTGTAATAATGATCCAGCTGATCTTGCCCTTTTTATTCCCGGCCTGAATGTTGTCGCAAAGTTGTTTATAATTAGGCTTAAACTCAGGAACGATCACATCTTCCGCTCCTGCGGCCAGGGCAACTTCCATGGCCATGTAACCCGAGCGATTACCCATGACCTCAATGACGAACACCCTCTCCATGCTTTGCGCCGTATCACGGACTTTATCGATCGCATCCAATGCCGTATTGATCGCGGTATGACATCCGATAGTTTGATCTGTCCCGAAAAGATCATTATCAATGGTGCCGGGAATACCGATCGTCGGAAAACGCCACTTCTCATAGAGAGTGCTCGCGCCCAAATAAGACCCGTCTCCACCAATAACAACAAGCCCGTCGATCTTATGTTTCTTTAAAGTGGCCATGGCCTTTGCCTGACCTTCTTGTGTTCGAAAATCTTTGCTACGTGCCGTCTTAAGGATCGTGCCGCCGCGGCTGATGATATTCGAGACGGAACGAGGACCCATATCGATCAGATCATTATCGATCAATCCCTGATAACCACGCATAACACCTTCGACCTTCAATCCATTAAAACAAGCCGCACGAACGACCGCACGCACAGCCGCGTTCATCCCCGGGCCGTCGCCACCAGAACACAGAACGCCAATCTTATTGATTTTGGAATTTTTCATAAACTCAATACCGATAGTGGTCTGGTTTATAGGGCCCTTCAACAGGGATGCCGAGATACTGCGACTGCTTCTTGGACAATTTGGTCAGCTTGACACCAACGTTATCAAGGTGCAGGCGGGCCACTTCCTCATCCAAATGTTTCGGCAAACGATAAACGCCGACCGCATATTTCTTCTGCCACAGCTCAAGCTGAGCCAATGTCTGATTCGTAAATGAATTCGACATCACAAACGAAGGATGACCGGTCGCACAACCCAAATTCACCAAACGCCCTTCAGCTAAAAGAATAATACAATGCCCGTCAGGAAAAATATACTTGTCCACCTGAGGCTTAATATTCACATGTTTAACACCCGGACACTTATAAAGGCCACCGACCGCGATCTCATTATCAAAATGGCCGATATTACAAACAATCGCGTGATCTTTCATTTTTTTCATATGATCAAGCGTAATGATCTCGCAATTCCCTGTGGCTGTCACAAATAAATTCGCTTCTGGCAGTGCATCCTCAACCGTCTTCACCTCAAACCCTTCCATAGCCGCCTGAAGAGCACAGATAGGATCGATCTCGGTCACAATAACACGTGCCCCATAATAACGCAGAGAATGTGCGCACCCCTTGCCCACATCGCCATAGCCGCACACGACCGCCACCTTGCCTGCCAGCATGATATCCGTCGCACGCTTAATGCCATCGGCCAAAGATTCTCGGCAACCATAAAGATTATCAAACTTTGACTTGGTCACCGAATCGTTCACATTGAACGCCGGAAAAAGAAGCTTCTTTTCCTGCATCATTTGATACAAACGATGAACACCCGTCGTGGTCTCTTCAGAAACACCCTTGATCTTCGGCGTGATCCCGTGCCAAAGTTTTGGATTCTCTTTAAGGGTCTCTTTAAGGCAAAGGTAAAGCTCCTTTTCATCGTCGCCACCAGGCTTGCGATTCAGAACTTTGGCGTCCTTCTCCGCAGCGAGCCCCAGATGCACCATCATAGTCGCATCCCCGCCATCATCAACAATAAGATCCGGTCCCTTGCCATCCGGAAACACAAGCGCCTGCTTCGTGCACCACCAGTATTCCTTGAGGGTCTCACCCTTCCACGCAAACACAGGCACACCCAAATCCGCGATCGCAGCCGCAGCCTGATCCTGTGTGGAAAAAATATTACAACTCGCCCAGCGCACATCCGCACCCAACGCGACCAGGGTCTTGATCAGCACCGCCGTCTCAATGGTCATGTGCAGCGACCCCATGATCCGCGCACCCTTGAGCGGCTTATCCTTGCCATATTTACGACGGAGCGACATAAGCCCCGGCATTTCCTTCTCCGACATAGCGATCTGTTTATGTCCAAGCTCTGCAAGGGAAATATCTCTAACTTTATATTCTTGAGCCGCCATATTAAATTCCTGCATCTTTCTTTAATGTTGCTGCCATATCGGTCTTTTCCCAACGGAAAGCCGCGTTGCCAAAATGCCCATACGCTGCTGTTTGACGGAATACAGGCTTACGCAACTCAAGCTTCTTAATGATCCCAGCCGGAGTCAAATCAAAATTCTTGCGGATGATCTCAACGATCTTTTGTTCGCTGATCTTGCCCGTCCCCATGGTATCAACAAAAATACTGAGCGGCTCCGCCTTACCAATGACATAGCTAAGCTGAACAAGACACTTGTTGGCGATCTTGGCCGCAACAATATTCTTAGTGATGTAACGCGCCATGTACGCTGCACTGCGATCAACCTTCGTCGGATCCTTGCCTGAAAAAGCACCGCCGCCGTGAGGCACGATCCCGCCATACGTATCCACGATGATCTTACGGCCAGTCACACCCGTATCCGACTGCGGGCCGCCGACAACAAACTTGCCTGTCTGATTAATATAAAATTTTGTGTTCTTATCCATGAGCTTGCCAACGACTGGCAACGTTACAACTTTAATGATCTCTTGACGTGCCTTATCCGTGATCTTCTTGCCCGTTTTATCCAGGATCTTCTCCGTATGCTGCGCCGCGAGAACCACGGTATCAATGCGCATCGGCTTCCCATCCACATATTCAACTGTAACCTGGCTTTTGCAATCAGGCCCAAGATAATCCAGGATCTTTTTCTTCCTAACCTCTTCAACACGCTTGACCAACGCATGGGCAAGAGTAATAGGTAAAGGCATCAGTTCCTTGGTTTCATCCGTCGCATAACCATACATAATGCCCTGATCACCAGCACCACCCGCATCAACACCCTGAGAAATGTCCGGTGACTGACGGTTAATGGCATTCAGGATCGCGCAAGTTGAAGAATCAAAGCCATAAACCTGGCTGGTATAACCAATGTCGTCTAGCACACCACGCACAAGCTTATGCACATCCACATACGTGGATGTCGTGATCTCACCACCGACGATAACGAGCCCGGCACTGATGAACGTTTCACACGCCACACGCCCCTTGGGATCATCCTTTAGGACCGCATCCAGCACCGCATCCGAGATCTGATCGCAGACTTTATCCGGATGACCGTTACCTACTGACTCTGATGTAATAAAATAATTGCCTTTCACGCGTTCTTTCCTTTCCTTAATGGATCAAGTGGAGTTTTGTTCAAGACTTGTCAAAAAATCTCTTCTGTGCCTGATCGTATGATTCTAAACTCCCGATATCATACCATTTTCCCTGGAATTTAAAACCGTAAACTGGACTCTTTAAATAGAGCCACTGGATGCAGCCACCAGTCGTATCCGTGCTATGGGTTTCATCCACATACCGATGAATAAGGGGCAATGCTTCCTTCGGGAAATAATACAAACACATCGAAATAAGGCTCGATTTCGGAGCCTTGGGTTTCTCTTCCAAAGACATCAAACGTCCGTCCGCATCAAGCGCAAGCACCCCATACTTGGATGCAGCGGAAACTTCAAGGATATCATAAGCACCGACTGTCGTCGATGGTGCTTTGCTCATGGCAAAACGCACGAACGCATCAACCCCTTGATCAAAAAGATTATCACTGCCTGCCACAAGCCAATCTGTCGGCTCTTTATCCTGATCCAGGACAAACAAAATATCCCCTACTGCTCCGAGTCGCTCTTCCGGAGTCTTGGTCCCATCACTGATAACGCGGATTAAGAAAGGAAGTGCGGTTTTCTTGTCGGCCCAAGCTTTAAGCAAGGCATAAAACTTATCATTAGTAACAACACACACTTCCTCAACGCCCGGAAGCTGATAAAACTTTTCAAGAACATGATCAATGAGGGTTTTTCCACACACCTCAAGAAGAGCCTTGGGTGTATCTTTAACAAGAGGATAAAGGCGTGTGCCATAACCGCCGGCAAGGATCAAGATCTTCATTTCTTGCGACCATCATAGTTGTAAATATCAGGTGCCAGCTTTGTCAATTCGCTGACCATGAATTCCTCAACCTCCTGCCCGGTGCTTAACCTCAAAGCCTGACGGGCCAGTTCCTGCGCATCAGAAAAACGGATGCTGCGCACAGCACGCTTGATCGCTGGGATACTGGCCGGAGACATACTGAAAGAATCAAGCCCGAGCCCTAAAAGAACAACGGCCAAAGTCGGATCACTGGCCATCTCACCGCACAAACTGACCTTGATATTAGCATCATGCGCCGCACTGATCGTCCGGCGGATAAGCCGAAGCACCGCCGGATGGCCTGGTTCATAGAATTGCGCCATCTTTTCATTGGTGCGATCAACCGCCAATGTGTACTGAATAAGATCATTGGTGCCGATACTAAAAAAATTGCATTCTTTGGCTAAAAGGTCCGCCGTCATAGCCGCCGCCGGCACTTCGATCATGACGCCCACCGGCATATTCTCATTAAACGGTACAGATTTCTCACGCAGCCGCTGCTTGACCGCCTTAAGGATCACGTTGGCCGCGCGAAGTTCACCAGGGCCTGCGATCATCGGATACATCATGGCCACATTACCATGAGCAGAAGCCCTCACAATAGCCCTAAGCTGCGTTCGGAAAATCTCCTGCTCTTCCAAACATAAACGGATCGCACGCGACCCCAGGAACGGCGTCATTTCTTTCGGAAGTTGAATGCTCGAAAGAAATTTATCGCCACCCAAGTCAAGCGTACGAATGATCACCGGATTCGGCGCCATTTCCTCTGCGATCCTCTTATACGTCCGGTACTGTTCTTCCTCTGTCGGAAGGTCCAGTCGGTTCATATAAAAGAATTCTGTACGATAAAGACCAATGCCTTCGGCCCTGTATTTCTTGACCGCAGGAATCTCGCCATCCATTTCAAAATTCGCCATCAGGACAATCCGCCGACCATCCTGAGTTTCTGAAGGCGAATCCTGCAAATTCTCCAGAGACCCTTCATAGGCGACGATCTTGTCCCTCTCCTGACGATAAAGTTCGACCGTATCCTCCGAAGGATTAACAATGACCACACCTTTTCGGCCATCGATAATGATCGCGTCCTGATTGTCGATGCGCAGCGTGGCATCCTT
This sequence comes from Candidatus Omnitrophota bacterium, assembly GCA_903959815.1. Lineage (GTDB taxonomy): Bacteria > Omnitrophota > Gorgyraeia > Zapsychrales > Fredricksoniimonadaceae > Fredricksoniimonas. The sequence continues at coordinate 30,095 of CAJBYM010000022.1, forward strand.
CAAACCCAAGACAGCCGGAACGCCCAAAGATTTCGCAATGATCGCTGTATGCGCTGTGCGGCCTCCCACATCGGTCACAAAACCCAAAATTTTCTTGTTGTACATGGTGACCGCATCTGACGGAGAAATGTCATGCGCCACAATGATGATCTCACCTGTAAGCTGATCAAAATCATGGGTCCTGCTCTCGCCCATCAAATGCTTCAAAACCCTGCGCCCAACATCCTCAACATCCGCAGATCGCTCTTTAATATAATCGTCCTGGATCCTGGCAAAAACTTCAACGTAACGCTTAAGGACGCGTGAAAATACACATTCGGCACTATATTTTTCTGCTTTAATATGTTTCTTAACCTCATCGATGAGCATGCAATCTTCCAAAACCAGAAGATGCGCGTCAAAGATCTGGGCATCCATGCTCCCGACCTGAGCGGAAATCTTTTCCTTGATAAGCTGGATCTCTTCTTTTGTATGAGCAACCGCTTCTTCAAAACGCGCGATCTCAACCGGGATCTCATCATCAAAAATAAGACGTTCAGGGACAATAAAGTCCTGCTGATCCATTAAAAAAGCAGAGCCGATGGCAATGCCCGGCGCCGCAGGAATACCCTTAATGACGATCTCTGGTCTATTCTTCTTTTGCAAGGTATGCCTCCAGTTCGGCAAACATCTGTTCACCATCTTCACCATCAACCATCATCAGGACCTCACTACCATGATCCGCCCCCAGCATAAGCATCCCCATGATAGATTTGCCATTAACCTCTTCACCCGCTTTTCGCACGGTCACGGATGACTGGTATTTATTGGCGATCTGAACAAACATGGCCGCAGGACGAGCATGAAGCCCCTGTTTGCATTTGATAATGACATTTCTTTGAATCTTAGGCATAAAAACTCGTATTCTAAAACTACCTTTTAATAACTCTGTTACGCTCGATCGCAGCAATGAGCACTTGGGTTAATTTATGCGAATCATGCCGCACATAATCTTTAATACTAACAATATCCTCAGCAAAAACCTTATACCCCATCGACCGGATCTCATCACTGTCTGCTTTGACAGGGATCGAATTCTCTTGACGATAACGTTCCAGCGTTGCTTTATCTTGGATCTCGCTCGAATTAACCACCACGCCATCGATGATATTGCGATTCGTATGATTAATGAGCGCCTTCACATGCTCGCTGGCAGTGTACGTTTCGGTTTCGCCTTCCTGGGTCATCACATTGCACACATAGATCTTAAACGCCGACGAGGATTCCATCGCCTGAGGGATCCCTTGAATAACCAGATTGGGCAAAACACTGGTGTAAAGGCTCCCCGGCCCAAGGATAATAACATCCGCTTCACGGATAGCATCAATAGCCTCTTCCGTGGGGGGCGCGTCCGGCGGATTCAAAAAAACCCTGTCAATCGGCACGCCCTTGCGCGGGATCCTGGCCTCCCCCTCCGTGATCTTACCATCACGGTAACGCGCGACCAAATGAACATTGGCAACTGTGGACGGAACAACCTTGCCCCTGATCGCCAAAACCTTGCTCGCCAGTTCAACCGCCTGACGAAAATCGCTGTGACCTACCACATAAAGAGCCGTTAGAAAAAGATTCCCGAAATTGTGCCCCTTGAGTTCAGACTTCTCCGGAAACCGATACTGAAAAAGATCACCCATGATCCCCGGCGCATCGGCCAGTGCGACAAGGCAATTGCGAATATCCCCCGGGGCAACAATGTCGAACTGTTCACGTAACCGCCCCGATGATCCACCACTATCAGCAACGGTAACGATCGCCGTAATGTTCGACGTGTACTCTTTAAGTGCTAAAAGAAGATTAGAAAGACCATGCCCCCCGCCAATGGCGACGATCTTAGGGCCGCGTTCCAAAAAACGTTTTTGATAAAGGATGTTAACAAGATCTTGTTCGCGCTTCGGCAGGAATATCGTGATCAAGGAAATCGTTAACTTGCCAATACCAAGGACCGTTAAGAGTATCCCGCACAAAACAATGACAACACCGAAGGTGCTAACAAAAGGATGAGGATAGGCAGAAAAATAAGCGCCTAAGGCAACAATGCAGACCCCGAACAACGATGTCGACACCCACCGTTTGACCTGCATACCCGGATACAGCCATTTGAGAAGATTTTTGGACATTATTCTTCTGCCCGAAATGTGAGGCTCCACGACCATGGAGCGAAACCCCGCTCCTTCATAGCTGCGGGATCAAATTCAAGATCAATTCAGCTGTGCATCTTCGCGCGCAACGAGCTCAAGGATCTCTTTAGCATCCTTAACCGCCTTAAGGCTTTCACGAAAATACTTATCCTTAAGAAGCCTGGACACGCGGGCCAACGCCTTAAGATGCGGACCGGCAGAATCCATCGGAGCCGCAAGAAGAAAGAAAATATAAGCTGGCTCTCCATCAAGAGCATCAAAGTCGATACCCTTCCTGCTAATGGCAAGGCCAGAAACGAGCTTGTCCACACAATCGGTCTTACCATGCGGAATAGCAATGCCCTGACCGATGGCGGTCGAGCCAAGAGCTTCACGGGCCATAAGGACATCGATGATCTTCGCCTTGTGCTTCTTTTCAAAAGCACCTGCCTCGACCATCATAGTGACCATTTCTTCAATGAGTTCTTTTTTTGTTGTCGCTTTAAGATCTGCTGTAACTGCGTCGGGACAAAGGAAGTCAAGGATCTTCATAAAAGGCAATGCTCCTGTGGTTGTAACCAATAAAAATTTGGAGCGGCGGAAGGGATTCGAACCCTCGACATCCACCTTGGCAAGGTGGCATTCTAGCCAACTGAATTACCGCCGCATAAAAGCTAAAAGATCAAAATCATCAAAGAATGTGCATTATTTTAACATCACAACTACTTTAGTCAACAGCACAAGTTGCAAAAGATTTTTTACAATAATGGGCGGAAGAGGACTTGAACCTCCATCCCTTGCGGGACCAGATCCTAAGTCTGGCGCGTCTCCCAGTTCCGCCATCCGCCCTGATCGACCAAAGATTTTTGGGCGATCACTCCGAAGCTATTGCCGGCGCTCAACAAGCGCCCAGGGCTTCGGAGTTCCTCAAAAGATGTCTTGATCACTTATCCGTCAGTGCCCGTGCTGAGCGCCCCAGGACATCGGGACCAAATCCAAGAAAACTAATCCTGAATTCTCTGGTTGTGACACTTGAACTGACGGAGCAGTTCAAGTGTCACTATTTTTTTCCTAAAAGCAGCAAACATTCACCCTCTTACGGGCAGAATGTTTGCTGCACTATAGAAAAAATAGTGACCCACCCGCGACTCGAACGCGGCACACCAGCCTTAAAAGGGCTGTGCTCTACCGGATGAGCTAGTGGGTCAAAATCTATAAAAGAACAGAATCAAATATTCAAAAGCTCTTTATTCTTCTTTTCAAGGACGCCGTCGACTTCCTTAATATACTTATCCGTCAACTTCTGGATCTCTTCCTGACCCTTAAAATCATCGTCCTCGGAAATAACATTATCTTTTTTCAATTTAGCGATCTTCTCATTCGCTTCACGACGGATACTACGCAAAGACACGCGACCCTTCTCCGCCATATCCTTGACCACTTTCGCCATTTCCTTACGGCGCTCTTCCGAAAGCATCGGGACAACAAGCCGGATGATCTTGCCATCATTATTCGGCGTAAGTCCGATTTTGGAATTCAAAATAGCTTTTTCGATCTCAACCAAAGCACCCGGGTCCCATGGCTGAATCACCAAACAACTCGCATCAGGAGAAGAAACAGCTGCCATCTGTTTGATCGGCGTCGGGGTACCATAATAATCGGCATAAAGCTCTTCAACAAGAGAAGGATGCGCGCGCCCGGTACGGACCTCAGCGAACTCGCGTAAAACAGCCTCAATGGCTTTTTTCATTCTTCCATCAGTTTCATGAATAGCATCTTTAACAGTCATATGATCCCCCCTGTTTAAGAATCCTTACTCGGTCACTAAAGTTCCAATGTTCTCACCCAAGACGGCTTTCTTAATATTGCCTTCTTGCATCAAATTGAACACGTGGATCGGCAAACTATTGTCCATACACATGCTGATCGCGGTCGAATCCATCACCTTAAGGTTCTCGCGCAACACATCCATGAACGTAATGCGATCATACTTCTTCGCATGCTTATCTTTCATCGGATCTGCGGAATAGATGCCGTCAACCTTGGTCGCTTTCATAATGACCTCAGCCTTGATCTCACTGGCACGCAACGCCGCCGCTGTATCTGTTGTAAAGAACGGATTGCCTGTGCCTGCCACAAAAATGACCGCACGTCCTTTTTCCAAGTGACGAAGAGCCCGACGGACAATATACGGTTCGGCGATCGCATGCATCTCGATCGCAGTCATAACACGCGTTGCAACCCCCAAATGCTCCAGCGCATTTTGAAGCGCAAGACCATTAAGAACGGTCGCCAACATGCCCATATAATCTGCCACAGAACGATCAAGATCGAACCGTTTGGATTCAAACTGTCCGCGAAAAATATTCCCTGCACCGACAACCATCGCGACCTGGACGCCCATATCATGGACTTCCTTGATCTGTGCTGCAAAACCGGCGCAAACATCCGCATCAATGCCATGGCCCTGTTTGCCCTGCAGTGCTTCACCGCTGAGCTTAAGAAGTATCCTTTTATAAACAGGCTTTCTTCCGGGCATCATGACCCCCTATGTTAACACTTATTCGCCGATCTTGTAACGCACAAAACGGCCGATCACAATATTCTCACCGATCTTGGCCACAAGTTCATTCAAAAGATCCTGGATCGACTTGGATGTATCCTTAACAAACGGCTGTTCCAAAAGGCAAATGGCCTTGATATCAGCTCCGCCGGCAACAATATCAGCCGGAACATCCTCTTTCTTTAAATATACAGGCGCCATGGCCGCAATATGCATCGCCAGGTCCTTGGAAAACTGCATGAAAGATTCATTGCGCGCGACGAAATCCGTCTCACAATTAACTTCAACAATAACCCCGATCTTATTGCCATTATGCACATACCCCTCGATGCGGCCTTCATTGGCCACACGCGATGCTTTCTTAAGCGCCATCTGAAGCCCCTTCTCACGAAGAAGCTCTTTGGCTTTCTTAAGATCGCCGCCCGCCTGCTCCAGGGCTTTCTTGCAATCAACGATCCCGCAATTGGTCAACTCACGTAATTCTTTAATAGCATCCAGCGACATGATAAATTACTCCTTTTCAACGGCCTTCTTAATGATCTTCTTCTTACCCGTTTCCTTAACGCCAACGGTTTCATCGAGTTCGACCATACCTTCCGCAAGACTTTCCACAATAACCTGCGGAATAACACCCTCAACCACAGCAACCGGAATAGCCGCTGCTGCTTCAGCCGAAATTTCAGCAACAGGCGTAGCCTGCTCTCCTGAAAATTCTTTCTTACCTTCAATGATGCTATCTGTCAAAAGACCGGCAATAAGACGAACGGATTTAACCGCGTCATCATTAGCAGGGATAGGACGATCAATAGGATCAGGATCAGAGTTCGTATCGATCATAGCGATGACCGGGATATTCAAGCGCTTGCATTCCTTGATCGCAATATCTTCCTTCTTCACGTCAACAACAAAAACAGCGTCAGGCAAACGGACCATATCGCGGATACCGCCCAGGTCGCTCATCAAACGCTCTCTTTCCTTATTAAGCAGCGCGATCTCTTTCTTGGTCAAACGAGCAAAAATGCCGTCCTTTTCCATGCGCTCGATCTCCTGGAGCTTACGGATCGATTTTTTGACCGTTTCAAAATTAGTCAAAAGACCGCCCATCCAGCGGGCATTCACAAAAAACATGCCGGAACGCGCAGCTTCCTGCTGAACCACTTCCTGGGCCTGCTTCTTGGTTCCCACAAAAAGAAAACGCCCGCCTTTCGCCGCAATGTTACGCGCGAAATCACGGGCCTCTGCCAGACACTCTGCTGTCTTCTCAAGGTCAATAACATAAATACCACTGCGTTCACCAAAGATATACTTCTTCATCTTCGGGTTCCAGCGGCGGGTTTGGTGGCCAAAATGCACACCAGCCTCTAGAAGCTGCTTGACTAACTCTAAACTCATACGTTCTCCTCTGATTACTGTCCCGCCGTGTATGTGCAGAAGTGAAGGCGGTGACGATTTTCCCCGGGTTTGCCCCGGTTGAAGCTTGCGGCGTTTTCACTTCTTTCCACAGCCGCAGACCCCGTTAATAAAATTTAAGTTGGGTTAGTATACCGAAGGGTTGAAAATATTGCAACTATTTTTCATCAATATAAACGTTTCTACGGCAAGAGGAACAAACCGGGGTCCTCAAGCGGCTGGAAAGCTGTTATCCTGAAATCAAAACCCCGGAAAAGCTGAAGGAATTGCTGTGAACTCTCGGGAGAGAAAATCTGAAGGCCAATATCGACAGGGGTAAGGATGCCCTTAAAATCAACGATGTCGGATACACCTGTAAGGTCAAGCCCGCCATTCTCCGGTAAGGCAGCGCTGTCAGGCTCTTCAGGCGCAGCAACCTCCTCGGATTTATCCAGCCCCGCCTGTTTCAGTTGCAAGCTGATATCCTCCATTTGATCCCGGAATTTGATATGCTCAACCTTGGCCGAACTATAGTTCGGCAGAATAGCGCCGGCTTCAATATCACCCCTGAAATCCTTTCTCGCTTCAAGAAAAAGATCATAATACAACAAATACCGTTTGCGCGCCGCGTTCTGCTCATCGATCAGTTCCTTATGATCGAAACCGTTGTGCTCATAAACATCCGGCTGTGAGATCCTTTTCTCAAGATACGCCTTCAACAGCCGGTCCTCGGGCAATATCAAAGGATTGATGATATCATTAGTCATGTGCAAAAGCGGCAAACTGTTCCAAAGATCCGGATCCTGCTCAAGTTTATCAAGGACTTTCCCCAGGATGCTGACAGTCTTCGCGTTAAAGAACATGAGGCCGCTAAGCGCGGGGAACTGTTTCAATTTCTTACGCTTCAGATCAAAACGTGTATTCAGATAAATCAGCTCGTGATCGACGTACATCGGCTCACGGCCTTTGCGTTCAATATCAGAAACGATCATCTTCTCATGGATCTCTGCAACGGCATTGGTCTGACCATCGGGGTCCATCTTCAGAAGACCAAGCGTCTCAAGCTCCTTTTCATTCACCCAGTCGGCCTGAACATTGATATCCTTATCCGCCGTGAATTCTAGCATGGGACCGAAATACGCGTCGCGGCTGTAAACAGTGATCTGCCCGCCCTTCGAAAAAGGATCGTCCTTCTTCAGCTTGGCCGCCAAACGGTAACCGTTGATCAAAGCCCAGTCAAGGACCCTGTTGTCATGGAACTTATTCATACCATGAAAAACAAACATGGCCCGGACATCCTGCCACGGCTTACCGCGCAAGTGCGGATACCGGGCCAAAAAATCCGGGTCCTTCAGTTTTGTGCGCATGAACTGCAAGGCGCGCAGTTCGACATTGCCGCTCCCTTTTGCGCTCGGAGCAATTACCATCGGCACACTATCCCTGGTCATCACTCCCCTGCTGATATCCACATATTTATTAACCTCATCGACATAATCCAAATCTTCCGGGATAACGATGACCATGTCCACGCTGGGCGCCCCGCTGCCATTCACTTGTTCATTCAACGCAGCCTTGCCTTCGTCGACGGACCGCTTGACCACTTTGTCCATCCCTTTGGCGCCATTGCCATTGGACGTCAAAGGATCACCATTCTTTTTATCAAAATTTTCATCAAGTTTATTATTGATAGCCTTCATATCCTTGAGCCATTCCGGATGCGTGATGACATACTGCGCCCACCAGAACGACCCAAACTTGGCAATAGCCCCCAGAATAGTCATCACGATCAACCCATTGCCGAGCAAGGGCAGTCCGAGAAAACGGGCAAAGAATCCCAGCCCCAAAAATATCGGGGGGGCATAGAGGAAAAGACGGCCCCTCCACCTGCGCCACAGATCCGCCCGGGCCGCTGCAGCCGATGTCAGAGAATGCAGGGTCTCGGCTTCCGCTATCATATCCTCCAATATCTTTTTGCTCCTGCCCAGAAGATCTTCATCCTCGTTATAAATCCCCGGCATTAATTTGTTGCCCTTTATTCTGATCTCGGGGATGAGCTCATAGATCCTCTTGGTGGAAATGCCGATCTGATCGGTATATTTGATCCCATAACGCATAAAAGGATACACTTTGCTCTTTTCGATAAAATGATCATCCGACCCCTTATATCCCATCAGCTTGTCAACAGAGCCCCGGCTTTCAAAAAGTTCCAGGTAGTCTTCGAGGTACGTTTGCATGTCAAGCAAACGTGCCTTATCGTCAAAAAGCATTTCCGTCTGACGACTATCAAATCCTGAGTGGCTGTCCTGATAATGGTCAAGGGCATTGCGCAATTCGGTGATCGACAGATAAAGATGAAAGAACGTTTTCATGTACTTGCCGTTACGGATCTCGCCATCCTCCGACCCCCTGCCCATGAGCTCCGGCACGTAAGGCATGGAACGGATGACATGGTCATACTGGTTCAAGGCTTCATTAATGTCATGGATAACCCCTTGCGGATCAACCCCCTCATCTTCGTTCCAGCTCTTAACAATATTTTGCACCTTGACCAGGCGCTTGCGCGCCGAATTATTGAAACCGTCCTCAGGAATGATCGTGAATGTCAGGCCAGCCGATGTGCCCAGAGCGCCGGGGATCAGGAACATTCTGGCAACCTTTTCTTTCCAGCTGGTTGTTTTGCGCTTGACGCGAATAACGTCCTTGCGCAAAGACACGACAAGGTCGTCAACCTTGCCATATTTTCTGAAAAATTTCTTCTGAACAAAGCCATGAGCAATGAAGGCCCCGGCCGCAAATAGCGCCCAAAAAGCGTACCAGATCGACGAAGGAGTGTTCGAGACATTCTGATCATTCTTCAAAATAGACTCTTCAAGGCTCTTCATTTTCTTTTCGATCTCTCTTTTCAGGGACTTCTGGGTCGAATTGACCGGATTGAAATCCTCGAAATGGGTGATGATCTTCATTGGATCGGTCTCACCGGCGATCTTGAGTCTCATATCTTTAATGAGAGCCGTCTCTGCGGTCCCGAATTTGCTGTTGTTCCAGAAATCCAGTTGCGGGGTGTACTCGATGCGCGACTCGACCAAATCAAGGGCTATGCCGATCGCCATGGCCTTGATCTGGGCCTTGACCATGTCCGCCCCGTTGGGACGGGGATCCGTGGCCGCATGCAATTCGCCGAAGGTAAAAGTCTTTAAACGGATATTCAAAGGCCAATCCTGCCCGGTGCGTCCATACATCTTAATCATGCCCTCACGCAAGATACTCATGGACTCCGGATCAGGCATGGATTGAACATCCGCCCGAAGCAGTGCTTCCCAAGTACGGCTTTCCACCAAAGACAACAGATCATTATCGCTGGAATGCACATACTCCCTCCAGGCCAGGATACGGCCGTCAGGTTTCTCCATCAGTTTATCCAATACCACACCTCTCTGGAATGTCGGAGAGGCAAGAATACGCGCCAGCTCAGAAAGCCCGGTCCCGTTAATATACTCTGTCTGGGCATCAGTTCCCAGGGCATCAAAATACGTCAGCATGTCCGTGCTCTCAAGGGACAGGTCCTTAAGCTCATACAACGGCGAGGCAGTCCCCTTATTTTCAGGATCCCCGGAAGAGATCTCCCTGTCAGCCTCTTTCTCGGCCCCCCTGAGAAGATCCTTATCGACAAAGCCCTCCATGTCCCGGTTCTCGGGAGAAGCTGTGAAAAACCTCGTGTTCATGTCTTTAAAAATGTCGCGCATATGCGCGTCATAAATATCCCCTTCACTGACACCCAAACCGCCCAGATTTCTAAATGCCCCTTTGTTAAAAAAGTCAGGAACGCTCTCCTCGAACTTACGCCGAATGAGCTCTTTTCTTATAATGGGCGCGAGCTTCGCCGCGGCAGGTTCTTTGGCGCCAAGAAGGTCATTGTGGATCCCGGCAAGCTGTCGCGTGGACCAGTAGTTACTTTGGAGAAACCGCTCTTTGCCGACCCAATCGTCAGGTGCGAAAGCAAGGAATGTCAGAAGCACGCGCCGGGCATCCTGGGGCGTCATCTTCATAAAATCAGCATCGCCGCCTTCCGAATAACTGGCTTCAGTCCAATGCCTGAGCACGGTCGTATCCTGAATGAACAGATCATTCAAAGCCTGAAAACCCAGCCTGGCCAACGCCATATTGTTCTTGCTGATCGCTTGATCAATGGTATGAACAAAGAACCTGGGCTCGCTGCCATTCGTCTTGCTCATATTCATGAATAATCGCTGGACCACATCAGGGAACGGAGAATTCAGGACAGCTTTTTGTGCGACAACCATGAATTTTCCGTCGTTCTGTCGCTCTTTCATGAAAAAATCCAAGGTCTGCGTGCGCGTGATAATATTAGGATCATGCATTAGGATATCGAGGAGCACATCATATTCATCCTGTCCCTGATTTTGGCCACCCGCCATCATGGCCCACATGACCGCCGAACTAATTGTCTTGGGTGAAGAAGAATAATTCACATGGCCTGCGGACATACCGCTCACCTGCCCCGATGATACCGGTTGTGTCGACGATCCCTGCACGACTGCCGGCGCTGAATATGTCACAGAAAGGGCTGCCATACCGGTAATCGGAGGGGCAGCATGGAACCCAGTCCCGAAAGAAGAACTTGAAGAAGCTAGCGGCGAACTTCCGTACTTGAATGCAGATGCCGACGGCCCCCCGTACCCGGGATTTACGGCATCTTGGACGGCCTCGACAACATCCTGCCCGATCGAAGAGCTTTGTACGGACGCCAATACGCGCGTCGTGCCGTAATCAAGAAGCTGCATCTGCGTCAACCGGGACTCCGCCTTGAAGTATTTAGCTTTAAGGTCATAAAGCGCCTGGGCGGTTCTTGCGATCTCCTCACGAGCGGCAACCTGTTCATAAGGCGAGTAGAGGTCAGGCCGGGACGCCATGTTCTTCCAACTCTTGATGGCCTTAAGGTAGTCCTCATTCCCTTCCTTGATCTGCTGGCTCAAGCTATTGATACTCGCCGCGACCTGCGTCAATTCTGATCCAACCTCGGCTCGGATGCGCTGCTGATCATTGACAAACTTGTTCATATTGATCGGCCCAATGTCCTTTAGCGCCTGATTTTTGGAATTATAAATGGGAATATTCACATTGACCGCACCGTTCGCTCCCGACTGGGAAGCGCTCGTCTTATAGGTGGAACCGGAATACGGATCAACAGCCGTATTGCTGATATCCTGAGTTAAAAAAAGCCCATTCACATTGACCTCCGGAAGCGCGCCGAGCTTGTTAAGCTTGATTGTCATGGCCATGCCCTCGATCATGGCCTTGGCCTCCTTAAGCTTGAAATTCGGGGTCTTATCACCCAACAAGGTTGAGCTCAAGGCATCCAGCTCGCTTTGCGACATGCCCGGAAAGTCCCCGTTCCAGGGGAACTCAGGCGAGAACTTCGTGCCAGATTCAAGCCCATGATAAAAATTCGCTTCAAACGTCCAGGCAACAAGGTCATCTTGCCATTTACTCAGATTGTTGCGCGAGGCCTTGATCTTCGCATGGAGCGCGTCTTTTTCAGCCGTAACAACATTCCCGACCTTTTCATTGGCTTCGACAACCGCCAGAGCTTTATTAAGATCATTCAACAAGGCCTGAAGATGGTCAATATGCCACTGAGCATTGCCGACTTGGATATCCAGGTCTTGCGCGTGCTGAATATTCCGGCTGACCAGATCTCCCATCACATATGTGAGCGCCTCGGTCTTCTTGACCTGAAGAGCCTTGAGCTTTTGCGGCTCCCCGGTGATGACCTTCACAAGCTCTCCGACAAGAGTGGAAACGATCGGGGAAAGCGCCCCATAAATATTGCCCGTCGTTAGCCCACCCTGTATCCCGTTGAACACAAGTCCCAGCCCACCGCTCACGCCCAGTTTGCCGTTATTGGAAACAATGCCGAATTTCAGATTAAAGCTCGAAGGGTTGGCAAACTTCTCCTTGGCGCGGCTTTCCTGGACCTCAAGCTCGGCCTTGCCGTTGATCAGAAAATTATTGGCCGTCCGCGTCGAAAGTTCTTTCATGCTGACTACCTGGCCTTTTGGCAATGAGAGCACGTCGAAGGAAACCGACACAGGCGCCGCGTTCTTCAAAGGAAGCAGGGGCATGCTGGTCGGCATGATCACTGCGTTGGCAAACTGTTGCTGTGTCGAGACCCTGATCTGCGCCGTGCCGCCACCCGAGCGCCCCCCATTCACCGCTGGCTCTGCTCCATAACTCACAGACCTCGCCGCGCTATTGAACATGGCCAACACAAGGTCCTTGTCCTCATCCGTGGGCACGATCACTTTGACCGGCAGGTTCGGCTGAAGGACATTGTTGATATCTTCCGCTAGGATCTCGACCGTCTGGACACCACTTAGCCTCATGGTCTGGCCCATGGGCATGGTGTTGACATTCTTGACCCTCGCCGGCACATACTCTCCCCAGGGAGTCATAAGAACGATAGGATCATTGAACTGAAGACTGATATTGTCAGGCAACTGGATCGTATTATTCATGTCGTAAAGACTGCCCAGCGGGACCTCACTGGGCTTGATGCGCAGCATCTCATCGGCAAATGCAAAAGAAGAAACGCTCATCGCTGAAATTGACGTCACGATGCCATTAGCAGGCGCCGTGACTCGCGTGCGGCGGACCTGTTTCCTGAGCGCTTTAAGTTTTGCCCCTAAAGCAGCAGCTTTTTCCTCAAGCTCATCCATCTGGTCATTAGAAAAATGCTGGACACCATCCCGAGGGGCAGACATCTCAAGCTGGGACTTGACCGCTTCATAAGCCTTAAGCGTGCTTTTGTACTCTTCCGACGCGGAGCCTTCCACAATGACCATAAGCTGGCCTTTCTTTACCGTCTGGCCCAGCTTGACAAAATACTGCGCAGTGCCATCCACCGGAGAAGGAACCAGGAGTTCTGCCGACGCAGGAACGCTTGAGATCGCCCAACCCTTCGCGTTGATGACAGGCGCATTGGCCGAGAGCACCGGCGGCAGTATCTCAAGGTTCAAATGCGCATTCCTCGAATTTGAAATGGGCGCGGAGGGCTCGACAAGAAAGGTCACCCGCGCGAGATTATGCGTGGGATCAGGGTCTACGGCCACGTTAAGGATCCGCCTGACCTGCTGGCCGTCGATCTCAAACCTTCCGAAATATCCGAAAAACGCCTTATTATAGGGCATCTCAACCGTCAGCCGCACCCTATCCTGGTCAATATATTCGAACATCTCCGTCCCCTTCTTGACAGGAGTGTTGTTGTAGATCCTCATATTCTTGATAAGCAAACGGGACGGCGCTCTGACCGTAAAAAGACGACGTTGATTGTCGAGCCGGGCTTTGACCTGGTTGCGCTGGGCCACCTGCCCCTCGACGGCACGAACTTTTACGGCTGGCATATTCCCGTTAGCGTTCAATTCCAGGGATCTATTCAATTTCGCGCCGCTGATCTTTAACAACTCATCATTCGTCTCGCTTTGCTCCAGGACATCATCTTCCTCAATGTTGAACATGACCGCGCCGCTCTGGTATCCATTTGCTCCCCGGTTCAGCCCCGAAACATAACCGGTCGTCTGGGCCACCATCGTCCTCTCATCGGGAACAAGCCCGACCTGTTTCGAGATGGTAAATGTTCCGGACGTTGACGAAAACGATGATGCCGTCGTTGAAGACTGCTTGACCATCACCGGGGCCGAAACCGGTGCAACAGTTTTTACCGGAGCAACATACGGGCTTGAAACAACCTTCTTCGGTGGCGGAAGAGGTGGCCGCGGAGGCCCCCCCGAACCTGATACCGCACTTTCAACAGTATTAGACGCCGCCATGGTTATCGTTACAGGCTTAGATTTTACGAAATCTTTGTTCACAACAGACACCGGTCTTACAAGGGACGGCGATTTCACGCCCATCGATGTTTTAACTTCTTTCGCCTTGGATACTGACGAATTCTTCTCAACAGAAGGCACCTTGACCTTAACATCTGATTTCGCCGCCGCAGACGTCGTCTTCACAACAGCCGTCCCGGTCATCAACGACCCCAATGCTCCGCGTGTCTGAGGCCCTATGTCCCCATCCTCAACAATCCCCATTTTATGCTGAGCAACAATAACGATCGCCTCCTGCATCCACCCCATCGTAGATGAAGAAAAGATCTTGTCCCAATTGCGCTCAATGGCATCAGCATCAAAATCATAGGCTTGTCCCGTCAAAGGATTCTCTTTTCCCTGAATATCCCTGACATCATCGATGGTCAGAAAACCATTCATAAATGAAAAATATTTTTGATCCTCTTCAAGGATAGGATCTCCTCGACTAATGATCTTCCGCGACACATCCTCAAGAGAGATCACATTCCGGGGACCTCCATTATTTTGCGCCACCTGCACCATATGGGTGGAATCAACAGGAACATGGAATGCCCCTTGCCCAGCGCCCTGAATCCCAAGACCTGACATGGAAGAAAGAAAAAGCCCTCCGGCAAAAGCCAACCCCAAAAGGCTTTTCCTGGACATCCCCCGGGGAACCAAAGAAACTGTAAAACGAAAAATATTCTTACCAAAACGATTCATTAAAGAAACAAGCTCCGGCCTTGTCAAGGACCAGACAGGCATGATCTCGGTCCGCTCCGCCGCATCCTCGAAAGAAAATCCCCCTGAGAAATAATGGCGCGGAACGACCTCCTGTTGATCCGTGTCATAATCCTCACGGATGATATCGTAAACCCCTTTTTTCAACGCCACCATATACTGGGCATAAATCTTTTGGGCGATCTCTTTGTCTTGTATTTGAATGCCAGATGTTTTCTTTTTATTGCTGTATATTTGATTAACAATGTGCTTCTGAAGCTTCTTCTTAAACCAGATCGCAAGGACCAAGGAATTGAACATTTGACGCAATTGTGAGAAATAATGACCCTCATTAACTTCCCGCTCAAGCTCAGGAATGATGATGTCGCGTGCGATCATCAGATATAACCCCGTAATCTCCTTTTCCGCATGTACAGAGACTTTATCCTCAGCAGCCGTCTTTTTAAGAGTCAAATAATCCTGATCAAGCAAAACCTTCAATCGGCTTTCAGCAATAAAAGCCATGCCCTTTTGCTCATAAACAACAGCTTTCTGTGGAACCACCCACACCTTGCTGAATGTGTCGAGCGGAAGATCAACCTCACCGTATTTATTTCTGATCTTGGAACGCACCTGTTCCCAAAAAGATTTCCCCGGCTCCACATCGGGAAAGGTCATCGACGCCGCCATCTGTTTCAAGAGATAATCCTGCCTGAGCAGATCCTCACCGACAGCGGTGCCGCCCAAAACCGGATTAACAATACGATCCGGCTCGGAAGGAGAAAGATTGACCCAAAGATCTTTTTCCGGAATGGTCAAAAAAGCGAGAAAATATTTGATCAGGCGCTGTGACCCTTCTTCATTAAAGTTCGGATGTTCTCCCGCATCAACGAGAAAATCGATCTTCAGCGGATCAATCGGATCAATGGATATCGCTTTCAGAAGAGGGCATGCAGCCGTGGATGATGCAGACAATAAAACGCCAGGAGGAGGATCCATAATAATGCTTTGCGCATAAGCATCCTTAACACGCAAAAGATCAATCCCGATAGTGTTGCCGGTATAGATCACCAGTAGCGCACAACACACAAAACGGAAGGAGCGTGACCATCCTGAATTTCTCTGCTGCATCAATGAATACATGCCGTTCTCTCTTACATGGGGACTATAGGTTGAATATTCTTAGAAAAAGTATATACGCTAAATGTGGAATCCCCGTAACGCCGATGTAAACTCTGTGTTAACTACGTTAAAGAATGTTAAAATAATGTTGCGGATGATCGAAATAAGATATTTAATTGTTTTCAAACCTTGAAGGTGTTATTTCACCCTTCGTCAAGTCGACCCGAAAATATTTCATGTGACTCTGGCTTCTAAACCATGCCCGCCTGTTCTTCTGCAAACATGATCCAAAGGATTTTCCCATATCCCCTTCCCTGGACAAAATCTGTTCATTCAGAAAATACGGATCCCGAAAATAACTCATAGGCCACCTCCTATTTCAAATCTTTGTCTTTTAACAAAACAACTATACTTATGAAATATGACAATGCCATGACGCCACTGTCAACTTCCTGTGAAATAAGACATCTCTTGGGTTTGTTAAAGGATATTACGGTAAACGGGGATCAAAACGGGGCAAGGGCTCGATCAAGACACCGCCGGCGCTCTTTTCCGGATTCTTTTCTTTGATTCTTCTGATGTCATTTTTGATGGCATCAATCTCATCCAGGATCTTGGGAAGACCCTGGTCAACGATCTCTGATGTCGAATTTAACGACACCTCAAGCGCATCAACTTTTTGCTGAATCGACACCAACGTGCTCACATAATCTTTCTGCCACTCTTTGGTATCATCCTTGATCTTCCAAGCCTCTGCCCTGCTCTGGGAAATGACGGACTTTATCTCAACGATAGAATCCTTAATCTGCGGGATCAACTCGCCGATCTGGGCATTTTCTTTCTGAACTTTCTCAAACTTAACACGTTGTTCCTCGAGGCCGTTTTTCAAATCCTTGATCCCCACCTTCAACTCTTGTATATTTTTCTGTTGATCAGCCGTATACGTCCCCATCCATTCAAGAGACCTTTGTTGCTGGGCATAACAATAAAAAGAAAAGACGGTCATAGCAATAACCATGACCACCCCGATAATATTCAACAACCGTCTGAACATCAAAGCCTTTCCGGATGATGCTTGACCACCTCAGCTTTGACCATATAGATGACATCCTCTGCAATATAAGTAGCATGGTCAGAAACGCGCTCAAGAAATCGAGCGATCAACAGGAGTTGAACAGCACGCGGCGCTGAGGACGGATCCCTGGCGATATAAACATCAACAAGTTCTTTGTGGATCGCATCACGCAAAGCATCCGCCTCCGGCTCCATGGCAAGAACCATCTTGGCTATCTCAATATCACGGGCAATAAATGCATCAATGGACATCCTGACCATCTTTTGTGCGATCGATGCTAACTTGGGAATATCCACCAAAGGCTTAAGCAAAGGCTCATCTGCCATCTCAATAACATGTTGAGAAATATCGACCGCAAGATCCGCGATACACTCAAGTTCATTGTTAAGCCGCATGCCTGTTGTAATAAACCTGAGATCCACGGCCATAGGCTGTTGCCGGGCAATAAGATCAAGGCACTTCTCATCGATGATCAGTTCCAATTCATCGATACAACTGTCATTGTCAATGACCGATTGTGCAGCATCAACATCACGACTTTTTAATGCTGCGATCGATCTCGCCACCGCTTCTTCCGCCAAAGTCCCCATCTTAAGGATATCATTATTCAATTCTGCTAATTCTTCATGAAAATGTTTACTCATAGCACACTCCCTTTTATCTCGACAATCTAACCCAGTCAATGAGCCGCTCAACCTCATCACGAATATCTTCTCTAACTTCACGAAAGAAATCAAGGCTCTTTCCTTTCGGATCCCTGATCTGCCAATCTTCACGATCTTCCGCTGGAATGAACGGACACTTATCTCCACAGCCCATGGTCACAACCCAATCAAACTCATGCGATGACAGTTCATTAAACCCTTTTGAGACATGGCCTGAAATGTCGATCTCAACCTCTCGCATCACCTTGACCGCATCTGAATTCAGCTTACCCGACGCGCTTGATCCTGCACTAAACACCTCGACCACCCCTTCACCCAACACACGCGCGAAACCTTCTGCCATTTGACTGCGACAGGAATTTTCTACGCAGACGAACAATACTTTTTTCATACGATCAACCAAACCTTCCCGTAATATAATCTTCCGTACGCTTATCTCTTGGACGGGTAAAAATGACCTCCGTCTTGTCAAACTCCACAAGCTCCCCCATATAAAAGAAACCGGTATGATCTGATACGCGCGCCGCCTGTTGCATGTTGTGCGTTACAATAACAATCGTATAATCTTTCTTTAACTCAAGGATGAGAGCCTCAACCTTATGTGTAGAGATCGGGTCCAAAGACGCGCATGGCTCGTCAAATAAAACAACCTCAGGCTCGATCGCCAGGCAACGCGCAATGCAAAGGCGCTGCTGCTGCCCACCGGAAAGGCGCAACGCGCTCTCATGCAGCCTGGTCTTGACCTCTTCCCAAAGTGCCGACTTTTTGAGCGACTCAACAACCTTCTGTTCAATGAAATCCCGGTCCCGGACACCATTGACCTCGAGCCCGTAAGCAATATTCTCATAAATGCTCTTGGGGAACGGATTAGGCTTCTGGAACACCATACCGACCTTGCGACGAATCTCGACAGGATCCACCTCAGGCGCCATAATATCTTTCCCGTCAAGTGTGATCGAACCTTCAAGCCGTGCATTGGACACAAGCTCATGCATGCGGTTCAAAAGCCGGATGAACGTGGATTTTCCGCACCCCGACGGGCCGATGATGGCCGTAACATTGTTCTCGAAAATATCCAGGTCAATCCTTTTGAGGACCTGCACCGGACCGTAGTAAAAATCAACATCCTTGGCTTTCATCCTAATCTTCTTATCCATGAGCCATTCCTCTTTTTCTCAAACGATAACGAATAATGACCGCCACCAGGTTCATCAAAAAAACAAGTGCAATCAACACTAGCGCCGTTCCGTAAGCAATGGGCCTGACCAGCGAAATATTATGATGCTGAGTCGACATGATATACAAATGATACGGCAATGCCATGAACTGACTGAAGATCGAATTGGGAATATCCGGCAGAAAGAAAGCCGCTCCTGTAAAAAGAATGGGCGCCGTCTCACCTGCCGCCCGAGAAAGGCCGAGTATCGTACCTGTCAATATTCCCGGGATCGCGAAAGGCAATACATTGGTCCGGATCGACTGCCACTTTGTAGCGCCAAGAGCCAGGGCGCCCTCACGATAAGATCGCGGCACGGTCTTAAGCGCTTCTTCGCTCGCCGTGATGGTCAAAGGCAACGTCATGAGTCCAAGAGTGGCCCCTGCCGACAGGATCGATGTGCCGAAATGGCACATATCCACAAAGAGCGTAACACCAAAAAGACCGTAAACGATCGATGGCACACCCGAAAGATTCCGGATCGAAAGCCGGATGAACCGCGTTAACCCGTTATCCCGGGCGTACTCATTAAGGTAGATCGCACACCCCATCCCCAGAGGAACAGCGAGGATCGCGGTAATAGCCGTGACAAAGAACGTCCCCAGGATCGCGGGAAAGATGCCGCCTTTTGTCATGCCGTCAACAGGAGGTTTTGTCAAGAACTCCCAAGATATGATCCCGGCACCTTTGGAAAAGATATCATAAAAAATAACAGCAAGGATCATCACAACAACGAGCATGCACAACCGCAGTGTGTTGAATCCCATGACTTCCTTGATACGCTTGATCTTGAGCCTCATGCCTGCACCCGCGTATGCTTGTGAAAAATAATATCCGCACATAAATTAACAACGAACGTAATCAAAAAGAGAATAAGTCCGACGGCAAACAACATATGAAAATGTGTCGTGTAATAAGCCACTTCACCCAATTCAATGGCAATCGTCGATGTCATGGTCTTAACCGGACCAAGAAAACTTCTTGGGAATTCAGCTGCATTTCCGGTCGCCATAAGAACCGTCATCGTCTCCCCGATCGCGCGCCCCATCCCCAACATGCAGGCCGCAAGAATGCCGGATGCCGCAGCCGGCACTTTGACCTTGATCACGGTTTCCCATTTATTCGCTCCCAGGGCTAAAGAAGCCTCTTCGTAAGCCCTCGGCACACTGCCCAACGCATCTTCAGAAAGACTGATGATCGTAGGCAAGGCCATCACCGCAAGCAGAATAGAACCGTTAAGTGCATTCAACCCGTTATACGTCCCTGTCAATCTTGATATCACAGGCCCCAACAACACGATCCCCAGAAAGCCGACAACGACCGACGGAATACCCGCCAGGATCTCAACCAAAGGCTTCGCGATCTCGCGCACACGCGGGCTGGCCACATCGGAAAGATAAGCTGCTGTTCCGATCCCGAGAGGGACCGCCACAACAAGTGAGCCGACAGTGACCATCAAAGAACTGACCAGCATGGGCAATAACCCATATGTCGGCTGTTCGTAGGCGTCCGGATTCCAGATAGGCTTAGTCAAGAAATGCTGAAGGCTGACCTCCTTGAACGCGGGCAAAGCATTCTTCAACAAAAGAAGGAATATCCCGACAAGGATCAAAATAACCAGGATCCCATTAAAAAGGAAGAACATCTCGATCAGTTTTTCTTTGTTTTTTCTATTCATAAATTATATAGGGCATGAAAAGGGAAGGCCTTTGAGACGGCCTTCCCTTCGAAACGCTTCACGATCAATAATTATAATCCATTCTTGATATTCTGCGCCTTATATTCCTCCGCGATCGCATAAAAACCTTCTTCCTCAACGATCACCTGGCCTTCAGAGCTTACTTCGAACTGCAGGAACTTCTTCGTCTCGCCGGATGGCGTGCCGCTCACATACTGATACAACGGACGCGCGATCGGATAAGACCCGTCTTCAACTGACGCTTTATCCAACGGGCTCTTGTAGATCCCGTTAGGACCCGATGCGACCTCTAGAACAGAGATCCCTTCAGCATTCTTGACATAACCGACACCGACATAACCAATGCCTGAAGGATCCGCCTTGACCGCTTCAACGATCTGGGAGCTGCCGTTCATGCTGTTCATTTTGGAAGAATATTCTCCTTTAAGAACAAGCTCACGGAAAAAACCATACGTGCCTGAATTAGACTGACGGCCGTAAAGATTGATCGGCATATCACTGCCGCCCACCTCGGACCAATTGCCGATCTCACCGCGATAGATCTTGCCGATCTGGTCAGATGTAAGCTGAGTGACCGGATTACCCTTGTTCACAACAACGCTCAAGCCATCAATGGCGATCACGATACGTGTAGGCGCAACACCGACAGCCGTTGCACTTTCCATTTCTTTCGCATTAATAGCACGCGAAGAATTGGCGATATTGCACTTCTTGTTAATGAGCGCCGCAATACCCGTACCCGACCCGCCGCCCGTCACAGATATCTTCACACCTGGATTCTGCTGCATATAGATCTCTGCCAATTTCTGGCTGAGATTGATGATCGTATCCGACCCCTTGATCTGGATCATTTCAGCCGATGCCGCTGTGGCCATCAAAGCCGCCCCAGCCATCGCCACACCTAAAACCTTCACTATTTTCATACTTCCTCCTTGATAACATTGATTTTCAAAATAACCCCTGCGGCTCCGGCTCCTACAAGTCGCCCGGCAGCCGCTGGGGTGATCATGCGAGAATCCTCGCATGATCAAAACTTCATGTTGATATCCGCTTGAAAAACGCTCTCATCAGCTTTGGTCCCTTTAAGCACATCCGACATATACCAATCCAAGCCCAGCGAAATATTTTTCGCCAGCCCGATATCCAGGATCAGCTCATGACCCTTGATATTGGTATTGCCGCTGTAACGATCAGAATCCGGAAAAGCATCCAGCCATGCATCTTTTCCCAAACTGACATACTGATACTTTAACTGCCAATCCTTGGCCACAGCAACTTTCGGATAGCCGAACTTCAACCCTGCTGCCCATCCGCTATTCTGACTGCTGGGATCCGGATTAACAACATAATCCCCGAACACAGCCGCCATCTTGATCGGCGATGATGTTTCAGCAGGGAAATTATACGCGATCTCAGCAGACCCTGAAAGCATCTGAGAAAAGTCATAAACATACTTGCCACCCACAACAGTGTTCGATGTATTACCGGTCAAAGCCGTATTATCATCTTTTCTGTATTGCAAAACCCCAAAGGACTTACCCATATTAGTCCCATAATAAGTCCCTGCGAACTTAACGGTCACCGGATCAGGATTAAAAACCATCCCTGCCTGAGCATAATACATGCCAGCATCTCCAGGCGTAGACTTCTCTTCCTCAAGCACCCAATATCCAGCATTCAAGAACGCATCTCCCGCCAAGACATTCGGAATGTCAAGGTGTGCTGACGCACCTTCCTGATTGATATCAGAATCCCACATCATATCCGTTGTATACCACAGGTAATTCTTACTGATAGCATTATATTTACCGCCAATGACGCTGAACGAAGATAAAGGCTTATATTCACCCCATGCATAATCCATATTGATGGTGCCCTTGGCAAATGATGCATCAAAAGTTTGGTTCGTCGAGCGCGGATCAGCACCACCGCTCGCAAGGCCCATCCCCACCGTAACTTGATCGTTCGGCTTTGTTTCGATCCCCAAACGATAACGCACGCGGCCACGATTCCTCATGATACTGGCTTCTTTATTCTGCGTTTGATAACGAAGACGCAAATCACCTTTGATCTTCGTCGTTTGGATCCACGCGGGAAGCATATCATTCGTACCCTTCGCATTCTGCTTCGCGACTTCCTGGCGTGTGTCATCCAGCAATATTTGTGCTTCGTTCGCCGAAAGAATATTCTTCTCAACGAGCTTCTGCACAAGAAGATCAACCTCTCCCGCATAGACAGCTGACGCGCCACACATCAACACAACTCCCCACACCAACATCGTGGCCCATAATCCTTTTCTCATAATACTTCCCCCTTTTTTCTTTTGGGCTTTTAGACAGACCCTTTCGGCCTTTGGTGGAAAGTATACAAAGAATGTATGACAGAATGATGGCAGTGATGTTACATCCGTGTGAACTTTTTTTAACTCGGGATCAAACGCGAGGGATGGTAAAGCTGAAAGTGGTGCCGCGGCCCAGCTGGGAACTGGCCCATACCTCGCCGCCATGGGCAAGGACGATATGTTTAACAATGGAAAGTCCAAGGCCTGTGCCGCCAAGATCCCTGGAACGCGCTTTATCCACACGATAAAACCTTTCAAAGATCCGCGGCAAGTCCTCTTCAGGGATACCGATGCCCGTATCTATGACATCAAAACGCACGTTCTTTTCCTGCGAAACGGCTTTAACACTGATCGATCCGCCTTCAGATGTATACTTAACCGCATTATCCAGAAGATTCAATACCACCTGAGAAAATCGTGACTCATCCGCCAAAACTTTAGGTAAATTTCCCGGCAGATCCATGGTCACAGACAATTTCTTATCCTGGATCGTCTTCTCTAATATATTCAAACAACGCTGAACTACGGAAACAGCCTCCATCGCAACAGGTACGATTTTCATGCGTCCTGATTCGATCCTCGCCAGATCTAAAAGATCATTGATCAAATTAACCAACCGGTCACTGTTCTCATGAATAGTACCCAGGAATTCCTTTAAAGCCTGTTTATCCTCCATCGCCCCGCTCAAAAGCGTTTCCGCATACCCCTTGATACTCGCGACCGGTGTACGCAGTTCATGGGACACATTCGCCACAAAATCCTGCCTGACCTTTTCCAAACGGCGTAATTCCGTAATATCATGGAACACCAGGACCGCACCCTCTATCTTATTGAGGGTAGAAATAGCAACACCATTAACCTGGATCACCCGTTCATCAGGGAACGTAATCACAAGCTCATGGCTGATGATACGTTCTTTGCCAGTAAGGAGATCGCTAAGCATATCAGAAAGAACACTGTTACGGACAACCTCGACAGCACGGCGGCCATGAACAGGAGTGTCAATAAGAAAGGCCTTTCTCAAAGATGGGTTCATGAGCTGCACAACACCCTTTTCATCCACCACCATGATGCCTTCAAACATATGCATGATCACCGCATCAAGCTTAGCTTTTTCCTGTTGAATGTCATCAATCTTTTCCTTGATCTGATCCGACATATGCGTGATCGCACGGGCTAGATCACCCACCTCATCCCTGGAACGAACAGACGGCTTTCGGGAGAAATCTCCTGCTGCCATGGCCCGAGCTATGCCCGCCATTTCTTCCAGGGGATGCGAAATAATGATGGCCATAAAATAGGTAAAACCGAGGCTCAAAAGAAATGCCAAAAATAACGATAAAACTACGATCCTCTGTGACCCCGATTCAAAAATCGCCACGGCGGAAAGAGGCATGGCCAAACGCACAATGCCTTCAACGCTCTTTTGTCCAAAAGGAACCGCAAGATACAGGAGCTCCTTTTTTAACGTATAACTATAACGCTTACTCAAGCCAAAGCCTGTTTTCAATGCTTCTTTGATCTCAACGCGCCCCCCGTGATTTTCGATAACTTTCAGCTCTGCTTCATCAAGATCAGAATCAGCACGCACGACACCATTCAAAGCCACAATAGTGACACGGATCCCGATCTCTTTAGATATCTTACGTGCTAAAAGCTGAACATCAGCCGTATCCCCATGTTCTTCAATGAGGTCGCGCACCAAATAGATTTCACGCTTAAGATTACTCTGAAGATTTTGATCCAGGAAAGTTTTTAAATGCGCGGTAAGATAAAAATAGCCCAATAAAAGACCAAAAATGATCGCAGAACAAAAAATAACAGTAAGCTTCCAATGCAATTTAAGCTTCATCATCATCCTGTCTAAACCGATAGCCGGCCCCGATCACGGTCTCTATCATGTCACCGGAGGTCCCCAACTTGGAACGCAAGCGACGCACATGCGTATCGACTGTCCGCGTAAAGACATCCGCATCAATCCCCCACACATCAGCAAGCAATTTCTCCCTATCCTGAACACGCCCCCTGCGCTCCATCAAGGAAGACAACAATTTAAATTCCATGGCGGTGAGTGTGATCTCTTTCCCTTTTAACAGTCACACGGTGCCGGCCCCTGTCAATGGCCAGCTCCCCTGCTTTTAAGACCTCTCCCGTATCTTCATCCGCTTTATGTCGACGCAAAACCGCTTTAACACGCAGTGTGAGCTCGCGAGGGCTGAAAGGCTTGACCACGTAATCTTCCGCGCCAAGTTCCAACCCCACGATACGATCCACCTCTTCACCCTTAGCCGTCAACATAATAACAGGAATATTCTTATGATCTTCATCCTGTTTGATAAGACGGCAAATATCGAAACCGTTCGCACCCGGCAACATAACATCGAGCAAAACAAGATCCGCGGGATAACGTGCAAGCGCTTTTAAGCCGTCTTCTCCCGACACCGCGACCTCACACGCATAACCCGCTTTATCCAAATTATATTGGATCAGCCTGGCAATATCTTTATCATCTTCAACGATCAAGATCTTCTTTTTCATACTCTTTTAGCCAATGGCAAGAATATCCGAAAAGTCGTTCCCTTCCCGACTTCACTCTCAACTTCAATACGCCCCTTATGCTTTCTAATAATATCATAACTAATGCTCAAACCCAAGCCCGTGCCCTTACCCGGCTCTTTTGTCGTGAAGAATGGATCAAAAATTTTCGGAAGCTGTTCTTTAGAAATTCCAGCTCCTGTATCCGCAATCTCAATAACAGCCTGCTTCTCATGAACATAGGTCTTTACACGGATCACGCCCCGATGGACAATCGCCTGCGCTGCGTTAAGAAGAAGATTGATGAACACTTGTTTGAGCTGTTCTTCATTCGCATCAACCGCCGGCACATCCCCATATTCTTTAATAAGCTCGGCCTTACACATGATCTCTCTGGAATACCGGCTTCAACCTTACCGACCAAGTCGGCTCCCACGTCTGCACCTTTGGTGAAGATGCCACCGCCCAAACGGGCGAAGATGGAAATAAGTGAAGAGCCAAAGGCAAAGCCAATGAGGGGATTCAAGATGACGGACAGCTTGACATCGGGGGTGAGGTTGCCATTGCCAGCCAAGAACCAGTAAAAGCCCGTGACACCCA